>CAVQQV010000035.1:0-114773 GCA_963714885.1 Candidatus Sulfomarinibacteraceae bacterium | reverse complement strand
CCAACCGGCCCGGGCCTCCGGTGACGCCGTCCAAGATCGTTTGCGTCGGTCGCAACTACACCGCCCACGCCGCCGAGCACGGAGCGGATGTCCCGACCGAACCGCTGCTGTTCCTCAAACCGCCGTCGGCGGTCATCGGGTTTGGCGAGGAAATCGTTCTGCCCGAGCTCTCGCGACCAGGTCGAGCACGAGGCCGAACTCGCGCTGGTGATCGGACGGCGTTGTCGGGGAGTGTCCCCGGATCACGCTTGGCGGCACGTTCTCGGCGTCACCTGCGCCAACGACGTGACGGCCCGCGATCTCCAAAGATCGGATGCCCAGTGGACCCGGGGCAAAGGCTTCGACACGTTCTGCCCGTTGGGCCCGTGGATCGTCAGCGGCCTGTCCGAGGAAGAGGTGGGCGATCTCGGTGTGCGGTGCACCGTCAACGGAGAGGTGCGTCAGCAGGCGCGCACGTCGCAGATGGTGTTTTCACCCTCGGTCCTCATCGCCTACATCACTGCGGTCATGACGCTCGAACCTGGAGACCTGATCCTCACCGGCACGCCGGCCGGCGTCAGCCCGCTCAACCCGGGCGACGAGGTCACCGTCGAGATCGAGCGGGTCGGGACGCTCACGAACCCGGTGATCTCTGCAGACTGAGGAATTCGGATTTCGGATTTCGGATTTCGGATTTTTCCACCCACCCGGGGAAAACGCAGGTGTTGCGGATGGACGCAGATCGGGTTGGGAATGCCGCCTTTCCCGTCTGCGATGAATCGGCACTTTCGGGGATGGGTGGGCGGGAAATTCGAAATCCAAAATTCGAGATTCGAAATCGAGCGTGTATGATGCTCGCCCATATGGTGACAGGCAATCAATCGATGAGTGGTCGGACCTGCGTGGTGACCGGCGCAAATGGCGGGATCGGCAAGGAGATTTCCTGCGGACTCGCTACGCGGGGCGCTCGGGTGGTGATGGTGGCGAGGGATGCTTTGCGTGGCGAGGCGGCCCGCGCCGAGGTGGTCGACCGCACCGGCAACGACCGGGTCGAACTCCTGCTGTGCGATCTCTCGTCGCAGCAACAGATTCGTGGCCTTGCGGCGACGCTGCTCGAACGGTACGATTCCATCAACGTACTCGTCAACAACGCGGGTCTGACGTTGGGCGACCACCTCCTCACCGAAGACGGCATCGAAACCACCTTTGCTGTCAACCATCTGGCACCGTTTCTCTTGACCAACCTGCTGCTCGATCGTCTTCAGGAGAGCGCGCCGGCACGGGTCGTGACGGTGGCTTCAGATGCCCACCGGGGGAATGTGATCGACTTCGAGGACGTGTCGGCAACGGGCGGATACTCATCGTGGCGGGCCTATGGCGCGTCGAAGCTCGCGAACATTCTGTTTACCGGCGAACTTGCGCGGCGACTCGATGGTTCCGGGGTCACTGCGACCTGCCTCCACCCCGGAGTGGTGCGGACCGGTTTCGGCCGCCGGGGCCCCTCGTTCATTCGTCTCTGGTTCAAGCTGGCCGGTTCCTTCCTCCTGACGCCTGAAAAGGGGGCGGACACGGCCGTCTGGCTTGCCGCGTCGCCGGAGGTCGAGGGCCAGAGCGGCGGGTACTACGAAAAACGGCGTCTGAGTCAACCGTCGCAGGCTGCTCGGAACCCCGAGTCCGCGGCAAGATTGTGGCAGCTTTCCCTCGAACTGACCGGTCTGAAGACTGGGTAGACTGGGTCTCTGATGAGAAGGCTGTGCTTCGTCGTCGTGGTGGTATTGATTTCCTTCGGGTGTGCCGGCGAGCCTGAAATCGAGACTCTTCGTATGGCCTACCCGCACGAGCTGGTGACGATGGACCCCCAGGCGCATTCCGACACCGTGACCCGAACAGTCCTGTCTGCGGTGTACGAGAGCCTGGTGATTCTCGAGCCGGGGCTTCCGATCCGGGCCGGTCTGGCCGATCGATGGACGACCCCGGACAGCCACTCCTGGCATCTTCACATCCGCGAGGGCGTTTCTTTTCACGACGGGAGGCCGCTGACACCCGAAGACGCCGTGGCGTCTCTCAATCGCGCGCGATCGAGCACCGTTTCCGGCCACCAACTCGACGAGATCTCAGACGTTCGTGAGTTGCCCGGCGAGGACCGGATCATCGAGATCACGACCGGGGCTCCAGCGCCGTTGCTCCTGACACGGTTGGAATCGGTGCCGATTGTGCCAATCGATTTCGATCCCCAGGTGCCCGTGGGAACAGGGCCTTATACATGGCAAGTCGGCTCGGTCCAGGGGCCGATCGTCCTGCGACGGTGGGATGGCTATTGGGCCGAACCGGCCGAATACCCGGAGGTCCAGATTCAGTTCGTGCCGTTTCAGGAGGACGTCGCCACCCTCCTGCACCTCGGCAAGCTGGACGTGATTGCGTCGGTTTCCTTCAGCTATGTGGAGGACCACCGTTTCATCGAGCACTGGCGGGTGATCGCGAGCCCCGCCGTGGCCATCACCTATCTCGGTCTGAACTCGTCGGTTCCGCAACTGAGCGATATCCGGGTCCGGCAGGCGATCAGCCTCGCGATCGACCGGCCGCACCTGGTGGCATCTATCTTCCCTGAAGGTGCGGCTCAACCGGCGTATTCTCTCGTGCCCCCCGAGGTCTTCGGTTACAGCCCCGATCACCGGGGAGCAAAGGTGGATCTGGATGCTGCTCGCCGATTGCTGGCAGAGGCCGGCTACCGGCCCGGAGAGCCGCCGAAGCTGGCCTTTACGGAGCGCAATGCCCAGGTCGCCGAACACCTGTTGTCTGACCTGAAGGCCATCGCTCTCG
The DNA here is from genome assembly GCA_963714885.1 of Candidatus Sulfomarinibacteraceae bacterium. Classification (GTDB taxonomy): domain Bacteria; phylum Acidobacteriota; class Thermoanaerobaculia; order Thermoanaerobaculales; family Sulfomarinibacteraceae; genus Sulfomarinibacter. The sequence goes on along the minus strand of CAVQQV010000035.1, from coordinate 111,974 downwards.
ATGTCGAGGGCGAAAGTCTCCCTTATGAGGCGTTCTACCGCCGTATCGAGGATTCTTCACACGACCTTTTTGTCTTTACCTGGACCTTCCGGGTGGCCGATGCGTCGAAGTTCCTCGAAGCATTTGTTCGCACTCGAGACCCTGTCCGCGGCCTCGGCACCTTGAACGGTGCCGACCTCTCCGACTCCGAGATCGATGCCCTCATCGAGAGCGCGGTGACCGAACCACAGTCCACTCTTCGACTCGAAAAGCTGCAAAGTGCAGTGTTGAGGGTCAGCGAGCGATTCGTTTACATACCGCTCTTCAAACCCTCCAACCTCGCCCTGGTTCGGGACGGGGTGGTGGCGGGCAGACGGGGACTGCCGATGCTGCGCCCGCAGGACTTCCGCCCGGCGAAGTAGGACTGGCCGTTCAGGGTCGATCTGAGAGTGCGGGCCCGCCGTCGAGCACGGTGCGGCTGGCGAGGTCGAAGCCTTCCCCGGGCACGAGAACGTGGACGCGCAGGTCGCGGACGCCGAGAAGGTCCTTCCCGTCCTCTCCGGGAGCTCCGCGTGACGGTCGCTCTCGAGGCGTCGAGCACCAGGACCGAGCCCGCGCCCATGACCACGAAGGTGTCGTCCGGACGCACCCACACCGCGGTGTCCTCATCGACGCCGACTCCCACCAGGTCGGGGTGCTCGAGGATGACGGAGATCAGACGGTTCGAGCGTTGGCGGGCGATGACGTGCTGGTCGACGATCACGCCGCGAAAGAAACCGAATCCCGGCGCCAGCTCGACGCTGTTCGCTCGGATGACCGTGAAGTCACCCTCGCCGGTGATCATGAGTGCGCTCTGGCAGGCCGTTCCCGCCGAGGTGCCGCCGATCACGGCGCCGCCGGCGAAGGCGTTCGCGATCGCCGTACCCACCGGCGTGTCCAGCAGCGCCCGGGTGATGCGGTTCTGATCGCCGCCGCCGAAAAAAATGCCGCGCGCATTGGCGGCAATGTCGGCGTAATCTGAGCGCGAGGCGTCGTCCCTGGTCGTGATGTCCAGGACCTCGACATTGGTGCAGCCGTATTCGTCCCTGAACAGCTCAAGATAATACGAGGCGAGTGTCGGGTTCCTCCGAGGCGGTCGGGATCGCGACGATCGGCGCCGAAGGTCCCCCCGCGAGCTCGACGAATTTCCGCATCGCTGCGGCCGGCTTTTCCCCACCGCCGATCAACACGAGGTGACCGGCCGGCTTCCACTCCCTGCGCCCCTGCGACGGCCGTGTTCAACACCGCGACAATCATGAAAATGGTTCGTCTCACCGTTCGAACTCCATTCCGAACACTTCGAAACCCTGTGTTCTGAGATTTCGCATCATCACAGCGTCGGCAGGAGATCGGCCAGCAGCACGATTCGTCGTCGGAGCGACCGCAGATCCAGATATTCCTCGCGTGTGTGCATACCATCTCCGACCGGGCCGAGCCCGTCGAGAACCGGGATATCGATGTCGCCGTCGAGATAGTTCGGGAACGAGATGCCTCCGCGGTCCTTCTCCACGAGCAGGGTCCAACCTCGTTGCGCCGCCAGCGCGAGCGACCGTTTCACCAGCTTCGCTCCGGTGCCTCGAGGCGTGACGGGCGGTAACGTCGTGCCGGTCGTGAGTTCGACCTCGACACCGTGAAGCTCGGCAACGCGGTCGGCGAGGGCGCGAAGGCGCTGCAGGGTTCGCTCACGGTCGCGGGCTGAAAGAAAGCGGATCTCGCCGTCGGCAAAGGCGTGATCGGGGATCACATTGCGCCGTCGTGAGGAGCCGAGCAGACCGTGGTGACGATCGAGGTGGAGCACGAAGTCACCGTCGCCGGCGACCAGCCGGGCGACATTGACCGTTGTCCCGCGGCCGTGCCGCGACATCTTCTGGGCGTGCCTGCACCAGTCGGCGGCCGCAGCAAGGGCGGAGCGCCCGGTCCAGTAGGCGAGCCCGGAGTGGGCCGGCGTGCCTCGAATCTCGAGCCGCCACTCGGTCAGACCGCGCCGGCCGACGACGATGGTCTCGCCCTCCTCGCGGGGCTCGCCGGGCTCCAGAACCAGCATCGCCCGTGCGCGCGCCCCGAACTGCCGGGTCAACCGTTCCGAAATGATTCCGGAGGCCTCCTCATCCGGGGTGCCGACGAACACGAGATCCTTCGGAGGCGCGATGCCGCGCCCGCGCATCAGCGCCAGCGCCGCGACGAGGGTGACCAAGCCGCCTTTCATGTCGAGTGCCCCGGTTCCGAAGAGCCGATCTCCGTCGCGATGGGTCGCTGTCGCCGGGAGCACCGTGTCGAGGTGGCCGACGAGCACGACGAGGCCTTGTTCGGCCTGCCCGGCTCTGGCCACGAGCACCGGTTCAGTGTCACCGGTTCCGTTCGGCTCCTGAAGCACCTCGCACACGAGGCCCTGCGACTCGAGTTCGGCCGCCAGACGGAGCGCCATCCGAAGCAGGCCCGCCTCGTGTCCGCTGGGCGAGGAGATGGCGCACAGCTCCTCGAGCAGCGCGAGGGCGCGCTGCACCGATCCTGGGTCTCGAGGCTGGTCGGGAGGTGTCGTTCGTCATGGTGCACCGTGCTCGGTGGCGACGGAAACAGGTTCGCGGAAAAGGTGCTGAGGTTGCGCGTCCGGGGGCGAGTTTGTCACGTGTCGCCTCGATCGGCGACCCCCACCGGGCGCCTTGACATCGGAGAGTGTGGAGCGTACGTTCATAACGATGAAATATTATATATAATCAAAAAAGGAACGCAATGGTGAACGATCTTGGCCCCCAGAGTCTGCAGCTCAGACAGATGGTGGCTGCCCGCCTGCGGGCCGAGATCCTCGAGGGGATTCTGATGCCGGGAGAGTGGCTGCGCCAGGAGGCGCTGTCCCGCCGGCACGGGGTCAGCCAGACGCCGGTTCGCGAGGCGCTCAAACAGCTCGCCGCCGAGGGTCTGGTGGAAGACGTACCGTACCGCGGTGTCCGGGTGGTCGCCCTTCGCAGTGAAGACGTCGAGGATCTCTATTCCTGTCGTGCCGTCATCGAGAGCCGCGCGGCTCGCTTCGCCGCGGCGAACATCACCGACGACGAGATCGAGGAACTCGAAGAGTTGTACCAGCAGATGGTGCGCTGCCCTGTGCCGGAGAGACTGGGCGAATATCGCGAGCTCAACCGACAGTTTCCACGCCGTGATCATCGCTGCGAGCCGTCGTTCGTTCCTGGTTCGCAATCTGGCCCAACTTTGGTCCGCGTTTCCGTCGATGCTCTGGAGCCGAGTGCCGCCGGTCGCCGACGCATCCGCACCCGGCCGTGACGAACCGGACACCGCCGAGCACGCTGAGATTGTCGCGGCGTTACGGAAACGTGATTCTGAACGGGCCGCACGAGCGGTCCGCCACCACATCGAGGCCGCCTGCATTGCACTGCTCGCGGCGATGGAGAGCCAGAGTTCAGAGGATCCACAGTCGGCGAAGGTCGACGCCTCGGCGGACGATGTCGGATCGATCCGCCACCACGACGGTGCCGGAAGGGTGTGATTTTTATTGGAGACGATGTGCCGCCGCCGCCGGATGGGGCATCGAAGGAGGAAAAAATGCGATGTGATGTGCTGAAGAAAGCGTCGTTGGTCGTGTTGGTTCTGGGTCTGGCGGCCCCGCTCGGCGCCCAGGGTGGCGTCACCGGGACCATTCAGGGAACGGTGAAGGGTCCGGATGGAGGTGTGCTGCCCGGCGTCACCGTGACCGCGACCTCGGATTCACTGATCACCGGGAAGGTGGCGACGGTCACGGGAGACCGCGGTTCGTATCGCTTTCCGGCCCTGCCACCCGGCAGCTACGATCTGGAGGCTTCGCTCCCGGGGATGAAAACGGACCGCCGGGAAGGAGTCCGGGTCGCTCTGGGCCAGGCGTTGGCTGTGGATTTCACGATCGAAATGGGAGAGGCAGCGGGCGAGATCGTCGTGACGGGCGAGTCCCCCCTGGTGAGCGTCGTCTCGAACTCGGTGGTCAATGACTTTGGCGCAGATTTTCTGAATTCGGCGCCGCTGCCCCGCAATTTCTACACCATCATCCGTTCCGCACCAGCGGTGAACATCGACTACTTCCAGTCAAGCGGCAGCGCGATGCTGGCGTACGGCGGCACCGAGGAGCGCCAGAACGCCTTCAACATCGACGGTGTCAACGTGGCCGACGCCGGCGCGGGGCAGCACTGGGTCCTGCCGGCAATCCAGTGGATGCAGGAGATCCAGGTCGGTGGTTTGGGCGCTCCCGCCGAGTATGGTGGCTACACAGGTGGCATCATCAACGGCGTCACCAAGTCGGGCGGTAACGAGTTCCACGGCGACGTGGAGTTCTACTACCAGCCGCCGTCGTGGACCGCCGATAACGACCCGGAGACAGACAACGACGAGTTCAAGTTCATGGATGCCGCGGTCAGCGTCGGCGGACCGGCGATCAAGGACAAGCTGTGGTTCTTCGCCTCGCTCGAGTACTGGAACCAGGTGACGACGCCCTACGGCGCGCTCGCCACCTCGGACCGCACGATCCCGCGCTTCCTCGGCAAGCTCACGTATCAGGCCAACCAGGGCAACCGCCTGATGTTGATGGGGGAGTACGAGGGGCTTGTCAACGAGCGCCGCGGAGTCAGCGAGTACACGCTGCCCGAGGCGTCGTCGAAGCAGGAAGCGCCGGGCTACATGTTCGCACTGAACTGGGAGGGGCTGGTCAACGACAGCAACTTCTTCAACCTCAAGGCGACGGGCTACTCCGGCGAAGACAACTACCTGGCCTACCTCGGACCCGACGTTCCGGGACACGTCGACTACTGGGTCACCGAAGTCGACTGGTACAACGCCCCGCTGACTGAGCTCAACGACCGCAGTGTGTTCACCTTCGACGGCTCGTGGAGCCTGTTCGCGGACGGCATCTTCGGCGACGACGACTCGCACTCATTCAAGTTCGGAGCAATAGTCGAAAAGGGGAAGTCGTCCGACGTCTGGAGGCGCAACGGCGGCTTCACCTACTACGACGACTCTGAGGCCTGCGAATCGTCCGAGGCCTACTTCGCCGATCCTTCGTGCGGCGTCAGCCCGTGGGCGTCAATTCTCACGGGCTACGGCGAGTACGACGCCCGCCCCAAGTTCTCCGGGTTTGCACTGTATGCACAGGACTCGCTGCGGATCGACCGCGTGACCATCAACGCCGGCCTCCGCTACGGCGCCTACAAGGGTGGGTGGCAGTCCGGCTACGGCGATTCGACGGTGTACGACGTCGATTACCTGGACCCGCGGATCGGCTTCGTGTGGGATGTCGCGGGCAACGCCCGGACCGCGGTGAAGGCGCACTGGGGCCGCTACCACGAGAAGATGTTCACCTACATGTATGACCGCGAGGTGTCGGGCAACGCCGTGATCCCAGACCAGGAGTGCTACTGGGAGGAGGAAACCGGGGACTACACCGATTGCGATGTGCCGGTTGCCCGGATGGGAACCATGGGCACGGTAGACCACCCATACGTCGACGAGCTCGTGATCACCCTCGAGCAACAATTCGGCCAGAACATGATGATCGGGGTCGACCTGGTCGACCGGCAGTTCCGCAGCATGATGGCGATGATCAACGTCAACCAGGACTACGAGCTGCTCAGCGCCCCCGACAACCCATTCGGCGGCGACCTGCCGGTCTGGAACCTTTTGTCGGAACCCGAGTTCGTGCTGACGACCGACAACGGAGGATTTCGCGACTACCAGGCGGTGATTCTCCGTTTCGAGAAGCGCTTCTCGCAGGGCTGGCAGCTCCGCGCCTCCGTGGTGTGGACCGACCTGCAGGGCAACATGCTCAAGAACAACTCCTATGAGTACGAGTACGAAGACCGCAACGGCTTCATCAACTCCGACGGACAGATGGAAAAGTACAGCGAGTGGGAGGGCAAGATCTCCGGTTCGGTCAACCTGCCGCTGCATTTCGAGCTTTCCGGCCAGTACACCTTCCTCTCCGGCTGGTACTGGTCGCCGTACGCGCGGATCTACGAACTCGACTACAACGCCTCGACCGGCAACTACATCTGGCTGACCCCTCGCGGATCCGAGCAGCTGCCGGATCGCAGCCTCTTCGACCTGCGCCTGGCCTGGACCGCGAACCTCTCCGACAGGACCGGGCTGACCCTCTCCGTCGAGGTTTTCAACCTTTTCAACGCAGACACCGTGCGGGAGGTCTACGCCCGCTACGCGAACTACTATCTTTCGGAAGGCGCCGACGGCTGGTACCCGCGGAGCTCGTACGGCGAGCCGACCGACATCGAGACACCGCGCCAGATCCGGGCCGGAATCCGGTTCACCTTCTAGGATCCTGGCATTCAAAAGAACGGGGCGGCCGGAAACCGGCCGCCTCCTTTTTTTGAAATTGAACCGTGTTCGAAAAAGAGCTGCCGGGCTGCCGGCCGAGGAGGGTCGCGTGCGTCGTGGAAATTTCATTTTCGTCCTGACTACAGCCGTGGTTCTGGCGGCCACGCCGTTCCCGGCGCCGGCGCAGGATCGCGCCCGCGGAGCGCCCGACCTTCGACCACATCCCGTCGGTGTACACGCGAACCATCAGGTCGCCCGAGCCACACGAGGACGTCGATTGGGAGGCACGGGTCACCGAGCTGCTGCGTGAGGAGCCCGGCGACGTGATCGTGACCGCAGTCGGTGACATGATCTTCAACGTCCAGATCTCGAATCGGCCGGAGCCCGAGCGGCGCCAGCTCGTGCGGCTGATGCAGGAGGCCGACATCGCCTACGGCAACCTCGAGTTCTCCATGAACCGGCGGCCCGATCTCCAGCGCCCGTTCTACAACTTCCGGACCGACCCGGAGTTCGCCTGGGAGGTCGCCGCCACCGGCATCAACCTTGTCAGCATGGCCAACAACCACGCCCTCGACTTCGGTCCCGAGGGGCTCGCAGAGTGCCTGGATGCTCTCGATCATGCCCGGATCGGCCATGCCGGCGCCGGTCTCACGGAGGCTGCGGCGCGCGCGCCGGAGTCGATGCGGACCCAGAGCCAGAAGCTCAGATACGCACTGCTTTCGTACATGCGCTACTGGACGTCGCGCTATCGCTGCACCGATCCGGCCGGTCCGTGCCTCGCCACGATCGATCCGGCGGAGATCCTGGTCGCCGGGCCCGATGGCGCGGTCGAGACGATCGAGGGACCACTGGCGGCCGACGTCACGGCGATGGAGGACGATGTCGTCCTCGCGAAGCGGCACAACGACGTCGTGATGGTGTCGCTGCACATCCACGACCTGAGCCACCACCGGTCGGCCGGGGTGCAGGACGTGACACCGCCGAACGATGAGATCACGTTCCGGCGCGCGGTCGACGCCGGCGCCGACATCGTGCTGGGCAGCGGCCCTCACGTGCTGCGCGGCATCGAGATCTACAAGGGCAAGCCGATCTTCTACAGCCTCAGCGACTTCATCTACCAATATCGGACCCCCGACGTGATCCCGGTCGACCTCATAAATCAACGCGACGGCGAGATCGAGCGGCCGACCAACGTCTCGGTGTGGGACCGCCGCGACCCCCGGCAGGTGATGGAGGCCGTGATGGCTCGGCTCACCTTGAACGGCGGCGCGCTCAAGCGGATCGAGCTGATCCCGATCACCATCGACGACGAGGGACCGCTGTACGGGATGCCCCGGCTGGCGAGCACGAAGCGGGCGGGCGAGATCATCGCCCTGATGCAGCGCCTGTCGGAGCCCTACGGCACCACCATCGTCTCCCGCGGCTGGTACGCCGAGGTCGAGCTGCCCTGATCGGCGAGCAGGAGGGCGGTGGCGAGGCAGAACCGGGCGACCCGCTGCACCTGCGCGGGGTCAACCCGGTCCGGGGTGTCATCGGGCTCGTGGTAGCCGGGGAAGAAGTTGCCGAAGAAGCGCAGGAACGGCAACCCGGCACGCGCGAAGTCGCGGTAGTCGCTGCCGCCGTTGCGGCCGTCGGTGCGGTCGAGGTGGAGCGGGAGGCCGGTGCCCAACGCGACCGTGCGCAGCGTCCTCGCCAGGAGTTCGTTTCCGGGCGGCAGGCCGACCTCGACCAGGTCCGCGGGGTCGAGGCCGTCGAGGAACGCCTCGGCGGCATCTGAAGGAATACCGCTGACCAGCTCGCGGATTTCCTCGATCAGCCAGGGGTGGCCGATCATGTCGATGTTGATGTACGTGACGGTGGACGCGAGCGGCCACATGGGGTGGCGGACCCAGTGGCCGGAGCCGAACTTGCCCTCCTCCTCACCGGTCCAGAAGGCGAAGATCAGGGTGCGCCGTGGACGGTGCTCCATCGTTCCGAAGACTCTGGCGATCTCGAGCAGCGCCGCCACCCCGGAGGCGTTGTCGTCGGCGCCCGGGTAGACCTGCGCGCCGACGCGGCCGAGGTGGTCGAGGTGGGCGCCCAGGATTACCGCCTGGTCGCGCAACTCGGGATCGCTGCCGGGCAGCGTCGCGATGATGTTGCGGCTCGCCAGGGCGCGTTCCTTGCCGCCCACGCTGAGCGCTGCCGTGACGTTCGGCAAGGATATGGGGGCAACCTCAGCTAACGTGACGTCCGTCCCGATCGCCGCGGCGAGAAAGGTCGCCACCGCTGGTGAGACGGGCACGACGGGCGGAGTGATCTCGGCGGTACCGTCAGAGAACGGCTCGAACAGACGGTCGGCGGGCGCTTCCTCCGCCATGCGGATTGCCCACGACGCGTCCTCCACTGCAACCACGACCGCGGCTCCGAGTGCCTGCGCCGTCTCCACCTTGGCGCGGTAGCGGTCCTCGCGATCGTCTGCGGCGTAGAGCTCCATCAGCTCCGGCGTCTGCCACGCCGGGTCCGGTGGGAGCCCGGCCAATACGACAACCACCTTGCCGCGGACGTCGATACCGCGGTAGTCATCGCGGCCCAGCGCCGGGTCGCGAATTCCGTAGCCCGCAAACACCACGGGCGCGGACACGCGGACGGCGGCAACGTCGGGAAGCACCAGGTCGACGCCCGAGGCGAAGACGCGGGCGCGGGTGGTCACGCCGTCATCTACGGTGAGCGTCAGAGTGCCGTGGCGCTCCGTGACCTCGCGCAGCGGCACCTCCTGGGCGTAGGCGGCGGCACCGGTGCAGCCATCGCAAACGGTCATGAGGGGCGGGATGCCGGTGAGGGCAAGCTGCGCCGCGACGTACTCCGCTGCCGCCTCGAGACCGGGGCTGCCGAGCCCGCGCCCCTCGAGGGCGGGCGAGGCGAGGAAGGCGATGTGGGCGGCGAGCGCCGGCGCCCGCACGTTCGGCCACCGCCGCAGCGACCGGTTCTGGAAACGCCACGAGCGGTCCGCGAACGAAATCGGCGGCCGACTGAGCGTGACCGTTGACGGAAGCCAGGGCTGCGACGAAGCAGACCAGAACAGGCCGAACAGATCGCATCAAAGTTCTCCTCAGAGCGTGACCACGTAAATGTGTTCGTTTGCCATCGAGCGCCGCATGGTCGGAGTGAGTTGAAATCAGTCGTTGAATCCACCGCCCGGAGGGGCACCACGTCGTTCGAAACTCGAGTCGGTTCGCAGCCGGAGCGACCGGAACGGCGTGGTCCATTGTGGCAGCGATTCACGCGATCGGGAAGCATCGCGTCTCGGGGTGCCGCGTCAATCGCTGATCAAGGTGCTGATCGCGAGGCATTTGGAAAAGGCCTCGTAACCTAACGAGTGAGCGGCATGAGCGCAGCCCTGGTTTCGGGACCCGAACCGGCTATTTCCAATGACTCGAGATGTACTCCTCGGTCTCAGGGAGCCCGCCCTGGAGGATGAGATAGCCGTTGTGGGGCTCGCGTTCGGTGATCTCGTGGCAGATCGTCGTGCGCATCATCTCCATCACGTGGTCGTGGTCGTCGGCGTGGCCGAGCACCCAGCCGAGCTTCATGAGAGCGGTCTCGGGGAGCATGTTGTCGAGGGGGACGACCCCGATGTCGAGCAGATCGCGCCCGGTCTCGTAGACGTACATCTGGGCGAAGCCCCAGAGTGTCTGGACGGTCATGACGATGTGGACACCGGCGGCAACGGCCCGTTCGAGGGCCGGATAGAGCGGGCTGTTGACGTGCCCGAGACCGGTGCCGGCGATGACGATGCCGCGGTAGCCCTTTTCAACCAGGGCGTCCACCAGATCGGGTTTCATGCCGGGGTAGTAGTAGAGGATGGTGACTCGGTCGTCGTATGCGGTGTCGATGAGGACCTTGCGGGTTGGGTCCCGGTGGACATAGTCGTCGGTGAGCGGGTTGAACTCATCGCGGCTGACGATGCACAGAGGAATGTCGCCGACGGTGCGGAAGGTGCTGCGGTAGGACGAGTGCATTTTGCGGCAGCGGGTCCCCCGGTGGAGCAGTCCGTAGCGGTCCGAGGTCGGTCCGAACATGCAGATCTGGACCTCGGCGATGTCGCCGAGGGCCGCAGCACGGACCGCGTGGATGAGGTTGAGCGCGGCATCCGAGGACGGCCGGTCGGACGATCGCTGGCTGCCGACGATCACGATCGGCACCGGTGAGTCCTGGACCATGAAGCTGAGCACCGCCGCCGTGTGACCCATGGTGTCGGTGCCGTGACCGATGACGATGCCGTCAGCGCCGGCTTCGATCTCGCGGCCGATGTTCTCGGCCAGGGCCACGTACTCGGGCCACGCCATGTTTTCAGAAAACACGCCGAAGATCTTCTTGGTGGTGAGGTTGCAGATGTCGGCCAGTTCCGGGACGGCGCCGTAGAGCTCGCCGGGGGTGAAGGCGGGGATGACCGCGCCGGTCCGGTAGTCGAGACGCGACGCGATGGTGCCGCCGGTGCCGAGCAGGGTCACCGCCGGGAGATCCGGGCTGGTGGGAAACTCCTTTTCCGGGATCTTGTAGACCGCCTTCTTGTAGCCGAGCTCCTCGATGGAAGTGATCCGGTCGACGTGAATCCCCACGTTGTAGCCGTTCTTCAGCTTGAGGACCACGTGGAGGTCGTCGAAGGTGCCGGATCGGGGCAGGATGACGCCCTCGAAGACACTGCCGGCGGCGTTGACGAGCCGGACGTCGGACCACACCCGCACAGAGTGGGAGAGGAGCTTGTCGCGGGCGGCCCCCCGATAGCCCTTGAGCGGATCTTCCTGGACTTCGGCCATGCAGGCTCCCTTTCTATGCCACGGTCGCGGGTTCGGCGGCGGTCAGTGGGTGGACAGTTCGGCGGCGACCCGGGCCGCGGGGACCCGGCCCCGGAGTTCGTCCATGATCTCGCCCATGAGAAAACGGAAACGCCGGCCGCCATCGTCTTTCGAGTCGTCTGCAGTCGACGATTCCACCGCAACGGCCACCGAGTCGCGCCAGTCCTTGGGTTCGATGCCGAAGCCCGCCATGGCAGCCTCGAGAAAGACGTCCCCGCCGGGATGGTCGACGAGCCACTCGACAAGATCGCGCCAGGCCTCCCAGATCACCGGTCGGACGCCGCACAGGGAAAAGAGGTCGCACCAGGATTCGTCGGCGACGGTGTCCACCGCCAGACCCTCGCGCCGCAGCCCCTTGAGCCGTTCGCCGAAAAAGAAACAGGCGCGGCGAAGATCGGCATCGCACTCGGCCACAACCAGGTCCACCAGGCGGGCGCCGCCGCGGCGGATGAGGTAGTGGATCACGTCACGGGGAACGCCCTCGGCACCGTACCGTTCCTCGCGCAGCCACGGCCTCTCGGCGAGCGCGGCGCCCAGGCCTTCGACCCGTTCGCGGGTGATGCGTTGCGGGGGGCTGTCGGTGTCGGGGTACATCCTGTCGGGGCCGGGGAGGATCCTCTCGAAGTCGGTCGAGCCGTCCTCGAAGGGCTGCCGGGTCTCGTTGGGGACGCCGTCCATCGCGTCGAGGTAGCGGAGGCGGACCTCTTCGGCGGCGGTGAGGGTGTCCTGTTCGGCGCCCCAGATCACGACCAGCCCGTCCTCCGGTGTGCAGCCCGCCGCCTGACAGAGGGTCTCCAGCGCCGCGTGGGCGGTCTCGCCTGAGGGCCACGCCTCCGAGTCGAGGAGGATGGGCTGCTGGTCGAGGGCGGCGATGACCCGGACCCTGCCGCGCAGCTCGTCGGCAAAGACCCGCCCGGGCTGGGTCTTCCAGGCGAGGGTCCCGGCGAGACCTTTGAGGCGGACGGCGCGAACGCAGAATGGACCAGCACCGCGTTCGAACTCGGGCCGCCGGTTGTCGCCGACGAGGAAGGCCTCCCAGGAGTCGGACGTCAGGATCTCGAGACCGCACTCGCCGGCGATGTCGGTGACGTCGGCGTGGTCGATCTCGAGCCGGTCGGGTGTGCTCACTCCGCGCCGGTGCAGTTCGTCGCGCAGCCGCAGGAGGTTGACCTGGCGGACGGCCTCACCGTGGACCAGCCGCGGAGCCCAACCGGCCTTCGGGACGCCCTTGATCTCGACGCGGCGGCCGCCGCGCACCGAGACGTTGACATCCTGCCGGCTCGCCCCCATCCCGACCCGGACGTGGCCGGTCGATCGGCACACCCTGCCGATGAGCAGGATCGCCTCCTCGACCTCTTCGGGCGTTCGGAGATCGGGCCCGGTGACTGTTTCGATCAGCGGCATGCCGAGGCGATCGGTGCGCCAGACGATGAGATGACCTCGGTCGGTAACCTCGCGGCAGGAGTCCTCCTCGACGCTGACCTGGGTGATCGAGAGCTCGCGGCCGCGGAAGGGGAGGCGGCCTTCGACGCCGACGATGGCGGTGCGCTGAAAGCCGGTTGGGATCGACCCGTCGAGGTACTGTTTGCGGGCGATGTGGACCTCGTCGACGATGTCGCAGCCCAGCATCAGACACTGTTCGATCGCGATGTCCACCGCCTGCTTGTTGACCAGAAACGGCGGCGTGTCGTCCATCTCGTAGGTGCAGACGTTGGTCGTGTGGAGGAGGTAGATGATGTTCTTGCGGGTCTTGAATTCCATCAGCGCGGTGCCGTCGTACTCGCCGAGCTCGGACAGGGTCGGCCGCATGTGGCGCAGCATCGACCCGTCGTGGACCCGGGTGTAGAGCCCGGCCGGACACTGGCAGAACATCTTCTTTTCGGTCAGGAGCTGCTGGTGAACCTCGAGCCCGACCCTGAGGCCGACCTCGTCATAGTCGATGGTCTGATCCAAGTTCTTCCCCTCTCGCGGAGGTCGGCCGATGATAACAATGAATTTCGGATTTCGGATTTCGGAATTCGGAATTCGGAATTCGGAATTTCACCCACTCCCGATCATAGTTCGAAGGGGGAGGGTGGGTGGGAATTCAAAATTCAAATTCAAAATTCGCGCTCGCTCAGCGAGCGAGGGCGATGGCTTCCATTTCGATCTGGACGCCCAAGGGCAGCGCCACCACCTGGACGGCGGAGCGCGCCGGCGGATCCGAGGGGAAGAATTCGGCGTAGACTCCGTTCATCGCCTTGAAGTCGCCGAGGTCGGTCATGAAGACGGTCATTTTGACCACGTTGTGGAGACCGCTGCCGGCCGCGCGGAGGACGGCGTCCACGTTGCGCAGGACCTGGCGGGTCTGGTCCTCGATCGACTCGGCCTCGACCTTGCCGGTGGCGGGGTTGATCGGGATCTGGCCGGCCGTAAAGACGAGTCCTTCGGTAATGATGCCCTGCGAGTAGGGGCCGACCGCGCCCGGCGCCTCGGTTGTGGCGATGATCTCTCGTTTTGTGCTCATCGATGACTCCTTCCTGAGCAGGTAGAATACTCCTGCCGAACGACTATGGATTTTTTCTGGCGCGTCGTCGCTTATCCTGCACGTCTTTACAAACGGTTCATCTCTCCGTTTCTGCCGCCGGCCTGCCGATTCGAGCCCACCTGTTCGGTGTATGCGGCGGAGGCCATCGAGAACCACGGGCTGTACGGTCTGTGGTTGGCTCTCAAGCGGATCCTCAAGTGCCAGCCCTTTCACCCCGGCGGCTACGATCCCGTTCCACCCAAACGACCCAACGTTTGAATGTTCAACGTTGAACGTTCAAACGTTTCTCCAGCCAGGTCTCCATCCGTTCGAAGACCTGCTCTCGTTCGGGTTCATTGAACATCTCGTGGTAAAAGCCCGGCCACTCGACGTACTCGACGAGCTCCGCCGGGGCTCCTGCAGCCCAGGCGCGGGTCACCGCGGGGTCCACCAGCCGATCGTCGCCGGATTGCATGATCAGCGCCGGCACCGCGAGCTTTCCTGCGCGCTCCCGGGTGTCCAGCTGCGCCCGCATCACCTCGGTGAACCACCTCGCAGAAACGGTCGAGGAGACCAGCGGGTCGGCAACGTACGCCTCGGCCACGCCGGGGGTACGGCTGAGAAACGACGGATCGGCGACTTTTGAAAACATGAGCCTGGACGAAAACGTCGAGATGATGTTCGCCACCATCTGCAGGGCGGCCGGGGGTTTCGAGTCGGGGTGCATGCTGAGAAAGGGGGAGGAGATGATGATGCCGTCGACTCCCTCAGGGTGTGTCACGACGTAGCGCAGCACCAGGAGCCCGCCCTGAGAGTGGCCAACAAGGAACAGTGGTCCCTGTGGGACCGCTTCCCGCACCATCCGGTGCGCGGCAGCCACGTCTTCAACGAATTCGTCGAACCGCTCGACGTGGACGCGCAGCCCGGGGCTCTCGCCGTGGCACCGGTAATCGAACGCCCAACAGTCGTAACCCGCGGCCGAGAACCGCTCGAGCACGTGCAGATACCGCCCCGAGTGTTCGGCCAGCCCGTGGACGAAGAGAAGGGTCGCGCGAGGATCGCTATCGGGTCGCCGGCGGCGCCACAACAGCCGGGTGCCGTCGCTGGACTCGAACCATCCCTTTTCTTCGTTCATCGAATCTCTGTCCCGTCGATCGGCGCGCACCCGCTCGACCGCCTCCTGCCACCCGACATAGAGCCGCTCGCGTTGGGTCGCACCCATGACCGGGGTGAAACGCCGGTCCTCTTGCCACACGTTTTCGATTTCAGTTGAATCGCGCCACACGCCGGCGCCGAGCCCGGCGAGGAATGCGGCGCCGATCGCGGTCGTCTCGATGAGGCGCGGCCGCACGACCGGGACACCGAGGATGTCGGCCTGGAACTGCATCAGGAAGTTGTTTGCACTGGCGCCGCCGTCGACCCGGAGTTCCGTCACACATTCGCCGCACTCCAGATTCATGGCATCGATGACGTCACGCGACTGGTAGGCGATGCTCTCGAGGGTCGCGCGCACGATGTGCTTGCGGCCGGCGCCGCGGGTGAGCCCGATGACCGCGCCGCGGGCGTGCGTGTCCCAGTAGGGCGCCCCGAGGCCGGTAAAGGCCGGTACCACGTACACGCCCTGGGTGTCGTCGACCGTCAATGCAACGTCTTCGGTCTCCGCCGCCGTCCGGATCAAACCCATCTCGTCGCGCAGCCACTGCACGGCGGCGCCGGTGGTGAAGACCGAGCCTTCAACGGCGTAGGCAGGGCGTCCCTCGGCGTCGCAACAGACGGTCGTGAGCAGGCCGCAATCGCTTCGGCGCAAATCGGGCCCCGTGTTGAGCATGACGAAACAGCCGGTTCCGTAGGTATTCTTGACCGAGCCGGGTTGCCAACACCCCTGGCCGAAGAGCGCCGCCTGCTGGTCGCCGGCGATCCCCGCTACCGGCACCCCACCCGGCAACGGGCCCTGATGGACCGTTGTCCCGAACACCCCCGAGCTCGGCAGGACGACCGGCATCATGGCTTCCGACACGCCGAAGACCTGCAACAGTTCGGGGTCCCACCGCTGCGAGCGGATGTCGTAGAGCAGGGTGCGGGACGCATTCGTCGGTTCGGTGGCGTGGGTCTCGCCGCCGGTCAGCTTGTACAACAGCCACGTGTCGATTGTCCCGAAGCACAGCTCACCCGCTTCAGCCCTCGCGCGGGCTTCGGGGTAGCGATCGAGGATCCACTTGGCCTTACTCCCCGAGAAGTAGGGATCGACGACGAGCCCGGTTCGCCTGGTGATCAGCGGTTCGAGACCGTCGGAACGCAGTGCCTGGCAGATCGTATCGGTCTGGCGGCTCTGCCAGACGATGGCGCGGTGGATGGGGGCGCCGGTCGCCCGGTCCCAGATCACGGTCGTCTCGCGTTGGTTGGTGATGCCGATGGCACGAATGCTCTTTTGCGGCAGCGATGCCGCCGTCAAAGCTCTTTCCATGACGTCGAGGCAGACCCGCCATATCTCTTCCGGGTCGTGTTCGACCCAACCCGGTTGCGGGTAGTGTTGGGTGAACTCGGAGGTGGCGTGACCGAGGATCGATCCGTCGCGGGCGAGCACGACGGACGTGCACCCGGTGGTTCCCTGGTCGATGGCGAGAACGGCGTCCATTTTTTCGCCTCCCAGGGACAGTGTACCCAAGCGTTCGTCTATCATGGGGCGAACCGGGTGGAGTACTGGGGAGACCATGGACCTCGTTGAATTGTTGACCGATACCGTGTCCAAGCTGCTGCCGGTGACGGCGGTTCTGGTGCTCGGCGGCGGCACGCTGTTCTTCTTGAACCGCAGGATGGTGCAAAAGGCTGCAGAAATCCCGGGCGACGGGACCTTTCGCCGGCAGCTCCTGTTGTCGATCCTCAGCGTCGTGTTTCTCGTGGCCGTCGTCATTGCGGCGCCGCTCAACCCCGACGATACCCACGACCTGATCACCCTTTTCGGAGTGGCCCTCACGGGCGTCATCGCCCTGTCGTCGACCACGCTTGCCTCGAACGCGATGGCCGGTTTCATGCTGCGAATGGTGAGAAACTTCAAACGCGGCGACTATATCCGCGTCGGTGAGTATCTCGGGCGGGTGACCGAGCGGGGACTGTTGCACACCGAGATCCAGAACGAACGTAGCGACCTCATCACCCTGCCGAACCAGTATCTGGTGAGCAACGCCGTGACCGTCATCCGGCCGTCGGGGACCTTTATTTCAGCGACGGTGTCGCTGGGCTACGACCTCCAGCACGACGACATCGAGGGCCTCATGTGTGCGGCCGCCGAACGCGCGGGGCTGCTGGAGCCCTTCTGCAGGATCCGCGCCCTCGGTGATTTTTCGGTCACCTACGAGGTTTCGGGAAAACTGGCCGACACCAAAACCTTCCTCGGTTCGAAATCCGTCCTCCACCGTTCGGTTCTCGACAGCCTGCACGGTGCCGGCGTCGAGATCGTGTCACCGACGTTCGAGAACCAGCGGCGGATCGCGCCCGACCAGAAATTCGTCCCCGACATCGACGAGGATCGGACGGTTGATCCAAAACGCGACCACGGACCGGACACCCTGGTGTTCGACAAGGCCGACAAGGTCGAAAAGGTCGAAGATCTGCGGCAACGGTTGACGGCTCTCGATACCGAGTTGGCCGACCTTCAGGCGCGGCTCAAGACGGCGGGCACCGACGAGGCGGAAACAATCCAGCAGACAATCGATATTCGTCAGAAGGTCAGGGAACGGCTCGTCAACCGAATCGCCGAGTTCGAGGCCGCGGTCGACGAGCTGACGGCCGCCGCTCAAACGTTTCGCAGTTCGTTTTTGAGCGTGCGGTCGATGGCCCACAGCATCTTGTCGATCAGGAGCTGTTGCTCGAACACGGTTTCCATCATCACCTTGAGCGGGAGAAGACGGACGTGCGAGGACGCATCGAGGTTGATCGTCTTCATCGACCAATCGGGATAGTTGCGTCCCGCGATGTCGAGCTCGAGCTCGAGGACCACCAGATCCGTGTGACGGGAATCCGCGGAGATGGCGGAATAGATTTGATCCACCGCCTCCTCGGGCCCCTCGAGAATCTGGAAGAAGATCCCACCCGAGGTCATCAAAACCCCAGTGACGCCCAGGTTCTTGTTGTTCTCTGCCGAGAGCTCGCCGAGCTTCTCGAGTTCGGCTTCGGAGAATGGTTTCGCAAAGCGGCTGACGTAGGTGATGCGTTTGAGCATGGTCGGATAGTAGTTTTTTGTCGGCCGGCGGTCAATCCGGGAGCGAGTCGATTCGCACCGAAGCCGCGTCACTCCCCAAGAGCTCGATCCAACACCGCAATCAGGCGGTCGATCTCTTCGGGCGTGTTGTAGTGAACCAGGCTCACCCTGACCACTCCGTCGTCGGGGTCGAGGCCGGCCGCCTCGCACAGGTGGTAGGCATACATGTGGCCGTGGCGGATCGCGATGCCCGACTGATCGACGACCGCGGTGATGTCGGCGGAGGATTTCGACTCGTGGATGAAGCTGATGGTGCCGACCCGTCCCTCGCCGGCGGACGCCGGACCGATGATGCGGACGTCGTTTCGTGACATCAGGTAGTCGATGAGCCTGGCCTGGAGCGGCAGCTCGCAGGCGGTCATGAGGGCAAAAGCCCGTTCAATCGAGGCCCGGTCGAGGGCCTCGGGATCGCTCGTATCCGACAAGAACGCCAGGTAATCGCGCAGACCGAGAAGAGCCGCACACCCCTCGTGACTGACGCCGCCGAGCTCGAACTTGTAGGGGACCTCGTCATTGGGAATGAAGAAGTGGTTGGGCCCGGTCAGCTCGGCCAACGCGTCGCGCTGCCCCACAGCGCGCCCATGTGGGGCCCGTAGACCTTGTAGGTGGAGTAGGCGTACCAGTCGACGTTCCACTTCTCGACATCGAGCGCCCGGTGCGGGGCGTAGGCGACACCGTCCACCACCACCCTGGCGCCGGCCTCGTGCGCGCGCTCGGTGATCGCCGCCACGTCGACGATTTCGCCGAGGAGGTTCGAGACGTGGGGGAAGGCAACCAGTGCGACGCGGTCGTCGAGCAACCCGTTCAGTCGGTCCATCGAGCAGGTATAGGACATCGGGTCCATCTCCCACCACCGAAAGTCGAAGCCGAGCCGAGCGAGGTTTTTCCAGGGCCCGATGTTGGCCTCGTGTCCGGTTTGGGCAACCACGATCGCGCTTCCAGGGCGCAGGGTCTTGGCGTAACAGTCGCTGAGCATCCGCAGCAAGGCCGAGGTGGAGGGCCCGAGGATCACCTCGCCGTCGCCGCCGTTCATCAGCAGGCGAACGAAATCGTGGGCGTCGTCGACGACCTGGGTGGCCTGCTGCGACAAGGCATAACCGGCGCCGAGTTGGACATAGGTCGAGGTCATATAGTCGTAGATCCGATCGGCGACGACTTTGGGTACCTGCGAACCACCCGCGTTTTCGAGAAAGACCGTGTCTTCCGCCAACGCCGGGAATTGCGCCCGGATTTGCGCTCTTTCGACCTCCGTTACTCCCGTTTTCATGGATGCCCCCCATCCCCAGAACGCGCCTCGCGTGGACTCGCCGCTGTGGCGGACGATTATGGTCGAAATGGTTTCCCGGGTCGAGTGCTTTTCGGAATTCACCGTGAACCGTTCTATCCTGACGCCGTACAACAGCACGGAAGGAGCGGCATGGAAGAATTACAGAACGTGGAGTCCGCGGATCCCCCCGTCGACGCGGTGACGGCAGCGCCGCATCCGTCAGCCATCCGGAAGGTATTCCGGAATCGGTTTGATCAATGGCGGGCGGGGTGGCGGATCCTGGTGTATCTCATCCTCCGTGTTCCATTCACGGGAACCTGGCGCTCTCGTCACTGGTTCGGGCGCTGTTTCCCGAATCGGATGGGGGCATGATGTCGTGGACCTACTCGCTTTCTCTGGCGGGATTCAATCTCATGGCGATCGCCGCGGCATTCTGGTCCTCAGGCGATTTGATCGGCGGCCCGCGTCGTTGCTGGGGATGGGTGTCGGGCGCGGATGGTTGTGGGAACTGGCTATCGGTGTCGCGGTCGGCATCGTCTCCACCGGGGGCCTCACCTGGTGCTCGTTCTTTCCGGAATGGTGTCCCTCGAGCTGTCGCCGCGGGCTGCGAAGCCTGGCGGTTTTGCCGAGTACTGGTCGTCTTTACGGTGGCCGCGGCCGCCGAGGAATTGATCTTCCGTGGCTACCTGCTGCAGGCCCTGGCCGAGGGCAGCCGGCGGTGGTTGGCCGCCGTGTTGCTGAGTCTGGGGTTCGCGGTCGTGCACCTCGGCAACCCGGACATCACCGTTGTCGGCATCGCCAACATCTTCCTCGTCGGTCTGGTGATCGCGATTCTCTATTTTCAGACCCTGCGGTTGTGGCTGCCGATCGGTTACCACCTGTCCTGGAACTTGGCGCACGGTTGGTTGTGGGGCTTCGACGTCAGCGGGATTGAGCTCGAACACAAGGTGTTGATCGCCACCCCCAACGGACCCGATCTGGTGACAGGAGGAGGGTTCGGTCTTGAGGGCAGCGTGTTGACGACCGCTCTGGTGGTGGCCGCTGGCGTGTGGCTTCTGACCAGAAAGGTGCTGATACCGACTTCCGAGATGACCGCGATGTGGGCCCCCTATCCGCGGGGTTTCGGACTGGCGCCGATCGTTGGCGCGAGGAGGACGGTGCATCCGACGAAAAGACCGTCGATCCGTCTGAGAACGACTCGACCGACCTGACCTGACCCACAGAGTCCAAGCGATCTTCTGGATGTGTGGTGACGTGCAGGAGTGTGTGGTTTTTCAGTATTGCAAAAATTGCAATACTTTTATACAATACAATTTGGAACCCGAAAATGTCGTCACGCAGGATGCAAAAAGTCACCTACTCGCTTCCCGAAGACCTCATCGACCGCGTCCGAACGGTGGTGAAGGGCGGTGCGGCGCCGTCCTACAGCGCGTTTGTCGAACAGGCGCTGGCCGATCGCGTGCGTCGCGCCCATGAAGAACAATTAGCTGGGGCCTTCAGGTCGGCAGCCTCTGACGCGAAATTCCTGGCCGATATTCACCAGTCGGTGAAGGGACTCGAGGGTGGCGATGTGAGAGACGACAGTGGGGACTCATGAGCCGGCAGCCTTTGCAGTGGTCGGTGTTCATGGTTGAACCCAAGGCGGGCGGGGGTGGGGAGATTGTCGTTCAGCCACCGGTCCTTGTGATGTCGCGCGAGTCTGCGAACGAGGCGTTGCCGATTGTGACGGTGCTTCCTCTCGCCGGTCTGAAGGAGGGGCGCCGGATCTACCCCAACGAAGCTTCGTTGCCGTCCGAAACAACCGCGTTGGATTCTCCCGCCGTTCTCATGGCTCACCAGATTCGGACGATCCCCAAGAGCTCGCTGTCAACCCGTGTGGGATCGATTGAAGATCCAGGGCTTCGGTCAGCCATTCGTGCTGCTGTCCGGGTGCAGCTCGACCTTGAACCGGGGACAGACGATCAAATCGACGTGGCGACGAAACAGGAGAGTGGCATATGACAATGCAGCGAGTCCCGATCAACGATGCCCAGAACGAGTTTCACTTCGTCATGAACCAGGTGTGCACCGGACTCGGGCCGGTCTTGATCACGGGGCTCCACGGCAATGCGGTGCTGGTCTGCGAGGCCGAGTGGCGAAGAACTGTGTGAAAAGAGCCGAGCCGGCGCAGAGCCTCGCCGAAGCCGATGCGCCGCAGGGAACCGGTTGTGGAACCCGAACTGTCTCCGCCCAACGAAGACCGGGTGTGAACTGAGTCCTCGCTTTGCAAAATGAACAGGTGTTGACACCTATAACTGACAACTGTCAAACTGGTGTTGAACGCCGGATTGATCTGCCCAAGTCACTGACCTGGAGCTACTTAAATGTAATCTCCAGATTACCGTCGGTTTGAACTTATCAGGTCAGAAGGTGCGCCGCACCGCCTCTTCGGCGATCCACGAGTTCAGGTCGAGGGCCAGTCGTTGTCGCGGCTCCACCGATTCAACTCCTGCAGCAGCGAGTTGTGGGCCGCGTCGGCACCGCTGGGCCGGCGCTTTCGATCTTCGGACAGTGCATCCATAACGATGGGTGTGGGCGACATCTGGTGTTCAGAAATGATTTCCATTTTGGTTCTCCGTTTCCGCCCGAACCGTGGACGATGTCCGGGTATTCAGAATGGCATAAATAAGGCATAAATGCAACAAAAACTTCTCAACTCTCCGTATTTGTCCTGCGGAGAAGAGTCAAATACAGCTAAACTCGACGTTTAGGAGCAACCCTCAGGATAGGATGCACTTCAGGGGAGGAGGCGATCGTGAGAAGCAAGACGCGTGGATTTCTCCTATTTGTATCTGTGTTCCCGGCCAGAGCGAGCGACGTTTGATGGCGTTGAAAAAGCCCGGCACCGTGTATTCGACCGACAGGGGACGGGTGTGCCCGAAGTGTGGCTGGCCGCAGAAGGACTGTGTGTGCGCCGTGGCGGTGGAAGAACGGGTGCCCGAGAAGATCACGGCACGGCTGCGAATCGAAAAGGCAGGTCGGCGGGGAAAGACGGTGACGGTCGTCGAAGGCCTGCCGAAAAATCCAGAATTTCTCAAACAACTGATCGGCGAGCTCAAAAAGGCCTGCGGATCAGGGGGGAAGGCCGGCGAGAATCACATCGAGATCCAGGGGGACCGCCGCGACACCCTGCGTGTACTGCTCAGAGGCAAAGGGTGGGTCGTGAAGGGTTGATACGTCCGAGGGGAGCTATTTTCCGTCGGTCACAAACCTGCCCTCTTGATAATCCCGAAAGGCCTCGGCCAACTCTTCTCTGGTGTTCATGACGATGGGTCCGCTCCACGCAACCGGTTCGCCGAGAGGTCGGCCTGAGACAAGAAGAAAACGGAAGGGCCGGTCGCCGGCTGCGACGATTACCGAACCACCGGGGGCGAACAAAGCCAGCTGGCCGGCGCGCAGCTCGTGGGCCGAGTTCGGACCGACTGATCCGGTCCCCGATACGGCATAGACGAAGACGGTGTGCTTGGGGGGTGTCGGGTGTTCGATATCGGCGCCACGCTCGAGGGTGATGTCGAGGTATACGGGTTTGACCGACACATCCTGGACAGGGCCCCGGACCCCCACCATTTCGCCTGCAATCACCTTGATCGTCAGGCCCGGGTGGGGGGAAACCACTGGAATGGAAGCGGCGGGCACCTCCTGGTAGCGCGGAGATGTCATCTTCGACGCCCCGGGAAGATTGACCCAGAGCTGGAAACCGCGCAGGCGATCTTCGACCCGGCGCGGCATCTCCTGATGGATGATGCCCCTGCCGGCGGTCATCCACTGCACATCGCCGGCGCCGATGACGCCCTCGTTCCCCAGGCTGTCCGAGTGTTCGACCTCACCGGACACCATGTAGGTGACAGTCTCGATGCCCCGGTGCGGGTGCCACGGGAACCCGGCGATGTAGTCGTCGGGGTTGTCGGATCCGAAGTCGTCGAGCAACAGGAACGGGTCAAACCGGGGGACCTCAGGGAAACCGAAAATCCGGTGGAGCCGGACGCCGGCGCCCTCGACTGTCTGCTGGCCGTCCAGGAGCAACGCGACCGAACGGGATCTGTTCATTCCTGTCTCCTTCATCACCAAGGAAAACACATTTACGGTCAATTTGTTTCTTGGTGAGTTCCCACTCCCAGCCAATTCCGATATCCGGCTGACTCCGGTTCGCGGTAAGCTCACCGGGTCTTGAACGACCAGGTTCCTTTCGATGCCACCGTTGAGCGGGTGGCTGCCTACCGCAATCCCGAGTTGCAGGCAATCTTCGGCGTGACTCTGATGGCGGTGTTGGGCGTCGCGTCGATCGCGCCCGCGCTGCCGAGGATTGCCGAAACCCTCGGCGTGACCGCCGGAACGACCGGGCTGCTGATCACCGCCTTTACCCTCCCCGGGGTCATTCTGACCACGTTTGCGGGCATTCTCGCCGACCGCTACGGCCGGCTGCGCATCCTGTTGCCGGGGCTGGTCCTTTTTGCCGCGGCCGGTGTCGCCTGTTCGTTTGCCACCAGTCTGCCGGCGCTGATCGCACTGCGCGTACTGCAAGGTGTTGGAGCGTCGCCGGTCGGGTCGATCAACGTGACCCTGATCGGTGATCTGTTCAAAGGCCGTCAGCGCACGACGGCCATGGGGCTCAACGCCAGCGTGCTCTCGATCGGCACCGCGATCTATCCGGCGATCGGTGGCGCCCTGGCCATGCTCGCCTGGTCGGCCCCATTTGCCCTCTCGCTGCTCGCGATCCCGGTAGCGGTTCTGGTGTATCGACGCCTCCACCACATCGCACCGCGCGGCCAGCGGGCGGATCTGCGGGAGTATTTCGGTGGGTTGTGGGGCATCATCCGCCGCCGTGAGGTGCTGGCTCTTTTCTTTGCGAGCACCTCTATCTTCATTCTTCTCTACGGCGCCTACGTGACCTTTCTGCCGTTCTTGATGGCGGGGAAGTTCGGCTCGTCGCCGTTCGAGATCGGTCTGGTGATGGCCGGGTTGTCGATCTCCACCGCAGTGACGTCCGCCAATCTCGGCCGACTGGCCCGCCGTCTCGGCGAGACCGTGGTTCTCAGATTGGGCTTCGCCGTCTTCGCCGCCGGTCTAGCGCTGATACCGTTTGCCTGGACCGTGTGGGCCTTGGCCGCGCCCGCGGTCCTGCTTGGCTTCGCGTTTGCGACCACCATACCGGTGGTCCAGGTGTTGCTGGCGGAGGTGGCGCCGGACGACCGCCGCGGGGCGGTGATGTCGCTCAACGGGACCGTGCTGCGGCTCGGTCAGACCCTGGGCCCGCCCATCATGGCGGGCGTGCATCGCATCGCCGGGATCGATGCCGTCTTCTGGTCGGGCGCCGTCTTCGCGATGGTGTTGGCGGTCTTCATGGCGTGGACGGTGAAGCGATGAGAATGGTCAACCCGCGCTTCTCCCCAGGTGTCGGCCGCAGCCGACACCTGGCGAGAAGTCCGGGTTGAGAATCAGCTCCGCAGGTAGGACGCTCCGTTGACGTCGATGATGGTGCCGGTCGAGAACTCGGAGCCCTTGGAGGCGAGGAAGAGGACCGCGTAGGCCACTTCCTCGGGTCTCGCGACTCGGTTGAGAGGGCTCTGGGCGCGAACCGAATCTCCAAGCGGCCCGTCGAGGACCCTGGCGCCGAGATCGGTCTGCGTGAACCCCGGTGCGACGACGCCGACGAAGATGTTGTGGGGAGCGAGCCGCTGCGCCAGCGACTGGCTCATGGCATTGAGCCCCGCCTTGCTGGCGCCGTAGGCCGGTCCTTCGGGCTCGCCTCGAAATGCGCCGCGAGAGGACACGTTGACGATGCGTCCGCCTCCCTTTTCCATCATGTGGCGCGCGGCGTGATAACAGACGTTCGCCGGGCCCACGAGGTTGGTGTCGAGGACCTCTTTCCACGACTCCTGCCACTCGTCGAAATCCACTTCGTCGATCCGGTGGTAGCGGTAGATTCCGGCGTTGTTGACGACCACGTCGATGGAGCCGAGAGCGGCGACGGCTTCCTCGAACAGCCGCTCGACAGACTCGGGTTTGGAGACATCCGCCTGAATCGCGACGTGCGGTCCACCCGCCATCGCCGCCAGGGTGGAGACCGCCGCTTCCCGGTTGCTGAGGTAGTTGATGGCGACGCGGGCGCCCCGCTGCGCAAGCGCCTCGGCCACCGCCTTGCCGATGCCGCGCGAGCCGCCAGTGACGAGCGCGGTCTTGCCTGTGAAATCCACTTTTTCCTCCCCTTCTCGACCATCGCAGTTCAACGTTAACGTGGAACGTTCGACTCCCCTTCGACCTCGCTGCAATACTACGCTTGCGCCTCGTAAAACAGAGACCGGACCAGGTCGCATCGATGGCGCAGATCTTGAAATCGACGATTCCGGCGGCGAGGCCGGTACTGCGCACCTGGTTCTGGGTCACATCGGTCGCGATGCCCGACGCCTTTTTCGGCCAGCAGATCCACAACCTGCCGCCGCCGGCGATCTCGGCCATCTCCTCGATGCCCTCCTCCAAGGTCGCCAACGAGTCGAGAAACCACAAGGTCACGGCAGCTTCTGGGCTGGGCTCTTCGAGAATCGTCGTCGCCTCGGGCAGTTCTCCCAGGGTGGTCTCGAAATCTTCTGGAGCGCCCACCAGTGCCACCATTGACCCGGCCTTGATGCCGAGTTTCTTCGGCAACGGAGTGCCTGAATAGCCGGCCAGGTTCGATGCGGGCACGACCGGTCGCTGTGGGGGGTGGGCGACGGCGTGCCGCACGACGTCGTTGAGCTTGCCCGAAACCGTGTAGATCGCGTCGGGGAGCTGTTGGCGGGTGCGGTCGACCTTGTCCGCCGATCCGTCCACAAAGACCAGGGGCAGGTGGCGGGTGCTCGCTCGGGTGCGCACCGCAACACCCACATCGCGACCGTGGGAGGGGAGACGTCCGAGGTCAATGACAACGGCATCGGGAGAGTCGTTGGCGAGGGCCTTCAGAGTCGAAGGTTCGAAGGGCTTTGCGTCGACGGTGAATCCGGAGGCCTCGAGTTCACCCCTCAGTTTCGAGGCCCGGTCGTCCTTCCATGTGATGAGGCGGATGCGGAGATGTTTCTTGGCCATCCAGCGATTGTAGACGGAGATTGCCTTTGCCGAGCATTCTCCCCGAGAGGAGCCACCTTCAACATTGTTGGCCCGGTTCATTCGCCGACGTGGATATTCGTGAGCCCAACAATATTGAAAATGGCACCTCCGCCGCACGCGGCACGTATCCGTGCGGGCTTCCCGAGATAGCACTCCCCGATATCGCACGTGTTTGCCCGGATGGCGGACCGGACGTGCTGATGGAAAATCACAGACAATGCAACGGACGGCACCTCCGCCGCACGCGGCACGTATCCGAGCAAGCTTCCCAAACGAGCCACCTTCAGGGATTGTTGGCCCGAGTCATTCTGGCGGCGTGGAGATTCGTGACCCCAACAATTTGAAGATGGCACCTCCGCCGCACGAGAAGACCGCGGTTTCCGAGGGAGCCGCCTTAGCATGCTGCTGTCGCTCGGGGTTCTCGTTGAAGGCGAACCGTACGTTGGGCTGCTGCCGTTTGTGGTCGGTCACGACTTTCAGTCGGTTCTCGTTCACGCCTCCGATCTGGCGAAACACAGCCGAGGTCTGCAGGAGGGCTCGCCCTTCAGTCTTTTGATTCACGGGACTGATGAACCCGGCGGCGACCCGTTGCAGGTAGCGAGGGTCACGATATCGGGAAGGTGCACCAGGTGGCGAGAACGGACGAGGAGTACCCCCGTCTGCGCGACGCCTACATCGATCGCTTCCCGACTTCGGAGCGCACCTTCATGCTCGGCGATTTCTATCTCTACAAACTGCAGTTCGAGCGCGGCCGGCTGGTGGCGGGTTTTGCCCGCGCCGTCAACCTCCGTCCGGAGTCGTTTGCCGACTTGAGCTTGCCCTGACCATTGCGACCTGACGGCGACCGAGCCACAGAGCGATCACCAGCCAGACGGCCGCGAGCGGAGTGGCGACCATGGAAATGGCGATGGCACCGAAACCGAGATGCACCAGCCCGTCGTACGACCAGGCTCCCGGTCTGGTCGCCGAACCGGTAGACGAAGGTGTCGATGAAGTTCTTCGCCTTGTACTTGGCGTCACGGGGAAGAACCGTGTAGAGCATCTCCCGGCACGGCCGTGAGACGGCGTAATTGCCGGATCGACGCAAGACCTGGACAACCGCGATCGTCATCAGGGTGGGTGCGAGGCCCACGGCGACAAAGCCGAAAACACAGATCAGGGGAAGCACCGCCAGGGAAAGCGCGATCCCGATGCGGCGGACGATTCTGCCCGTGAAGAAGATCTGGATGATGGCGGTCAGGGAGTTGACCACGAGATCCACGCGAGCAAAGAACACGGTTCGTGCGGCTCGTTCGGTGAACCCGGCTTCGACGATCTCCGCCTGCTGGAAATACAGGAACGTGCCGGTGATGGTGTAGAGCAGCATGTAGCCGACGATCCCCAACAGGTAGGGGGACGACAGCGCCGTGCGGATCCCATCGAAAATGCCCCCACCCACCGGCTGGTCCGACGTGTCACCGACAACCGCCGCCGAACCATCCTCCGACCGGGGCGCAGTCCGCATCAACCGATGTGCGGCCAGCATCGCGAGACCGAGCAGCGACGCCGAGACCAGCAGCAGGTTGTTCGGGGTGATCCGTTCGGCGAAAAAGGCGGTGACGGAGGAGCCGACGACGGCGCCGACCGTGCCGCCGATGGCGACAAAGCCGAACAGCCGTTTGGCCTGTTCCGGCCGAAAGAGATCGGCCATCAGCGACCAGAAGATCGAAACGACAAACAGGTTGAAGACGCTGGTCCAAATGAAGAAGACCCGCCCGGCCCAGATTTCCGATGTGCCTGACAGGGTTTGAAACGCATACCAGAAGGCGACCAGGTTGACCGCAAAGAAGGTGTAGGCCAGCGGGATGAACAAGCGTCGGGGGAGACGGGACACGAGGGCGGTGAAGAGGGGATGGATCAGCAACATCCCGACCAGCGTGCCGAGAAAGAGCCACGACAGGTTTCTGACACCGCCCGCCACGCCCATCTCGTCGCGGATGGGCCGGATGATGAAATAGGCTGCGAACAGCAGGAAGTAGTAGAGAGCCGCCCACAGCATGGGCCCGACCTCGTTTTTTTCAACGGCAACGATGCGGTTCAAGAAGCTCATCAACTCACCCCGGATAGGAATTTCGGATTTCGGATTTCGGATTTCGGATTTTCATCTCAGCTTCCTCCGACGATTCATCAAGAACAATGTTGCAGAACTCGCCACCCGACCGGCAGCCGGGACGGCTGCCCCACAAGGTCAGGAGAACATCCGGTTGTGGGGCACGCGTCCCGCGTGCCGGTTGGGCGGGTGGCAAATTCGAAATCCGAAATCCGAAATCCGAAATTGTCACTCCTTTTCCCGTGCATGCCAGGCCTTGAGAACTTTCTGTTCGAGCTCGGCGGGACAGCCTGCCTTTGGCGCTTCACGACGTTCCGCTGGGAGAGAGTTCCAGTATTCCATTGTGGCGACCGCGGTGTCGGCGAGGGGGCGGAAGGTGAGCCCGGCGGCGATGGCCCGGTCGATGTTCGTGGAGCTGAATCCTGCGTACTCGCCGACTGGCGGCACCCACACCGTCATCTGCATCCACTCCTGAACCTCGTGCTTGGCGAGGAAGTCAGCCGGCACCCAGGTGAAGGAAATGTCGTTGTCCACGGTGGCCCGGATCCCGTACAACATCCCGGCAATGCTCATGGGAGAACGCGGTCCGACGCCGTTGAAGGTGCCGGTGGTGCCGGCCTCCAACAGCCGGATGTACCACTCGCCGAGATCGCGGGCGTCGACGAACTGAACCGGGTCGGTCGGGTTTCCCGGGGCCATCACCTCGCCGCCCTCATTGATTCGAACCGGCCAGTAGGTGAAGCGGTCGGAGTAGTCGCCGGGGCCGACGATCAGCCCGGGGCGGACGACGCACGTCTTGTCGTCGCCGAAGGCCTTGCGGGCCTCGGCTTCGCAGCGGGCCTTGAGCGGACCGTAGTTTTCCCCCGTGATGTCTTTGGTGGTCACCACCTTGGCCTCGTCCTCGGGAGTGATCGTGCCGACCGGAGCCGTTTCGTCGGCGCCAGGGGTCGAGGAGTCGGCGTATGCCGAGATCGACGATGTATAGAGGTAATAGTCAGCAGCCCCAGAGAGAAGACCGGCCGTCGCGGTGACCCAGCGCGGGATCGACGCGGTGTTGTCGATGACCGCGTCCCACCGCCGTCCCGCCTCGACCTGCGCCACCAGCGACGCGAGATCGTCGTTGCGGTCCCCCTGGAATTTCTCCAACCCGGGGAACAGCTCGGCATTGGTCTTACCGCGATTGAAAAGCGTGACTTCGTGACCGCGGGCAATGGCGTACTCGACCATCGGCGGGCCGATGAGACCGGTGCCACCGAGGACCAGGATCTTCAGTTTCTTGGGTGCAGTTTCGGGACCTGGCGCCGCGGCGCCGGCCTTTCGTGCCAGTCCGAGACCGATGGCGCCCCCGGCGAGGACCGAGAGTTGAACGAAATCTCGACGTGATGTGGTCATGATCAGCTCCTTTGCATGGTCGAGCACGGAGAGAGGATAGCGGTTCAATTCGGAATTCGGAATTCGGAATTCGGAATTTTATCCCAGTGCCGCACGCAAGGGTGGGTGGCCGGTGACCACGGAAACTGCGTGCCGGTCCGGAGTACAATCCTGGCGCGGGGGGCAGATGGCGAATCTTCACGGCAAGGTCGTATTCATCACCGGTGCATCGTCGGGGATCGGCGCCGCGATGGCGCGCGAGTTCGCGAGACGGGGCGCCGATGTCGTGCTGCTGGCCCGACGCTGGGAGCGGCTGGAAGCCCTCGCACTCGAAATCCGCGCCCGCGGCCGGCGGGCGCTGTGTCTTCGCTGCGATGTGACGGTCGACGGCGATCTCGAGACCGCGGTGGCTCAGACTCTCGAGGAACTTGGACGCATCGACTACGTGGTCGCGAACGCCGGCTTCGGCGTCGCTGGAGCGGTCCACAAGCTCACCCTCGAGGACTACCGCCGGCAGTTCGAGACCAACATCTTCGGAGTCCTGCGAACGGTTCATGCGACCCGGGACGCTCTGATCTCCAGTCGTGGAAGTCTCACGATCATGGGCAGCGTCATGAGCTATCTGACCCTGCCGGTGAACTCGCCCTATGCGATGTCGAAACACGCCGTGCGCGCCCTCGCCGGCTCGCTGCGCGCCGAGACCGCCAGACACGGTGTCGCCGTCACCCTGATCGCGCCCGGCTTCGTCGACTCCGAGATCCGCCAGGTGGACAATCTGGGAGAGTACAAGGAATCGAACCGCGACCCCGTTCCCGCGTGGCTTTCGGTCGACACAGACAAGGCGACGGCAAAGATGGTCAAGAGCATCATCAAACGCAAGCGGGAAGTTGTGATTACAGGCCACGGCAAGGTGCTGGTCTTCCTGGAGCGCCACGCGCCCTGGCTGGTGGCATCTCTCGTCAAGATCCTGGGCGTGGACAAGCGCAGCCAAAGAGACTGAGTAAATTCTCAATTTTGAATTTTTAATTTTGAATTTCCGCCCAGCCTCGGCCGTCATTCGGAGGTCGGGAGGGATTTCAGTTCAGAGTTCTGATTTTTGATTCCAACCTGGCGGAGACGGTATGTAGTGGGATGAAAATTCAAAATTGAGAATTCAAAATTCAAAATTCCTGCGCCGTGATACGCCTCTGCTATTGTCGCTTCCGATGAATGCTGCTTTACCGAGTGTGGTGGTTTACACCGATGGCGGGTGCCGGCCCAACCCCGGACCGGGAGGGTGGGGGGCGGTACTGCTGTATCCCGGCCGCGACCCGCTCGAGCTGTCGGGCGGCAAGAAAGAGGCCACCAACAACCGGATGGAGATCACCGCCGCGATCGAGGCCCTGGGTGCCCTCGAAGGACCGCACCGGGTCGAGCTTCACACCGACTCGACCTATCTCCGTACCGGCATCACCGAGTGGCTGCCGAAGTGGCGGGCCAACGGCTGGAAGACCGCCGGCAAGCAGCGGGTCAAGAACCGCGATCTGTGGGAGGCCCTTTCGGCGGCGCTCGAGACCCACGAGGTTTCGTGGCGTTGGGTGAAGGGGCACGCCGGCGACCGCTGGAACGAGGTCGCCGACGAGTTGGCCTCGGCCGCCATCCCGCGCGCGCCGCTGCCCATCGATGATCAGAAGGCGGTCCACCTGTTCACCGCCGCGGCATACTCCGGAAAAAAGAAAGCCGGGTCATGGGGCGTCGTGATGCGGTTTGCAGACTCCGAAAAAGGCCTGAGCGACAGAGTCGACGGTGCTTCGCCAAACCGCATGCACATCCTGAGCGCCGTTGCCGGGCTCGAACAGCTCAAACGACCGGTGCGGGTTCACCTCTACACGGTGTCGGACTACCTCAAGGATGGCGCGACGTCGTGGGTGTCGGGTTGGCGCGAGCGGGGTTGGAAGACCCGCGAAGGCAAGCCGGTGTCGCACCGCGACCTGTGGCAACGTCTCGAAGCCCTGTGCGCAAAGCACAAGGTCGAGTGGCACGTGGTTGAAAACACCGATCTGCCCGAGGATCTGGAATACGCGAAACAATTGGCGAAGGACGCACTCACGCTGGACGCCTAGCCTGTCGCCGCAATATTGCAGACGGTGGGGTTCTTTGTGGTGCGGGCGTCCCGCCCGCACAGCGCGGCCAGGACGGCCGCCTACAATGCGCCCGTCTGCGTGCAAGGTGGCATCTGAAAACCGTAGGCGGGTCGTTTACGGCCCGCCCGCGCTCTGAAGCCTCAAGCCTCAAGCAGGTGCCACTCTTCGCATTGTTCGCCCGGGAGGCGTCGGCAAATGCAGGCGGTGCTGTCAAACAATGCGAAGGGTGGCACCAAAAAAAGGAGCCGGGCGTGAGCCCGGCTCCGTTGTTGTTGGGTTGTGACCCGAGTTATTAGAACTCGATCTTGGCCATCACCTGGAAGCGCCGGGGGTCGTAATAGCTTCTCGGGTCCCCGTAGCCGGCGCTGTGGATCCTGGGCTCGATGTCGTAGCCGGTCTGGTTGTCCGTGACGTTGAAGACGTCGCCGCGAAGCTGGATGTTGAACCGGTTGCCGATCGGGAAGTTCTGGGTGTAGTTGAGATCGATCTGGTAGTGGGAATCCGAGGTGTTGATGCCCGCCGGTTCGGCGTAGCGGTTCGTATCACTGGTGCTTCCAGTGAGGTTCGAATACGGCTCATAGCTCCACGTCTCCCACGGTTGGCCCGACTGGTAGACGCCGAAGGCGCCGAAAGATGCGTTCCAGGGGACCTGGTAGATGCCGACGAGTTTGAGCTGGTGGCGCCGGTCGCCGCGGAGATTGCCCTCGCGGAAGTTCCACAGCTGCCGGCCCGCGCCGTCGGCGATGTTGGACGATCCGATGAAGATGTTCAGGTCGTTGTCGTTGGTGCTGTTGTCCTGGTCGAAGTTGCCGTAGTAGTGGCTCCAGACGTAGGAGCCCCGGAAGTAGCCGTTCCTGCCGCGCCACTCGGCCTCGGCGCCGAGCTCGTAGTACTTGGTGAAGGCGCCGTCGAGGGCGGCGATGACGTAGGAAGAACCGCCGATCTCGGCCCGGATCTCACTCAGGTTGGGAACGTATTCCTCCCGCGGAATCCCCTCGGGCGGGTCGTAGGCGATGCGGGCGGTGTTGTTGGTGTCTTCCCAGAAGTTGGTTCCGTGGCGGTACCGGCCGTTGATGCGACCCGTCCACGCGTTGGAGAGCTGTTTGTCGTAGCTGATGGTGTACTCGTCGATGGACCGCGGTTTGATGCCCTCCTGGAAGACCTTGCCCGAGGAGGAGGCCACGGGGTCGAGGAAGATCATGTTGCCGTCGGCGTCGAACTGGGCACGGATCGTCGTGGCGAGTGTTGCGGGCCCACGATGCGGCCCGCGGGAGGGAGGTGGCCTGCGGAAAGTATTTGGCGTAGCTTGCGGACAGGGCGTCCTTGCCGTTGGGGCTGAAGGTCACGCCCAACCGGGGTTGGAACATGTCGGTGAAGTCGATCTCCTTCATCAGGTACTTGCTGCTCGGGTGCGAGCTCGAAGCCGGAGACGTTGCCGTCGACCGCCCTCAGACCCTGGCCGTAGAGCTTGTCGTTGGAGATGACGAATCCCAGGTTGAAGGTCCACTCGTTGGCCCTGATCACGTCGTTGAGCTCGATGCTCTGGCTCTTGATCTCGGAGTGGATCGGGGGAACCGCGACCCCTGCATCGGTCAGCAGGCTCTGCTGTTGGATTCGCGCCTCGTAGAAGATCGGCTCGCCGTCGGGGGTCGAGCTGCGACCGCCGATGACGGAGATGAGCGCCCCAGCCGTTCGACGACCGGATCAGGTCCTCCTCGCCGAGCTGAGTACTGGTAGCCGATGTGGAAGTTGTGCGAGACCTTGGTGTCGAGGAAGTAGTCGTATCCGATCTGGAAGCTGGTGGAGTAGAAGTTGTCCTCGTCGAACTGGTAGTCGCCGCCGACAGCGCCGCCACCGGTCTGGACGCCGTTGTCGTTATAGCCGTACTGCTGGATGATCGGGGCGATGAAGGCGTTGTACGCGTCCAGACCGGCGATCGGTGTGGGCACGTTGAAGTAGCCCATCTGGTCGAGGTTGTCGACGTCGAGCGTCGAGTTGACCGAGGTCTCGATGTCGAAGACGGTGTCCGGGGTCGACGAGCCCTCGCTCGCGTAGTCGGAGGCCTTGAACGAGATGAAGCTGTTGTCGGTGACCATCCAGGTTCCCTCGACGATCCCGATCGTCAGGGCGGCATCGTCTCCGTACGGCGGTGGAGCCTGCTTCGAATTCGCCGACGCTCCGTCCGGACTCGTCGGTCTTGGAGTCACGATAGCTGACGCTCATCAGGAAGGAGTCGACAGGGTTGAACGACAGCTTGCCGAACCACTCGTCCCGGACGCTCTCGTACTGGGGCACCTCGCCGTAGGCGTTGGCGCGATTCTCCAGAGTCGAGGTGGGGCGGTAGTAGGACGCGAAGAAGTACAACATCTCCTTGATGATCGGGCCGCCGAGATTGGCCACCGCCCAGTCGCGATCGGGATCCCCGGTCGACTCGGTGTCCGCGGTGATGTCACCGGTCATGCTGTCGGTCTGGATCTGGTAGCTGACCTCGCCCTTGAACTGGTTGGTGCCGCTCTTGCTCAGGGTGTTGACCAGCAGGCCGCCGGAGCGGTTGAAGCCGACGGCGTTGGCGCCGCCCTTGACGGCGGTCATCTCCTCGATGTCGTGGTTCGAGGGTTCGGTCGAGAGGGTTCCGAACATCGGCAGGTTGACGTTGACCCCGTCAAACTCGTAGACGTTGTCCTGACCGCTGCCGCCGGCGCTGGGGCCGCGGATGGTGTCCTCGGTGTACTGGACACCCGGGATGAGCTTGATCAGATCGCGGTACTGCTGCCCCACCGGCAGAGCCTGGATGACCGCGTCGGAGGTCGACGATTTGATCTCCGCCGATTCGGTGTCGATGGTCGGGTTTTCGGAGGTGACCACGATCTCGCCCTCGAAGGTGGCGTCCTTCATGGTGACGTCGATGATGGAGAGCTGCATCAGGCGAACCGCGAAGTCGCGCTGCTCGGTGGCGAAACCCGGCATGGTGAAGGTCAGCTTGTAGTTGCCGGGAGGCATCGACGGCGAACCTGTAGGTTCCATCGGCGTCGGTCACGGTCGACCGCGGTTTGGGCAGGACGTCGCCCACGGCGTTGATGATGACGCCGGGCAGAGGGGAACCGTCTTCGAGCGTGACGGTCCCGTTGATGTCACCTGTCTGCGTGCTCTGGGCACCTGCCACGGAGCACAGCAGGAGGCTTCCAATGACAATGACGAAAAACCTTCTCATAGCCTCTCTCCTTTTTCTTTCAATCCTCCGATAACGTTCCCCGGCAACAATTGCCGCCCTCGACTCCGGGGATCGGAGCCGGGACTGGGAACGCAGATAAACAAAAAACGTTCTTCATACTAAACCGACTCGCTCTTGTCAGCAACCGAACTCGTTGTCAAGGCTTTCCGGACGTGGCCGCCGGCCGCCCGCAATTGCTCGCGCGAAGCTTCCACATCGAGCCCGCACGAGGCCATGACGATCGCCGTCTTGACCTCGCCGTCAGCCGTGTCGTAGAGCCGTTCCGCTTCCTCGCGGGAAACCTTCCCAGCGGTCTCGATGATGCGCAACGCCCGGTCGCGGAGCTTGGCGGAGCCGGGGCGCAGATCGACCATGAGATTCCCATAGACCTTGCCGAGACGCACCATGGCCGTGGTGGTGATGGCGTTGAGCACGGCCTTGGTCGCCGACCCTGCCTTGAGCCGGGTGGAACCCGTGAGCACTTCCGGACCGGTGTCGAGGGCGAGGACAAGGTCGGCCGCCGTCGACATCCCTGCGGCGGGGGCGCAGGTGACCAGTATGGTGCGTGCGCCGCTGCGCCGCGCCGACAGCAACGCGCCGAGAGCGAAGGGCGTGACCGAGCTTGCCGATATGGCGATGAGCAGATCACCGTTGCCCAGGTGGCTGGCGGCTGCAGCGCCGTCTTCGGAGATGTCCTCGGAGCCCTCCCGGGCCGCGAACACGGCTTCGGGACCGCCGGCGATGACGGCCCGGATCTGTGTGGGATCGGTCCCGAAGGTGGGAGGGCACTCGGCGGCCTCGAGGATTCCGAGGCGGCCGCTGGTTCCGGCGCCGGCGAACAGGACCTCTCCACCCGCTTCGAGCGTCTCGGCGGCCCAGGACGCCGCCCGGGCGATGTCAGCGCTCGATCGGCGGGCGATTTCCAGACCGCGCTGGTCCTCCTCGAGAAGCAGCGAGACCACCTCTTCACTCGAGAGCGTGTCGAGCCCTTCGCTGGCCGGATTCCGGGCCTCTGTCGAGAGGGAACCCCATCCCGCGGCACCCCGAGATACGCCCTTCGACGGTCCTGTCATCTGCACCGTTCCGGCCGGTGGCAGCCGATAGGGCGACCTCCGCTGGAAACAGGGGAGGGTGGTGCTATCGAGGTGATGATTGAATACCAATTCATCGTACCGGGAAAGGTTAACCCGGACATCCTCACATGTCTATGACACGCCTGTGACAATTTCAACCAAAGAAGAGGTAGCAGATGAGGATCGCGGCCACGGCTCCCGCCACGTCGGCCGCGAGACCGCAAGCCACCGCGTGCCGGGTGCGGCGAATTCCCACCGATCCGAAATAGACAGCGAGCACGTAAAAGGTGGTTTCCGTGCTGCCCTGGATCAGACTCACCAGTCGACCGGCGAATGAGTCGGCGCCCTGGGCCTCCATGGTCTCGAGCATGAGCCCGCGGGCGCCGCTTCCGGACAGGGGCCGCATCAGGGCAGTCGGCAGACCGTCCACCCACCGGGTATCCAACCCCACCAGATTCACGCCCCAACGGACACCGTCGAGCAGGAAATCGAGAGCGCCGCTGGCCCGAATCACCCCGATGGCGACAAGCATCGCAACCAGGTAGGGGATGATGGTGACCGCGACCTTGAAACCGTCCTTGGCGCCATCGACAAAGACCTCATAGAGAGGCACCTGGCGGCGGGCCGCCAGAAAGACGAAGATCACGATCACCGAAAAGATGATGAAGTTCGAAACGACCGAGCTCTGGAGCTGCATCGTCTCGCGGTCGAGCCGCGCGAAGTAAACGACCATCCCGGCCACCAGGGCGGTCAAGCCGCCCAGATAGGCGAGGATGACCGGGTCCCAGAGCCGCAGCTTCTGAACCGCGGCGGTGACCGTCAGCCCCACCATGGTGGAGCAGAAGGTCGCGATGAGCATGGGGATGAACACATCGGTCGGGTCGGCCGCCCCCATCTGCGCCCGATAGACGAAGATGGTGATCGGGATGATGGTGACGGCCGAGGTGTTGAGGACCAGGAAGAGGATCTGGTCGTTGGTGGCCACCTCCGGCTCGGGGTTGAGCTCCTGCAGTTCACTCATCGCCTTGAGACCGAGCGGGGTGGCCGCGTTGTCCAGGCCCAGCATGTTCGCCGCCATGTTCATGACGATCGAGCCCATCGCCGGGTGGCCATCCGGAATCCCCGGGAAGAGCCGCCGCAGCAGGGGGCCGAAGGCACGGGCCAGGAAATCGACGGCGCCCCCCTGCTCGCCCAGTTTCATGATGCCCAGCCACAGACACATGACTCCGGTGAGTCCCAGGGCGATCTCGAACCCCACCTTGGCCATGTCGAATGCGGCGCTGACCATCAGCGCCCAGACACCGGAGTCGCCGAAGAAGAGGGTCTTCGTGAGGCCGACCGCAAAGGCCACGAAGAAGAACGCGCCCCAGATCTTGTTCAGCATGGCGCCAAAACCTGCTTCGCGTTGAGAACCTGCAGAGCGACCCCGATCGCCATCGCGCTTTCGTCGACATCGAAGAGCCCGTTATGGACCGGATGCACGATGCCGGCGGCCTCGTTGCGCACTCCCATGGAGTAGAAGGCGCCGGGAACCTCGCTCAGGTAGTAGCCGAAATCCTCGACCCCCATCTGGGGGGTCTTGAAGATCACGACACTCTCATCGCCCAGGAGTTTCCTCGAGCTCTCCTCGACGATGTGCACCATGGACGCATCGTTGACCACCGGGTCGTAGCTCGGTTCGATGTTGACCTCGGCCCGGGCTCCCAGGCCGTGCGCCACCGCCTCGGCCGTTTCCTTGATCCGCTGCAGCACCAGGGTGCGGGTCGCCTGGTCCAGACACCGCACGGTGCCCACCAGCTCCACGCGGTCCGCCAGGATATTGGCCTGGGTTCCTCCGTTGATCGTTCCCAGGCTGACAACCGCGGCCTCGCGGGCGTCCAGGTTGCGGCTCACGATCGCCTGCAGCGCGGTGACGACGTGGGCTGCGGCGACGATCGCGTCCACCCCGAGGAAGGGATAGGCTGCGTGGGCCGCCTTTCCGTGCACGATGATCTGGAGGTTGTCGGAGGACGCGTTGCGTTGTCCGAAATGGAGTCCCACCCTGCCGACATCGAGCGCCGGGTCCACGTGAAGACCGAAGATCGCATCCACCCGCGGGTTCTCGAGGGCCCCGGCCGCGATCAGCAGCTTGGCCCCGCCGACCGTCTCCTCCGCCGGTTGAAAGAGGAGCTTGACCATTCCTGAAAAGGAGTCCCTGTTCTTCTGAAGCAGTCGCGCCGCACCCAGGAGCACGGTGGTGTGGACATCGTGGCCGCAGGCGTGCATCTTGCCGGGGATCTTCGAGGCGTAGGGAACGTCTTTGGCGTCCTGGATCGGGAGGGCGTCCATGTCCCCGCGCAGCGCCACCACCCTGCCTTCGCCGTTTCCGCGAATGATACCGAGAACCCCGGTGCCACCCAGTCCGTCGACGTGTTCGATCCCCATCTCGTCGAACAGGCCCTGGATCTTGGCGCTGGTCCGGTGCTCCTCGAGTCCGAGCTCCGGATGCTGGTGCAGATCACGGCGGATCTCGATCATCCAGGGCAGAATCTTCTTTGCCGATTCGAGGATATCCGAGGGTGAATTCAGGTCCATCGGGCGAAGATACCACGGAGCAGCTGTCAGCCTTTAGCTGTTAGCCATTAGCTCACAAGTGCCATGACATCGTAGACCGATCAAGTGCCACCACATCGTAGACCGTCGTCGCCGAGGCTGGAGTGACGTCACAACCACGAAGGCACAAAGACACAAAGGAAAACACAAAGAAAACCATCTTGGTGAAATCCTTCGTGGCTTCGTGTCTTTGTGGTTGCGGTAAATGCGAACCCTCATGGCGACAGCGACAAACATCGTTTCTGCAAAAAGCTCAGCTGCCGGCTGACAGTGCCCCCTCTGACGATGTTTGGGCCCCGGATGATCCGCTCACAGGAATCTTCCATGATCCCAAAATCGTCAGAGACGGCACGTCCGGTGGACGCGAACACTTGAACGTATCTGTAGGGATGCGATGGAAAATCCGAAATTCGAAATCCGAAATCCGAAATCTGTCGAAGCTCAGCTGCCGGCTGACAGCTGTAATTTGCCGTTAGCCGTGTGCGATGAGCTAATAGCTAACCGCTAACAGCTTAAAGCTCCCGTGGCTTCATCTCCGTCTCGAGCAGCGTGCTGAGCTTCTGCCGCTCGTTGATCACGACCGCCCGTTTCCCGTCCACCAGGACTTCGGCGGAACGTCCGTGGTCGTTGTAGTTCGAACTCATGGACATGCCGTAGGCGCCGGCCGAGAACACGGCGATGAGATCGCCCCGCTGGACCGGCGGCAGGTTGCGGCCGCGCGCGAGGAAGTCGCCGGTCTCGCAGATCGGACCGACGATGTCACTCGGAACGAGACCCGGGAGATCGATCTGCTCGGCGGCCGCCGGAGGCACGTGGCGGGCCTCGACCTGCAGCGGGCCAGGCAAAATGAAAGGCACGGTAGAACGCGGGGCGGATCAAGGTGTGCATCCCGGCGTCGCAGATGACGAAGGTCTTCGCGCGCCCTACCTTGACGTGCTGGACGCGGGTCAACAGCACCCCTGAGTTGGCGAGAATCGACCGCCCCGGTTCGAGGACGATCTGCAGGCCGTTCTTGGCCCGTTCTTCGAGCAGGGGAATCAGCGCCTCGGCGAAGGGCTCGATGCCGTGCGACTGGCCGTCGGTGTAGTTCATCGGCCAACCGCCGCCGAGGTCGAGGACGGCGATCTCGTGGCCCTCCGCTTCGAGGGTGTCGACCAACCGCAGGAGCACCTTGACCGCCGACTCGTAGGGCTCGATCTCACGCACCGGCGAGCCGATGTGGACGTGCAACCCGACCAGTTCGACCGACGCCACATCCCGGAATGCCCCGAAAATCTCGGGCACCCGTTTCCACGAGACACCGAACTTGTTCTCCTCGAGACCGGTGGTCGTGTACTCGTGGGTCCTGGCGTCCACATCGGGATTGACCCGGAGACACGCACGGGCGACGACGCCGAGTTCGGCTGCGACCCTGGCGAGGACCTCGAGCTCACTCTCGGACTCCACGTTGAAGAGACCGACGGGCCCGCGAGATTCGATGTTGCGAGCTCCGAGGCGTTCGGCATCGTCGAGCAGGGGGCTCCACCGCCCATCGAGCGCGGCTCGCTGCTCGGCCTCGGTCTTGCCGACGCCGGCAAACACGATGTCCTGCATCGGTGTCCCGGCCAACCAGGCCCGTTCCATTTCGCCGCCCGAGACCACGTCCATACCGGCGCCCTGCTCGTGGAGCAGCCGCAGGAGGTGAAGATTGGAAGAGGCCTTGACGGCGTAGTGGAGGTGGGCGCCGAGCGGCGCAAAGGCGCGCTCGATCCTCTGGTAGTTCGAGCGGATCGCCTCGGCGGAGTAGACAAAAGTCGGAGTTCCGACGGCATCGGCGATCTCCGAGACCGGGACCTCGCCGGCGTGGAGCACGCCGTCTCGATA
This sequence comes from Candidatus Sulfomarinibacteraceae bacterium, assembly GCA_963714885.1. Lineage (GTDB taxonomy): Bacteria > Acidobacteriota > Thermoanaerobaculia > Thermoanaerobaculales > Sulfomarinibacteraceae > Sulfomarinibacter. The sequence continues at coordinate 71,343 of CAVQQV010000035.1, read as the reverse complement.
GGTGAATGCATCCAGGGGTTGGGTCATTGTCTTCTGTTCTCTTCTATTTCTTCTTTTGGGATAAAGGTAGTTGTTGTTTCTCTTGATGCGGATGACGTCACCGTTTGAGTCAAGCTCGAAGGTCACGACTTCGTTGTCGGACCGCCGGAAGGTGGAGCCCTCGACCGGTGTGAGTTCGGTGTAACCGGTCGATGCGTCCTCCCAGGGCGGGTAGTCGTAGCCGTAGATGACCAGGTCTCCGCCGAGGATCATGACCTGGTACTCCCACCCCCAGGGGTCCGAATACAGACCCACGTAGCGTTGCCAGGCGGGGTCGGCTTCCGCCTTCGCGGGCGACGGTTTCCTGATCGCCGCGAGAATCGGTGGGGCGAAGACGGAGTAGGCCTGCAGGGCGACGGTGTAGGGGCTCCCGTCGTCGGCATTGATGGCGACGATCACGGCGATCTTCTCGCCGGGCACCATGAGGAGGTTGCTGACGTTGCCACCAATGGAACCACCGTGGCCCACGAAGGTCTTGCCGTCGCGGCGGGTGACGGCGAAGCCCAGACCCCGGCCGCCGGAAAAGCTGTCGTAGACCCAGTGAACCCGCTGCATCTCACGCAGGGTGCTGCCTTTCAGGATCTGGTCGCCCCCGGCCGGACCATCGCGAAACTGGAGTGAGGCGAAACGGCCGAGATCCTCGACGGTGGAGACGATGCTGGCCGCCGGAGCGATGGCTCCTTCGTGTAGTACTCCATGATCCCCCGGGTGCCATCGGGGCCTTCGATCATATAGGCCGTTGCCAGGCGTTGGAGGATTTCCTCGTCTGGAGCGGTGCTCGAACTCGCCATTTCAAGCGGTTTCAAGATGTTTGCCTGGACGTAGTCCGCCCAGGGTTGGCCCGACACCTCGGTCACGATCTCGCCGAGGAGGGACATTCCGAGATTGGAGTAGTGGTAGGTGGTCTCGGGGGGGTTGATAGCGTCCTGCTCGGGTACAGACTCAGCCAATTCCACCTGGGTGGGAAAGATGTGGTCGGTCCAGTACGGGAAGTCGGCTTCCCGGGACAGACCCGAGGTGTGGGTGAGGAGCTGGCGAATCGTGATCTCGGGGGCGTCCGGGAATGGGTTGGGAACACTGAACCAGGGAAGATACAGCGACACCGGGTCGTCGAGTCGGAGCTTCCCGGCATCCCGCAGCTGCAGGATCGCGGTGGAGGTGAAGAGCTTGGTGATCGAGCCGATCCGATAGACGGTGGACGGTGTCGCAGGAACCTTCTTCTCCAGGTCGGCGTAGCCGTAGCCCTTCGACCACACGATCTCCTGGTCATAGACGACCGCGATGGAAAGACCCGGCACGCCGCGGTGGGCGATATGCTGCTCGACCCAGAGATCGAAGACCGTGATCGCGTCGACGAACTGCGGTTGCTCACGCAGCGGTAACTCGCCTGCACACACCAACGGGACCGAAGTCGCCATCAGGACTGAGGCGAGAATGGGCTTGAAGCGCATCTTCAGGGCTCCTTTCCTCCGCCGCGGAGGTCTCAAACACGGGAGTATACGCGAGATCGGACGTGGCGGGATCTCGGAATTCGGAATTCGGATTTCGGATTTTCCACCCACCTCGCCTCGGTTTTGGCCGTCCGAGAGTTTTCAGTTTCGAATGTCCGTCACCCACCCCGCACATTGAGGATGGCGTGAGGATCGGTGCGGGCGAACGCCCAGCACCAAAAAGTGCACGGCAGAAATGTCGGAAGAATCCGTCCGTGACGGCAACGGTCTACAATGCCGCCCATGCAGATGTTCACGCTCGTTCTCACTCTTGCCCTGCAATCGACAACATTCGGATTCACCCCCGAGCAGCTCTGGCAGGACTGGCCGGAGGAGCGTTTCGTCCAGACCCCGGCGCCGTGCCTGCGGCCGGCCGATCTGACACTGAACTCCAGAAGCTGGCAGATCTCTATCCCGACACGATCGAACTCGAGGAGATCGGGCGGTCGGTCAAGGGCGTCCCATCCACATGGTCACGTTGGGCCACGGACCGCGCACCGTCCTGTTGTGGTCTCAGATGCACGGGGACGAGCCTTCCGCGACTCCCGCCCTGCTCGACATCGCCAACTTCCTGCTGTCGCGCGCCGACGAACCGGAGGCGGCGGCGATCCTCGACGACCTCACCCTCCTCATGATCCCCATGCTCAACCCCGACGGGTCCCAGATCTACGAACGCCGCAACCAGCAGGCCATCGACATCAACCGGGACGCCTTGCAGCTCACGACTCCGGAGGGTCAGATCCTGAAGAGGATTCGCGACGAGTACGAACCGATGCTCGGATTCAACCTGCACGACCAGGACCGGCGGATGGCGGTGGGGGACACCGGAGTGCTGGCGACCAACTCGGTGTTGGCGGTGTCTGGTGATGCGGAGGGCACCCTCACCCCCGGTCGGGCGCGGGCCAAACGAGCCTGCTCGGCCATTGCAGTGACCCTGGAGCGGTTCATGCCGGGGGGCGTGGCGCGTTTCAACGAGGACTGGAATCCCCGCGCCTTCGGAGACAACATCACCGCCTGGGGAACGCCGGTCGTGCTGATTGAGAGCGGCGGTCTGCCACCGGGCCGGGACCTGGCGGACCTGACCCGCCTCAATTTCGTCGCCATATTGACGGTGCTGCAGGAGCTGGCGCGCAACGACCTCGAAGACTTCGACCCCGAGGTGTATGAGAATCTCCCCCGCAACCAGAGGGATGCCTGGGCCGACGTGGTGGTGCTCGGCGGCTCCATCCAACAGCCGGGAGCGGCCCTTCCTATCGGGCCGATCTGGCGTTCAATATCGACGTGGACGATCGCGATCGCGCCGGGTGCGCCACGGGAAACGACCCGCGTTCGTACATCGCCGACGTTGGGGACGCGGGGTTTCTGGGCGCCGGCCGGATCGTCGACGCGAGGGGATCGCTGCTGGTCGCGCCGTTCGCGGCCGGGGTCGAGGGCTGGAAGGCCCGCCGGTGGCTGAGCGCCGAGGTGCTCGCGGAGTTGGCTCACCTCGGTGTCGGTACGGTGTTCTGGAAGGTCTGCGCCTCGGCAATACCGATGCCGCGAAGGCCTCGCCGATGGACTCGCGGGTGTGGGTCGGGCACGGCTCGCAGTGGTGTCGAAAACGGCCGAGATGCCGTGGTTGACCCTGGACCGGCCCGCCCGGCAGGACGCAGTCGGATCTGCTCCCGGACGTGGTCGAGGCCCTGGTCGGAAGCAAGGGCGGCAAGCAAGGAAATGAGCCCCGTGACCCTCGATCAGCTGTGCTGGGTCCCAAAACCGTGGCCCGCCAACCGGTCCTGCGGCGCGGCCGTCCCGCCTCCTTCGTGCTCCTGACACCGGCGAAGGACGGTGAGATCGATCCCGCGACGACCCACCTGGCAGCGGTCTTCATCAACGGGCTCGACGTGAAGGTGGCTCGACGATGAAACGCCCACCATCCGGCGCGAACTGATTGGTGGGCGGGGACCGCCCCACATCGGACCCAAATGACGAGCGGACCCGTAGGGTGGGCCTTGGCCCACCTTCAGAGCCGTTCTCGTCTCGCCACTCTTGGATTGGTCGCCCTTGTCGCGATCGTCGCCGGAGCGCGCAACGCGGTTTCCGGGGCGGAGCTGACTGACGCCCAGCAGACCTGGGTGAACACGACCCTGGCTTCGATGACCCTCGAAGAGAAAGCGGCCCAAATGATCATGGTCGCGGAGACCGGTTGGCCACGGAACCCGCGTTCGGCGGCTGCCGTCGGACTCGTGGAGGCGGTAAGGGACGTGGGAGTCGGCGGCGTGATCCTGATGCGGTCGGAGGAGGGGAATATCTCCCCCCTGCTCAACCAGCTCCAGACCGAGGCCAGGATCCCGCTGCTGGTCGCGATGGATATGGAGCGCAGCCTGTCGTTTCGGGTGCAGAGGGGGTCGGTCGATCTGCCCTATGCGATGGCCTTCGGCGCCACCGGAGACGAAGAGGCGGCCCGTTTCCTCGGCGAGGTGACGGCCCGGGAGGGGCGGGCCCTGGGAATCCACTGGGCCTTCGCCCCGGTGGTGGATGTCAACAACAACCCGGACAACCCGGTGATCAACATCCGTTCGTTCGGGGAAGACCCGGAACTGGTCGGCCGGTTGGGCGCCGCGTTTATCCGGGGCGCGCAGAGCGGCGGTCTGATGACGACCGCAAAACACTTTCCGGGTCATGGGGACACCGCAGTCGACAGCCACAAGGGCCTGCCCGTCATCGACGGCGATCGGCAGCGCCTGGAGACGGTGGAGTGGCCCCCCTTCCGAGCAGCCATCGCGGCCGGCGTGGACTCCATCATGGTCGGCCACGTGGCGGTGCCGGCCCTTGATCCGTCGGGTCTTCCGGCGACCCTTTCCGCCACCCTCAATGTCGAGATCCTGCGCGACGAGATGGGTTTTGAGGGACTCATTGTGACGGACGCCATGGACATGGACGGCGTCGGCTCCGCCTGGATCGGCGAGGCCACCGTGGACGCCGTTCGCGCCGGCGCCGACGTGATCCTGATGCCCCCCGACCTGCGGGTGGCCCTGCAATCGCTGATCCGCGCCGTCAAGGAGGGAGAGCTGGACGAACGCCGGGTCGACCAATCGGTGCGGCGCATCCTGGAGCGCCAAGGCTCGTTTGGATCTCAACGAAAACCGACTGGTCGATCTGGACTCGGGCGCTCTCGAGGTCGGTCGGCCGAGGATGTCGCGCGGTCGGTGGAGATCGCCGAGGCGTCGATCACCGTGGTCCGGAACGATGACGGCGTGCTGCCCCTTGCGGCCGAGGAGCGTCTCCGGATCCTGCAGCTCGTCATACCGGATGACCTGGGTGTTCCGTCGGCAGAGTTCAGAAGACGGCGGATAGACGTTGAAACCATCGCGCTGGGCGACGAGGTTTCCCAGGAGAAGGCGGACGAGATTCTCGGAGACGTCGAGCACTTTTCCCACATCCTGATCTCGACCTCGTATTACCGGGAGAAAATTTCCCGACAGCCTGGTCCGCTTTCTGGGCCGGCTCGCGGAAAGGGATGTACCCGTGATCGTGGTCTCGTTCGGTGATCCGTACCTTCTCGCGACCTCCCCGAGGGATTGACCTACATCTGCGCCTACGGATCCTCCGGATCAAGCCGGCAAGCGGCCGCTTCCGCGCTCTTCGGTGAGATCGACATTCGAGGCAAGCTGCCGGTGACGCTCTCGGAGGAGTACGCCGTCGGTTCCGGTCTCGAGATCCCGAGGCGCGCCATGACGCTGCGTGTCGCCTCCCCGGAAGAGGCGGGGTTCCGGCCCGAGGGACTGGATGATCTTCGACCGGCTGCTCGAGGGGTACGTTGCGAACGGCGCTTTCCCGGGCGGCGTCGTCGCGGTCGGCCGCCGCGGCGTGCTCGTCCACCTCGCGGCGTTCGGGAACCTCTCCTACGACGAGGGGGCGGCGCCCGTCCGCCCGGACACGATCTACGACCTCGCCAGCCTGACCAAGGTCGTCGCCACGACCACGGCGACGATGACGATGGTCGACGAAGGTCGGCTCGATCTCGATGCGCCGGTCCAGAACTTCCTGCCGCGGTTCGTCGGACCGGGCAAGGATGCCGTCACCGTGCGCCATCTGCTCACCCACTCGTCCGGGATCGACTGGTGGGCGCCGCTCTACGAGGAGCTGCGCGGCAAGGAGGCCTTCCTCGAGCGCATCCAGGCCATGGAGCTCGTCTACCCGCCGGGCTCGCAGACGAAGTACAGCGACCTCGGGGTCATGCTGCTGGGCGAGATCCTCGAACGGGTCGCGGGCCGGACGCTCCCGGATCTTCTCGCCGAGCGCCTCTTCGGCCCGCTCGGCATGGCGGACACCGGCTGGCTGCCGCCCCCGGAACGGCTGTCGCGCATCGCGCCGACCGAGAACGACCCCTGGCGCGGCCGCGTCCTGCGGGGCGAGGTGCACGACGAGAACGCCGCGGCGCTGGGCGGCGTCGCGCCCCACGCCGGGCTCTTCTCGACCGCGCCCGATCTCGCGCGGTTCGCGCAGATGCTCCTCTGAACGGGGCGTGCTACGAGCCACCGTCGCGTCGTCTCGCGGCGACGGTCGAGCCGTTCACCCGCGCCGCGGGCATTCCGGAAGTCGACGCGCGCCCTCGGCTGGGACACCAAGTCGCCCGAGGGATCGAGCGCCGGCACGCTCTTCTCCTCGAGCTCCTTCGGCCACACCGGCTTCACCGGCACCTCGATCTGGATCGATCCCGGAGCGCGAGCTCTTCGTCATCCTGCTCACCAACCGCGTGCATCCGACGCGGGAGAACCAGCTCATCCGCGAGGTGCGACCGGCGGTCGCCGACGCCGTCGTCCTGGCTCTGGACGATGACGGAATCGTGCAGGTCGGTCTCGAGCGGATGGCCGCCGGTGACGATCTCGAGGCTCCGCGGCAAACGGCTCGGTCTCATCGTCCACGCTGCGTCGGTCACCTTGGACGGCCGACACGCTATCGACGTCATGCGCGACCGCGACCTCAATGTGGTGCGACTGTTCTCTCCCGAGCACGGTCTACGGAGCCGGGCGGCGGCTGGCGAGAACGTGGAGAGCGGCATCGACCCGGAGAGCGATTTGCCGGTGGTCAGTCTCTATGGCGACCACCGGAAACCGACGGCCGAGGACCTGGAAGGCCTCGACGCCCTGGTCTTCGATCTCCAGGGCGGGGGCGTGCGTTTCTACACCTACGTCAGCACGATGATGCTCGCCCTCGAAGCGGCGGCCGAGTCCGGGCTCGAGTTCGTGGTGCTCGATCGGCCCAACCCGCTCGGCGGCGACCGTATCGAGGGTCCGGTCAGCGCCCCTCGCGATGTGGTTCCGGAGAGCTTCGTCAACATGGCGCCGGGGCCGATGGTGCACGGGCTCACCCTTGGAGAGATGGCCCGCTTCGTCAACCAGGGTCTACCGCCACCGGCGCGTCTGACCGTGGTGACGATGGAGGGGTGGGAACGATGGATGACGTGGGTGGACACCGGGCGCCCCTGGATTCCGCCGTCACCCAATATTCGAAGCGCAGAGGCCGCCATCGCCTACCCGGGGGTCTGCCTGTTGGAGGCCTCCACTGTGTCCGCGGGGCGCGGAACCGAAAGCCCATTTCTCTATTTCGGCGCACCCTGGATCCACCCTGAGGAAATTCAGGTGTCGGTGCCCGGATTCGAGCTCGAACCGGCGAGTTTCACGCCGGTCACATCCCCGGCGGCTCCCGATGCGAAGTTCCTCGACCAGGAATGCCACGGCATGCATGTCCGCGTGATTGACCCAGCAGCGGCCCAGTCGTACCGTCTGGGTGTGGAGTTGCTGATCGCACTTCAGGGCCGGGAAGAATTCGAGTGGATTCAAGACGGCGCATCGTTGACGCGGCTTGTCGGCACCCCCCGGCTGCTCGACGATCTCCGAAAGGGCATGACCGCCGAACAGATCGTCGAGGCGGACGCGGCGGCCCACGAAGCGTGGCGCCGCGACCGCGCATCATCATTGTTGTACTGACCGGACTCACACTGAACGAGGAGGCTCATCAATGTCCCTGACCCGACGCCACATGCTGCAGCTCGGAGGAGCCGCGATCGCCGCATCGACCCTTCCTTCACTTGCCGAGTCGACGGCTGACGAACACCCGGTCGTCAAACCAAAGCGTCTCAAAGAGGGTGATCTCGTCGGGTTCGTCAATCCGGCCGGGGCCATGTTCAATCCCGACGGCGCCGAGATCGCCCGCGAGGCGATGGCCGCCCTCGGTCTGCGGGCGGTATTCGGCGACCACCTCTTCGACCGCTACGGCTACCTGGCCGGGCGGGACGAGGACCGCGCCGCCGACATCAACACCTTTTTTGCGAATCCCGAAGTGAGCGCGGTGCTGGCGCTCCGGGGTGGTTGGGGCTGCAACCGGCTCCTGCCCCTGCTCGACTACGAGATGATCCGAAAAAATCCCAAGATCCTCATGGGGATGAGCGATATCACCGGTCTGCTGGTCGGCATCCACGCGAAAACAGGTCTCGTGAACTTTTACGGTCCAACCGGCGGCTCGAGCTGGAACGAGTTCACCACCGACAACGCCAGGCGCGTGCTCTTCGATGGGGAAGCGATCACCATGCGCAACAAGGTGGGCACCGCCGATCGATTGGTCCAGGTCGATAACAGGGTCCTCACGATCACCGGAGGAACGGCCCGCGGCCCGCTGCTGGGGGGCAACCTCACAGTACTCACCGCGATGATGGGATCGGACTATCTGCCGGACTTCGACGGCTCGATCCTCTTTGTCGAGGACCTCAACGAGGAGATCTACCGGGTGGATCGCATGCTCACCCAACTCGGCCTGGCCGGGGTATTGGGCAAAGTGGCCGGTTTCGTCTTCGGCGACTGCAAGAACTGCGATCCCGGCAGCGGTTACGGTGCCTTGACCCTCCAGGAGGTCCTGGCCGACCACATCGGCCCGCTCGGGGTACCGGCCTGGTACGGCTCGATGATCGGCCACATCGCGGACAAGTTCACCGTGCCGCTGGGCATCAAGCCGAGATCGACGCCGATGCGGGGACCATCGGCTCCTCGAACCTGCGGTGGTCTGAGTAGCTGTTAGCTGTCAGCTTTTAGCTGTCAGCCGGTAGCTGAGCTTTTCGCAGAACCGCTGTGTGTCGCTGTCGCCATGAGGGTTCGCATGAACCGCAACCACAACGACACGAAGCCACGAAGGATTTCACCAAGATAATTTTCTTTGTGTTTTCCTTTGTGGCTTTGTGCCTTCGTGGTTGTCACGTGAGCCTCCTGCAAAATTCCTCGGAACGGGGATTTTAAAGACCGCCGCGAATCGTTAAACGCTGATTCGAAAAGCGTTGTTAGATCCTGGGTTCTCAGACAGACCACTCAAATGGCCTGTTTCTCGAATTTTGCAAGAGGCTCACGTCACTCCAGCCTCGGCGACGACGGTCTAGGATGTGTCGGCACTTGATCGGTCTGCAATGTCACGGCGCTTGCGAGCTCAAAACCGACAGCTAACGGCCAACAGCTAACCGCGTGGTGTTCCCGGCTTCGCCGGGAACAGCAGAATCGCATCCGCATTGCGGCGCGGCGACGAGCCCGACGGGCTGTTCACCACCTGCCCATTGACGACCATCGTGGTGGAGCCGCCGCCGTCGAGGTTCATGGCCGAAACGCACCCGAGCTCGAGCATGAGATCCGTGAGCTCCGGGATCGACATGCCGACGCTGGTTTCCGGCTGCCGTCCATCCACCGTGACGAAGACCAGCGTTCCATCGGCGCGGACGCCCGCCGCGGTCCGCGGATGCCTGGCGAGGCAGAAGACCTTGGAGATCGACTCCTTCTCGGGTTCTTCGATCCGTTTTCCGTTCCACAGCAGCAGGGGCCCGGCGCTGGCGATGCCCTCGGCCCGTTCCCACTCGCCCTCGGGGTCGGGCAGCAGCGAGATTAGCTTCGTTTCGACCGCCACCGGCGCGCCGGGCTGCAGGTGCGGTCGGATCTGCTCGAATCGTTCTCTGCCGATGGAAACGACCACGCCCGTGGACGGAATCTCCGAGCTTCCGCCCCCGTCCCGGACCTCGGCGATCCGCCCGTTCACCACGATGACCTCGGCGCCCCCGGGAGGGGTGAGGGTGGTGCGGTGGAACTCCGGCGTGAAGAGAACGATCTCGGAGGCTTGTCGTGACCGGTTGATCCCGTCGATGGGCACGGCCGTCCCGTCACCGAACCGGATCACGCCGCGAAAGGAGAGCCTGCCGACAACCGCTCGCGTCGACGCCGTCCGCGCTGTAGAATCCGACCGTAGCGCGTCCCCGGTCTGGTTCGGAAAGCAAGGTGCCGTCCATCACGAGAGTGCCCTGGCTGTCGCCGGCGAGCAGCCCCGTCATCAGGAAAAAGCCTCCGTTGACGGCCGCCAACGCACCGTGTCTCTCGGCCAGATCTGCCGTGGTCTCGAGCCCGATGGCGGCGTCGTAGGCGTGAGCCACCCGAAGCTCGATGAGTTTCGGATCGGCCTCGAGGACATGGATCATCCACGGGCCGTTGCCGTGCGTGAGATCCTGGCCGATCTCCTGGATCTCCAACGGTGGGGAGAAACCTAGATCGATCAGCCGTCCCTTCAGATCCTCCGCGTCGGTGAGCTGAGGGAGGCCCGGGGTGACGATCCGGTATCTCGTTCCATCGGCGGTGGGAATGGCTGCAAAGCCATTTTCGCGCATGCGTTCGAGAAGACGATCGGCTTCGGACTGGCTTTCGAAGGTCCCGAGCAGGATCCGGTAGCTCTTCCCGGTGGCGACCTCACCCCTGCTGATGACGAGATGGCTCAGACCTGAGGCGACTGGTTCATTTGCGCTCTCGGTTGCCGGCGCGGCCGCGGTCCAGGAGAGGGCGGCGAGAACGAGAAACGGGAAGATCTTCGATTTCAAGATGGGGGCCTCCTTATCGAGCCGTCTCTGGACGAGGCCAGACAAAGCTCGCTCCCAAACCGGCGGCAAAGGTGATGGCCGAGCCGACCAGGGCGAACCAGGGCCATGCCAGGTCGGTGGCGAAAAAGATGATGCTCATGCAGGAAAGACCAATCACGAGACCGGCGAGCGCCGCCCGCTGTCCGACCCGCTGAGCAAAGATCCCGAGGAAGAACACCCCGAGCACGATCCCGGTGGTGAAGGCCGCGATCCCCAACACGCTGCTGACGACGGAGGACTTCACCCATTGGCCCCCGATGCCCACCGCGATCTGGATGCAACCGAAGACCACGGTGAGGATCCGAACGACACGGAGCTGTTTCTCTGCCGGCGCGTTCGACTCCTTGCCGGAGAACAGGAAGTCGTTGGCGGCGGCGGTCGCGCAGGAGTTGAGCGAGCTCGAGAGCGTGGACATGGCGGCCGCGAAGATCGCGCCCAACAGGATGCCCAGCACGCCAACCGGGATCTCGTCGAGGATGAACCTCGCGAAGACGCGGTCGGGGCGTTCGAAGACCGCGTCGGGAGCGAAGGTCTGATAAAAGACGAAGAGCCCGACACCGATCAGGAGGAAGAGCGCGAACTGCGCCACCACCACGAACCCACCCACCCACAGCGCCCGTTGTGCGTCCTTCAGGTTTCGGGCGCAGAGGTAGCGCTGCACCATCATCTGGTCGACGCCGTGAGAGCCGAGGGTGATGAAGAGCCCGCCGATCAGACCGGCCCAGAGACAGTAGGGCTGGCTCCAGTCGAACGTCAGATCGAAGACCCGCAGCTTGCCGGCGGCCTGGCCGACGCTCACGAGTTGGTCCCAGCCGCCGGGAAGTCGGTTGACGATCAGGGCGAGGGCGGCGATGGCGCCGCCGATGTAGATCACGAACTGCACCAGGTCAGTCACCAGGACCGCCCGGATGCCGCCGAAGAAGGTGTAGATGATGGTGGCGACGCCCATGACGATCACCGCCCAGTGGAGGGGGATCCCGGTCATCTCTTGCAGCACGATCGCCGAGAGAAAGAGGCGCAGGCCATCCGCGAGGCTGCGGGTGATGATGAACATCGCCGACGCCGCCCTCTGGGTCGCGCCTCCGAACCTCTGGTGGAGCACGTCGTAGGCCGTGTAGAACGATCCCGTGAAGTACTGCGGCAGGAGCAGGAACACGACCACGAACCGCCCCAGCAAAAAACCGAGCGGGATCTGCAGCCAGGTCATGTCCCTCGAGAAGGCGAAACCGGGGATGCTGAGAAAGGTGACGGTGCTGGTTTCGGTGGCGACGATCGAAAACAGGATCAACCACCACGGACGGTCGCGCCCGCCCACAACGTATTCTGAAACGGTGCCGGACTTGCGGCCGATCCACAGACCGAGGGCGACGACACCCGCGAGATAGATTGCGAGGATGCCGAGGTCGATCGGGCCGACACTCATCGGTGCCTGCCCGTGGCGCAGCCCGGACCTCGCGGATTCAGGATCGCCATGCCGTCCCGAAGTGCACCGGCCGGAGGCCAAGATCCCGCACGGCCTGCAGGGCCAATGGTGAGGTCAGAACCTCGAGTTCGCGTTCCCTCTCGGCTGCGTAGCTGCTCGTGGAGCGCAACCCGTCGTCAACATGAGCGGGGTGGCACATGATCTCGGTGATTCCGGGCCGGATTTCGCCGAGAATCTCGATCAGGATGTCCAGCCGGGCGTCTTCTCCGAAAAACCGTTCGACGAAGAAGTCGGTGGTGGCCACTCCATCCAGGCGCAACCGAACCCCGACTTCCGGTGAAGCATTACGGATCGGCAGATCGTGCTCCGTAGCCAGAGTGACCAGCGCGTCGCAGACAACGGGCTGGCGGTGCGAATGGTGGTGGCTATCGAGGTGGGTGGGCAGGCGACCGGTGATTTCGAGAAAACGATCGAACTGCGCCCTCGCCTCCAGGAGCACTTCGTCGAGAGCGGGCTCGACGAGCCCTTCGGGTTTTGCCGGGAAATGCCCGGAGGCGTCTTTCAGGCTGGGCAACGATCGGCGGGCAGGATCGACGGAACTCCCGTCAACGCGACGTGGAGCCCGACGCCGAGATCGGGAAATTCACCGAGTCGGGAGGCCGCCTCCTCGGCCGCGGGGAAGGCCACCATCAGAGTCGCGCTGGTGACCAGGCCGTTGGAGTGCGCTTCGAAGATGCCGGAGTTGATTCCGGACGTGCGCCCGAGATCATCGGCATTCACGATCAGCAGCTTTTCGGAAGAACGGCTCACCGCAACAGCTCCAGGGCCAGTGTGACGGCGCCCATGGCCGGCTCGACATCGAGCAGGCGAACCTCCGCCAGGGGCAGATCGTCGAGAAGCGAGGTGATCCGCGGGACGAGACTCGGGCAGGCCTTGAGGGCCCCTCCGGAAAGGACGATCGGATAACGATCAGGAAAAACGAGTTGTCCGGCCACCGCTCGTGCGGCCTTGGCAAGGTGTTTGGAGGCTTGATCCATGAGGGTTTCGGCCGCCTCGTCGCCATCCGCGCACGCCGTTTCGACCAGTGACGCCAGATCGGCGACCCGGTTGCGGGAGAGTTCCTGATCGTAGAACCACTTCACCAGCTCGGCGGGGTCCGAAACGTCGAGTTTCTCGCAGATCAGATGGTAGAGGGAGGTGGGGACTCCCCGTCCGTCGGCGGCGCGGATCGCGTGCCGTACCGCGTAGTGGCCGAGCCAGAAGGCCGAGCCTTCGTCGCCGAGGAGGTAGCCCCAGCCACCGGCACGTGCCTCGTGTCCTTCGGGGTCGACACCGTAGGCGATGGAACCGGTGCCGGCAACGACGACGATTCCGATGCCCGACGGAGCACCGGCCACGAGGGCCACCAGGGCGTCGTTGACCACCCGGACCGGCTGTCGCTGACCGAGGCGGCGGAGAACGTCGCGGATCAGCTGTTCGGAGCCCGGTTGCCCGACGCCGGCGATACCGAGACAGAGAGCGGCCACCGGTTCGGGACTTTCGAGGGAATCGATGACGTCGAAGAGAACCTTCTCAACCGCGAGTTCCCCCTTCATCACCAGGTTGGCGCTGCCGCCAATGGTTTTGGAATGGACCTTCCCGGTCTCGTCGGCCAGGAGCCCCACCGTCTTGGTTCCGCCGGCGTCGATTCCGATCACATAGGGCATGGTTCAGGCTCCGTTTCCGCTTCGTACAGTCAGCATTCTACGCTTTCCGGGTGGTGAGCTATTAGCTGTTAGCAATTAGCTATTAGCTAGCTGGGCCACGAGGATTTCCTCGACGAATAGGTTGAAGCCCATGAACTCGATGACCGCTTCTGCCGCTGAGCTAACAGCTGACGGCTAACGAGCTAAAAGCTAAGAGCTAAAGCTCTGGGAGCCCGGCCTCGGCCGCACGCCCAACCCTGGCTCGGTCGGCAGGACGAGCTTGCCGTCCCGAAGCTCGGCCCCGATGAAGGGATCGTTGGTGATCAGGAGGTTGCCGTCGAGGTCCGCGAAATCAACGAGAGGAGCGATGTGCGCAGCGGCGGTGATCGCCATGGAAGATTCGACCATGCAGCCGAGCATGATCTTCATGCCGTGGGCGCGGGCGACGTGGATCATGCGCACGGCCTCGCCCAGACCGCCGCATTTCATCAGCTTGATGTTGATGCCGTCGAACGCCTCGGCCAGACGCGGGATGTCCTCGGCGCGGGCGACGCTTTCGTCGGCGAAGAGGGGGAGGGGGCTCCGTTTCTTGAGCTCGCACATTTCGGCATGCTGGTCGGCGGGAAGCGGCTGTTCCACCAGCTCCACGCCCATCTCCTGCAGCCACTCGAGGCGGCCGAGGGCATCTTCCAGGGTCCATCCCTCGTTGGCATCGACCCGCACGGGGCGATCGGTCACGCTGCGCACCGTCTCCAGCACGCGGGCATCGTCTTTCGAACCCATCTTGACCTTGAGCACCGCGAACGCGTCAGCCTCGCGGACCTTCTGTTCGACGATCTCCGGCGTGTCCATGCCGATGGTGAAGGAAGTGACCGGCATGGTGCTCGGGTCGATTCCCATCAGCTGATAGAGCGGGACACCCAGCCGCTTCCCGGCCAGGTCGCGAAGGGCCATGTCGATGGCGGCTTCGGCCGCCGGTTCTCCGGCCACGGCCACCCGGGCCGCCGCTTCGTCGAACGCCCGGATATCGCCCATCCGGGCAACCATCTGCTCGACGGCCCGCGCGGCGGAGTCCGCATCCTGACCATAACGGGCGATGGGGGCCGCTTCGCCGCGTCCCACGAGACCTTCATGCTCGATCTCCACCATCAGAACCCGGCGGGAGTCGCTGTCTCCCCGGGCCAGACGGAAGGTATGTCTGAGTTGGAGAACGAAATCGTGGTGGCGTAGCTGGAGCATTTTGGCTCGATGGCTCCTTGTCCCGGTGAGGTTTTCGTACTCGTCAACCGGGCGAGTTCGCTCCGGGGATCATACACCTGCGGTATCGACTATGATTCCCGAATGCGACGAATGACTGCGATCGTTTTTCTGCTCGCGATGATGAGTTTCTCGTGTTCGCGGGAGCAGTCGCCGCCCGTGGCGAAGGTGGAGGTCCCGCGGCCATCGATTCTCCTGGTGACCCTGGACACCACCCGCGCCGACAGTATGGGCTTCGAATCCACCGAGGTGGAAACGCCGGCCCTGGATGCACTGGCCGCCCGCGGCACCCGTTTTTCACAGGCCTGGACCACGGCCCCCATGACGCTTCCCTCCCATACCTCGATGCTGACCGGTCTCTACCCGTCGCAGCATGGCATTCACGAAAACTCGCGTTTCCTCGACGAGGACCGGACGTTGCTCGCGGAACGTCTCAGCAGTGCGGGTTACTCCACCGCGGCCTTTATCTCCGGATACCCGCTCAAACGGCAGTTCGGTCTGGCGCGGGGCTTCGATCACTACGACGACGACCTCGGCAAGGGCAACGCGGAACGAGCCGCCGGCCCCACCACCGAGCGGGCGCTTTCGTATCTGCAGACGTCACCGGGAGGGCCGGTCTTCATCTGGGTCCACTATTTCGATCCGCACGACCCCTACGCTCCTCCTGAGCCGTTCCGATCGCGCTACCCGTCGTCGCCGTACCTCGGCGAGATCGCCTATATGGACCAGGAAGTCGGACGATTGATCGAGGCATTCGAAAACCGGGACGCCGGCGCCGATACGAAGATCCTCGTGGTGGGCGATCACGGTGAGGGCCTCGGCGACCACGGCGAGCTCCTGCACGGAAACCTCCTCTACCAGGGTGTCGCGCGGGTTCCGCTGATCGCGGCGGGCAGCGGCATCCCGGTTGGCCAGGTGGAGACCGCGGTCAGCACCCGTCGGGTCTTCGACACCATCCTCGCCTGGGCCGGCCTCGACTCGGATTTCGATCTCCTGGCGCCCAATGAGGAAATCGTGATGGGGGAGGCCATGAAGCCCTTCCTCCAGTACGGGTGGCAACCGCAGGTGATGGCGGTGCGCGGTTCGGTCAAGGTCATCCAGTCCGGTGTGTTCGAGGTCTACGACCCGCGAACGGATCCGGCGGAGTCGGTGGATCTGAGCGGCAGCGTCGAGATCGATCAGGAAATCCTCGACGCCATTCGTGATTACCAGGTGGTGCCCTCGGTGGACGGACAGGCCTCGGCCGCCTCGCTCACCAAGGAGGCCAGAGAGCAGCTCGCCGCACTCGGCTATGTCGGGTGGGACAGCCCGGCCCCGTTGCGCGAGAACGCGCCCATTGCCAGAAACATGACCTTCCTCTTCGGCGATCTCGACAGGGGTTCGGCCCTCTTTGCCCGGGAGGAGTACAAAGCGTCCATCAGAATCTTTGAAGGAGTGCTCGCCCAGGACCCCATGAACCTGATGGTGGTGGTGCGGCTGGCTGTGGCGTACTCGGTTCTCGGAGATGAGGGGCGGGCCGAACAGCTCTTCACGAGGGCGCAGGAGATACATGCTGGCAACATCGATCTCCAGCATTACATCGCCATGCACCGTTTCCGTTTTGGCCGTTGGGACGTCGCGGCGCCGATGTTCGAAGAAGTGCTGGAGGCGATGCCGCACAAGCTGCCCGCTCTGGAGGCCCTGGCGCGGATTCGCGAAAAGCAGGGACGGTTCGATGAAGCGGCGCGTCTGATGGAACGGATCATTCCTCTGAAGGAGTCACCCGCCTCGGAGTGGATCAGGCTGGGCGAGCTCGAGATGGCCATGACCGACACCCCGGGGGCGATCAGGGCCTTCGAGGAGGCGCGGAGACTCCAGGGTCAGGCCTTCGATCGATACATCGAACTCGGTGTCTGTTATCTGGCGGCTCAGCGCCCCGTCGAGGCGGCGCCAGGCCCTGGATCGCGTTCCTCGAAATCATCCCGGTTACGCCATGGCCCTCTTTAAACGCGCCCAGGTCAGCGTCCTGTTGGGCGAGCCCGACTGGCAGCAGAGGGTTCGTCTTGCCTACGAGGCAGGCGATCCGGAGATTCGACGAATGATCGAAAGTGAACCGCTGTTTCAGGGGCGCTTCTGAATATCCCGATTCTCCGGAAGGGCATTGCCCGCGAGGAGCCACCTTTTGCATTGATTGCCCGAAACGCTCGTGGCAGTTTGAACGCAAGGGAGCCAAACAATGCAAAAGATGGCACCTCCGGTGGGTGCGGGTCGTTTCCGGGGGCGATTCTGAATGTCCCGATTCTCAGAAAGGCATTGCCCGCGAGGAGCCACCCTTGACATTGTTGGCCCGCAACAGGCCACCGACTGGAAGGTCGGAGTATCCAACAATGTCAAGAATGGCACCTCCGGTGAGCGCGACTCGTTTCCGCAGGGATTCCTGAGTGAATGGCACCTCCGGTGAGCGTGCCTTTCCCATCAGCACTCGGATTCATCCTGTCGGTCGAGCGTTGCGATGAAATTCCAAATTCCAAATTCCAAATTCCGAATTCGTACTATGGTTTTGTGTATAGTTCCGCGCCATGACCTCCTTCGGCTTCTGGTCCATCCTCCCGCCTTTGGCCGCACTCGGTCTGGCGCTGTGGAAGAAGCAAATCTACCCGGCCCTTCTGCTCGGTGTGTGGATGGGCTGGTTGGTGGTCGGTGGCTGGAACCCCATCACCGCGACGGGTTCGACGGTGGCGTCGATCGTCGGCGTGTTTCAGGACGCGGGCAATACCCGGATCCTGCTCTACAGCCTGCTTGTCGGCTCCGTCTTGACCCTGATCAGCGCCACCGGAGGGGTGGAGGCCTTTGTCGCCGCCGTTTCCGAACGCCGATGGGTCACCAACCGCCGCCAGGCCCAGATGGTGCCCTTCCTGCTCGGTGTCCTGATCACCGTCGAGAGCTCCGTCACCGCTCTGGTGGCGGGAACTGTGGGGCGGCCGCTCACCGATCGCTACCGGGTGAGCCGCGAAAAACTCGCCTATATCTGCGACTCGACCTCGGCTCCCGTCTGCATGCTGGTTCCCTTCAACGGTTGGGGGGCTCTGGTGATCGGATTGCTGGCCGTTCAGGGAGTCGACAACCCGGTGGCCGTCCTCCTGACCAGTCTCGGCTGGAACTTCTACCCCATGCTCGCCATCGTGCTCGTTCTGGTGACGATTCTCACCGGCTGGGAGTTCGGGCCCATGCGTACGGCCGAGCGCCGCGCCCAGGAGGAGGGAAAGCTCCTGGCGGACGGCGCCCAACCCATGGTGGCCGAGGAGGTGCTCACGGTGACCCCCGATCCCGGTGTCCGGCCGAAGGCCCTCTACCTGATCCTCCCGGTGGTGACGATGGTCGGGGCGATCGTGGCCGGCATTCTCATCACCGGCAGACGAGGAAGTTCCCCCGACGCAGGGCTGTGGGAGATGATCCAGGCCAGCTCCGGCTCCACCGCCGTTCTGTGGGCCGTGCTGGCGAGCCTGGCGGTGCTGGCGGTGATCGCCCTCGGTCCGTGCCACATGCCGGGGCGCCGTTTCGTCGACCACGTTTTCAGTGGGATGGGGGGCATGATTCCGGTGGTCACCCTGTTGCTGCTCGCCTTCGCCCTGGGCAGTGTCGTGCGGGAACTGGGCACGGGCGCCTATGTGGCGGAGATCATCGGCGGGGCCGCCGGAGCCAAGGTCGCGGTTGCCGGGTCCTTCGTTCTGGCGTCATTCATGGCCTTCGCCACCGGCACGTCGTGGGGGACCTTCGCGCTCATGGTACCGATCGCCGTGCCGCTGGCTGCGGCTCAGGGCGGTTCGCTGCCCCTATATCTCGCTGCGGTCCTGGGTGGCGGTGTCTTCGGCGACCACTGCTCGCCGATCTCGGACACCACGATCATCTCCTCCATGGCCTCGGCATCGGATCACATGGACCACGTGCGCACCCAGATCCCCTACGCCCTCCTCGGAGGAGCGGCCACCGTCGCTCATCTACCTCATCGTGAGTTGACCGCCTGAGGCAGTTTTGAGTTCTCAGTGTTCAGTTTTAAGTTCCCGCCGCCCAACCTCTCTCCAGGGTGGATGGGAGAAAACTCAAAACTAAGAACTCAAAACTCAACACTTGCCAATGAAATCGTAGGGCTCACAGTAACCTGCCGAGCTGGGCGAGGATCCTGGCCTCGATGGGGGCCAGGGTGCTCGTGGGTCCCTCATCCGCACTGGGATCGAACGCGGAACCGGTGAGCGCGTAGATCACGGCATCACCCGTTTCGGGATCGGCCCAGACCCCGGCGAGAAGTCCGTAGGCTTCCCCGAAATGCCCGAACCATACCCGGTCATCGCCGACAAAGAGCCGGTCGCCTTCTGTTTCGCTGGTGACGATCCGGATCCCTGCCGCCCAGGCGTTGAGGTTGCCGTTCCAGTCCTCGAGATTCTCCTTTTCCGGATCGTAATGCCAGACCTGGCGACGCAGCTCCGTCATGCTTTCGGGAGAGAGCAGCCGGACCTCTCCCACACTGCCATCGCCGAGAAAGACCGTGGCCAGGGTTTCGAGGCCCTTGAGCGACAATCGGGCCCCTCCCTGTGGGCTGAACTGGGCGCCGTTGGTTCCCGGCTGGTAGTCGGCCTCATCAGGCAGCGCCGTCGGAATTCCCGAGCTCAAATCGTCCACCTGGGCCACCCACTCGCCGTCGGGGTGCCAGATCTCCTCCCGGTCGCGTTTGCGATAGAGCGTCGCCATGCTCTGTTGTTCGGTCGGGGAAAGACCGGCGACGTTGAAGCCGCCGGGCAGACCCAGAGGCTCGAAGAAGCGCTGTTGCATCAGCACGTCGAAGCGCAGACCGGTCACTTTTTCCAAGACCGTACCCACGACGCCGTAGTTGAGGTTGCAGTACTCGAAGAAGACGCCGGGTCCCCGGTCGACGCCCTCTTCGGCGATCTGGAACCGCTCACCGAAATCGGGGTCGGCCGGGTCGAAAGCCTCCTGCAGCGCTCGCGGGTATCGAATGATGTAGGACTCGCCGGCGTCGCGGATCGAAGAGACATGGGCGAGCAGGTAGCGGAGGGTGATGGCTCGATCCGGGTAGTTCGGATTGCGGAGCTCCCACCCCAGGTAGTCGGAGACGTCGCGATCCAGGTCCAGCGTGCCTTCCTCCACCAGCTGCATGACAACGATGGCGGACAGAGTCTTGGAAATCGAAGCCACCCGCATGAGGTTGTCGGACGTGAGCTCGCGGTCGTGATTTCCCGCCGGATCGATATAGGCCCGCCCGAAGGTTTCCTCGAACGCTCACCTCGCCGTTTCTCAGCACCGCAACGGCCAGACCGGAGAGCTCCCGGGTCGGGTCCCCGCCGCCGTCCACGAGCACACCGAGCTGGTTGTTCACGTCGTCTTCCACCGTGATCGAGGACCCGTTATTCGTGGTCCCGCTCCCGCCACACGCGCTCATTGAAATTGTCATCAGAATTGCGACCAGCCCCGTCAGTGGATATTTCATGCCGAGCACTATGCCACAGATTCGATCCCGGTCGAGGCTCTTCTTCCGACCAGCCGGCGGGCAGCGAAAGTCGATCGGTTGAAAGCCGCGTTCTCCTGCTATGACATCACGACTGAAAGGGGCGCAGGCACCGGGCGCGGACGTTGCGGTAGACCTCGATGTGCTCGAGCGCCGGGTCGGCGCGCATCAGCTTGGCCGCCAGTGCGCGAGCGGCCGCGCCTCGTAACTGGCGCTGCTCCGGGCCCCAGCCCAGCGCCTCGCGGATGGCGGCGGCGAGCGCCGCCGCGTCGTCGACCGGAGCGAAAATCGCGCAGTCAGCCGCCACTTCCCGGTGAACCGGGATGTCCGAGACCACGACCGGGACTCCGGCGGCCAGGCCCTCGAGCACCGGCAGGTCGAAGCCCTCGTGCCGGCTGGGCTGGATCACGACGGCGGCTTGCCGGTAGAGATCCGCGAGGTGCTGGTCGTCGACCTCGCCGAGCCATCGGACCGATTCCCCGGCAGCCGCGACGCGCGCCAGCAGCCCCTCCTGGCGCCATCCATAGCGCCCTGCGAGGAGAAGCGGCGGCGCTTCGGTCGGGCCGATGAGTTCCATAGCGTCGAGCAGCCGGTCCAGGTTCTTGCGCGGTTCCAGGGTGCCGACGTGCAACAGGTGACGGGGTTCCGGAAGGGCGCAGTTGGCGGGCTGGAGGTGCGGCCCGAACAGGGGGTAGATCCGGGTGATGTGATCACCCGACACGCCGAATCTGGCGATCAGGGTCCTGCGGACGGTTTCGGAGGGCACGATCAGGTGGTCGGCGTGGGCAACCGCCCGGCGGAAGCACCACGAACGGTACCGACGCATCAGCGGCGGCCCGCAGACAAACTCGGCAGTGATCGGGCTGAGATCCCACAGGCTGGCGATCCACGGCCGCAGCGGATGGATGGGCACCACGCCATGGGGTGAGTGAACGAGATCAGGATGTCTGCGGCGGGCGGACCACCCGAGGCCGATCTGGTCGGCGGCGAGGCGACGAGCATTGCCGAGCCACGGTCGCAATGCGCGGCGCAAGAACCTCAGCTGATGGTCGGGGGTTACCGGGTTCCCGCCGGTGTCACCGATAACATCGATATCGCACAGATCGCTCCGGGTCCGCAGACCGACAACGAGGCCACGAACAACCCGGTGGATACCTCCGAAGGCGGGTCGGCCGTCGAGGACGATTTTCACGAGCCGGTCCGGGACTCGAAGTGTCGACGAATGCCGTTGCGCAGGATCTCCTGGCAGGCCAGGAACAGCAACCCCGCTGCGAGACCGCCGAGAATCAGAGGATTTCTCCGGAACCGGCCCCACTTACGATAGTAAATCCACATCGCGCGGTAGAAATGGAGGGTGACGCCGAGTGTGCGGATCCTCCCCGAGCCCTTCACGTGCAGCGCCGACGCCTGCGGGAAGTAGCGGACCCGATGGCCCGCCTCGCGCAGCCTCCGACACAGATCGAGATCTTCGCCATACAGGAAAAACCGCTCGTCGAGCCGGCCGCCTGCCTGGTCAAGGGCGTCGCGCCGAATCAGCAGCAGGGCGCCGGTCCCGCTGTCGATGTCGTGGGGCGCACGGGCATCGACGCCAACCAGATTGTAACGGCCGAAGAGCGGGCTCGACGGGAAGAGGCGATGGAGCCCGAGCTGTTTGGCCAGCGCGCTGAAGGCGGTGGGCTCGGCGCGCCGGCACGCCGGGTCGAGATCTCCGTCGAGCAGGCGAAGCGCGCAGCTGGCGGCGCCGACCCCGGGCTCGGTCTCGAGCGCGGCCACGAGTGTCTCGATGGTGTCGGTTTCGAGCTGAACATCCGGGTTGAGCAGCAGGAGGTACGGCGCATCGGGTGGCAGCTCCACCAGCGCCCGATTGACGCCTGCGGCGAATCCGAGGTTGTGCGGTGCGGTGACGAGTTCGATCCGCGCGTCGCCCAGGAGCCCGGCGAGGGACGCGGAGCTCCCGTTGTCCACAACGACTGCACGGAAATCGGCGAGGGAAGAGGCAGCAAGTCGAGCGAGACATTCTTCGAGCAGCTTCTCGGCGTGGTAATGAACGACGGGCACGACGACGCGGGTCATCGGTTCGCTCCCCGGCCGGCGGCGAGCCGCGATCCGAAGCCGCGGAGGAATCCCTCCATCTTGGCCGAATCCGCCACCGCCAACAGGACGGGCAGCCACAGGAGGGAAGCCAGCGAAAACGACATCCTTCTTCCGCGCAGGGTCGCCGGCGCGCGGGTCGCTGCAGTGGCGCCCAGATAGGTCATCCAGGCAGCGGCCCCCACCATCCCCGAAACGGGGCCCGCGAGCATCCCTGCCCCCAACAAGGCGTAGAACGAGAAACGAGCGGCGTGCCGCCACAGGTGCATCAACGCCCGGCCGTCTCCCCGCATGTAGCCGAGATGTTGCCGGCGCACCGCAGCCACCGAGCCGTGCAGGTTCCACGTCACCACCGCATCGTCGACCACGGCGACGCTGCGCCCCTGGCGGCGCCAGCGTTCGAGCAGCCATGTGTCCTCGCCGGTTTCGAGCCACTCCGGGAAGGCCAGCGACTGCCAGACCTCACGCCTGAAGGCGAGCGAACGAGCGGACGGAGCGGGCTGACGCCGGCCGCTCCCAGGTCGGACGAATTGATCGAGCACGATCCACTGGGCGGCGTCAAAGGCGCTGGTGATGTCGGCCCGCGTCGCACCCACCGCCACGTCCGCCCGAAGGGCGTCGTCTTCGATGGGCCCGACCAACCGGCGGAGCCATTCCGGATCCGGAAGGCACCCGCCGTCGGTCACGGCTATGACCGGGTTGCGGGCCATGGAGATCGCCAGGTTCCGCCCGTGCGAAATCCCGCCCGGCGCCACCCGCAGGGTGCACATCGGCGACGCAGCGAAAATCTCTGCGGTTTCGTCGCCCGAACCACCATCGACCACGATCCACTCGTCCGGCGACCGACTCTGTCGATGGACGGCATCGATCAGGGCTGCGGCGCTGCCGGCCTCGTCACGAACGGTGGTGATCAGAGAGACTTTCATACAACTCGTGAATCCGGGGCGCCAGACGACCCCAGTCATGGTGCGTTTCGACCCGGCGCCGGGCGCTCGCGACGCGCGCCGAGACATCGCCGGAAGGACCCAGGGTGTCGAGCACGGCCGTTGCCATCTCGGCGTCGTCATCGGCGATGACAATATCCACGCCGGCGCGCAGGTCGAGTCCACCGGCGCCGACACGGGTGGTCACAACGGGCACACCGCGAGCCGCCGCCTCGATCAGCTTGAGCCGGCTGCCACCGCCCCATCGTAGGGGACAAACGAAGACGCTCGCCGCATCCCACACGTCGCTGAGATCGGCCCGATCGGCGAGAATCTCAGCGCCGAGCTCGGACAGACGCCGTACATCAGACGCAGGTCTGCGCCCGGCTATGACACACCGTACGTGCGGAACCACCGATTTCACACGAGGAAGGATATCGCGGACCAGACGGACGGCGGCGTCGCGGTTGGGTGGGTAGGCGAGGTGTCCGACAAACAGCATCGTCGGGCGACCGCTAGGCTCAAGCTCCCGGCGCAGCGGAAACCGGTCGAGCCAGAGGGCGTTGGGGATGTGAACCGCGGTCGCGCCGCGCTGCTCGAACCAGGACGCTTCGTCGAGCGTCACCGCGACCACCCGGTCCACCGACCGCGCGGTCGTCGTCTCGAGCTCCCTGAGGCGACGGGCGCGAACCCGTGCCGACCACGAGCCTCGCTCAGCGGGCGGCCCTGCCGCGACCAGCGATTCGACATTGTGAGCGGAGTAGATCGTCGCGCAACGACCGTGATGAGCGATGCGAAGATACGGTGTCGCCGACAGCTCCTCAAACTGAACCACATCGGGCGACCAGCTCTTCATCAGCCGGTCGGCCGCGGCGAGCAGTTCCCGGTTGGTGTTGGCCACCACCCCATGGGGCCGTCC
Organism: Candidatus Sulfomarinibacteraceae bacterium; assembly: GCA_963714885.1. Classification (GTDB taxonomy): domain Bacteria; phylum Acidobacteriota; class Thermoanaerobaculia; order Thermoanaerobaculales; family Sulfomarinibacteraceae; genus Sulfomarinibacter. Next base: position 47,099 of record CAVQQV010000035.1, on the reverse strand, counting down.
GGTGAGCGCCGCCAGACCACGGTCGCGCAACCGCCTCAGGGCCGTGCGGGGCGCCGGGACGGCGACGACATGGGCCGCCCACTCGCGCAACTCCGCCAGCGCGCGGCCCTCGGATGGTGAACGCACCAGGGTTGCAACGGCGAACTCGACGGTCGGCGCGGCCGCCCGCAACCACCCGCTGACGCGGAGAGGCGCACCGGCGGTCGCCGGGACCGGACAGGCCGGAGACACGACAAGGACCTTGATCGTCATCGGACGGCGCTCGCCGCAAGATCGGCATAGAGATCGGCATGAGCCGCAGCAATCGCCTCGTCATCGCGGCCCTCAGCGTACGTTCGACTCGACGCCGACAGCTCTCTCAGGCGATCGTGGTCGCCCGCCAGCTCGGCGAACCTGCGGGCCCACAGATCTGCATCTCGGCCGTCGACCAACTCGATACCGGCGCCTGAGTCGGCAACCTCGCGGAACGCCGGGAGGTCGGCAGCGATCACCGGCGTGCCGCAGGCGATGGCCCACGCCAGCGACGAGGAGGCGGCCGCCCGATGGAAGGGCAGTACCGCCAGGGTGGCCCGGGCCAGCTCCGCCTCCACGTCCGCCTCCGAGCAGTAACCGGTGAAGCGAACACGATCGGACAGACCTGCGTCCTCGATGCTTTTCTTCAGCTCGATGACGAAGAGCCGATCACTTTCGTCCTGGGGCCCGCCGGCGACCACCCAGTTCCAACCCGACAACCGTTCGAGAACCTCCACCAGAATCTCGTAGCCCTTGTGCCGCTTGATGAAACCAGGGGTGACGATCTTCGGTGGGTCGGATGGGGACCATTGCCACGATCGGGTGACCGGCGGCACCGGAAGCGGCAGCAACGACAACCGATGGGCTGGTATCGTCGCCGCGGCCCGCGCGTAGACCTCTCGGGTGTGGGCAATCCAGTGGTCGGCCCGGCGATACTGGGCCGCCTCCCACCAGGAAAAGAAAGGCAGGTAGGCAAGATCGCGAACGCCGTCGCCGAGAGTTCGCCAATGCGGCCAGCGCGGTTCGAGCCGGGGCAGCGTGTCGTGCAGGGTGACCACGGTTGGGGCATTGATTCGACCCAGGAGGGCGGCGAGCCGATTGCGCAACGGTTTGACGACGTGGAAGAGACCGTATTCGTAGTGGATATGGACAGCTTCGTGGCCCTGACACCGGCGGCCCGTTTGCCGCCATTCGTCGGGGTGATCCCGCTCCGGGAGATCGATCAGGGTCGATCGACAGCCGGCGGGCAGGGCCCGCGCCAGCCTTTCGGCGACGTCGCCGATACCGCAGGGGCGACGAAAGGACGCAACGATGGCGACCCGTATCACTCGATCGCTCCGCGGTGCGGCCGGCGTATCGCCGATGCCAGGCTTCGCAGATCCTGCCTGTCCACCACACCGGCGGCGAGGCACAGGCCCAGATAGACCGCCGAGAAGGCAGCGCTTCCCACCAGGAGTTTGAAAAGCGCCTCGGCGCGGCCACCGGCCGCCATTCCAGACGAGGCGATCCATGCCGCCCCGGCGGCGACACCGGCTGCAACGGCGGGGGCCAGGGCTGCGCGTCGCAGCAGTGCGGTGGTGGTGGTGCCGATCACTGGATGGAAGCGGACGGCGAAGAACACGGCACCGATGAGCAAGGCCAGGCTGGTTCCGAGGGGCGCGCCGAGGGGCCCGATCCACCAGAGCAGGACAACGCTGAGGAGGATGTTCGCGACCAGCTGCAGGGCCGATTGACGAGCCTGAATGTCCGGGCGGCCGATTCCCTGGCAGACGAATGCCATGGCATTGCTCGAGGAGTTGACGAGGTAGCCGACCGTGAGGAGCATGAGTACGGCGGCTGCGAAGGGGTCAGGCCGGCCGATCCAGGCCGTGATCACATCTCCGGCGAAGACCGACGCCAGGACAAAGGGAGGAAGCCCGACGGTGAAGAGGTAGCGCGACGAGCGAAGGTAGAGTTCGCGCAAACGGGTGATGTCACCGGTCGCCTGGAGGTGGCTCGCGGCTGGCAGCAGAGCCGAGGTCAGAAAGGGCTGAAAGGACCCGGCATTGGCGACGACGCGCAGGCCGATCTCGTAGGAAGCGACCGTCGGCAGCCCGGCAAACCGGCTCAGGAGCAACTTGTCGAGCTGGCGATTGACGACCGCGCACGCGGAGCTGACGTGCAGGGTGAGACCAAAGCGGAAGATCCGTCGATACCAGCGGCGATCGTCTGCCTTGAAATACAGGCGAAGTGGGCCGGCCACCCGCCACGCGAGAGCCACCGAACCCAGATGGAAGATCGTGATGCCCACCACCTGGGCGCCCGCCACCCCCCGCACGCCGAGACCGTTCTCCACCGCTGCAATGGTCAAGGCCGCGGTGAGCACCAGACAAACGACCCCGAGACCGTTGGTCAGATCCATCCTCTGGCGGGCGTCCACGATGGCAGGGAAAATCCCTAGCACCCAGCTCAACGCGAGCCCGACGAGACCGATGAAAAACGCGTCACCTGCCTCGGCCTGAAGCTCGTGGGGCAGCCGCAACAGCCGCAGCACCGGCTCGCGCAGCGGGAAAAAACCGGCCAGCACCACCGACGCCAGGGGCAGATAGAACAAGAGAGCTGTTGTCACCACCGCATCGCGGCCCGCGCGGTCGCCGCGGGCATCGGTCTCGGCAAGATGTTTGATCAGGGCGCTGCGCAGGGAGGGATCGAGGAGACCCGCGAGGCCCGTGACCACGGCGACAAGCGCCCACACACCAAAACGATCGGGGCCGAGGTGGTGCAACAGATAGGGTGTGATCACCAGACCCACCGCAAGGGTCAACAGGCGGCCACCGCCGCCAAAGACCGCGTTGCGCACCAGCGCATGCTCGAGGGACTTCACTCCGCCTCCTGCTTCCACGCACGATGGAACTGATTCCGCAGTCGGCTGCGGGCAGAACCGAGATCACGGAGGAGTTGTCGGTCGGTGTCTCGGCGAATGAGCCGGAGAAGCCACAACACCCCGAGCTCGGCGGTGATCCCCGGGACCAGAAGCAGCCGCAACACGAGTTCACGCACGATGCCGCCGTGCTTGCGGTGGTACGCGTAGAAACCACGCCAGAAGTGGCCCTCGTGCTGGCTCCGACCGGGACCGAGGCTGGCGCCACCGAGGTGGCGGCAGGCAAGATCACGGCAGTAGAGGATCCGCCAGCCCGCTTGGCGAAGCCGACGCTCGAGATCGGTCTCCTCCCAGTAGAGAAAGAAGTTCTCGGCGTCAAACCCGCCGACGCTGGTGAAGGCCTCCCGGCGCAAGGCCAGGCAGGCGCCCTGAACCATGGCGCAGTCGACCGCTTCGGCGCCGGGCTCGACCGACGAGGGCAGGAAATAGTTTTGTCGGAGCCACTCGCGACCGATCACGCGGTGGGCAATGGTGTACTCCACGAGCGCGCTGATGATCCCCGGGTCGATCGCCGTCGCCGACGGCTGTGGGGGCAGATTGTCATCGAAAGGCACGAGAACCGGCCCCGCTGCGGCGACCGCCGGGGCCTCCCGCAACCGGTCGACGAGACCTTCGAGACAGCCCGGCTTCGGCCGGGCATCCGGATTGAGCAGCACGACAAACGGGGTCTCGGTTTCCGCCACCCCTCGATTGGCGGCCGCGGCAAACCCCAGGTTGGAAGGCATCGCCACGTAGGACGGCTCGTCCCCACCCCGGGCCAACGCGTCGCTCAACCCGCCTGACGGGCTGTTGTCGATGACCACGACTGCGGCCGGCTGCGAACTGAGCGTCAGCCGGAGATGGTCGAGGCACGCGAGGGTGTGCCTCTCGCAGCGATAGTTGACGAGCACAACGGAGAGATCACGCACGATCGACCTGACGGCGACGCCACAGCGCCGCGCCGTGTTGGGCGGCATACATCAGACTCACCGCGAGGCCTCGCGCACCGTCTCGCCTCGCTTGATTCCTGAAGTAGTAGTAGCGGAACAGGCTCCAGGGGCCGGCAAGGAGATCACGCGCAGAAGGTCGTTTCCCGAGGGCGCCGGCTTCAATCTCGACCCGGCTGCGGAATCTGGCAACGACATCCCTGAGGCCGCGTACGTTGAGGTGGATGATCGGATTCCGGAGTTGACCGACCGGACCGTCGGCCTCCATCTGCCGGTGCAGAAAATCGCCGCCGAAACGCCCACATCCACGCCGAACCAGCCGGCGCTGGAAATCGTCTCCGAGCGCTCGCACCGGCCGCCCCCAGTAGAGATTGACCCGTGGAACGTCAAATGCCACGGCGGACTGAGGGGTGTCGAGAACCTGCTCGAGTTCCCGGCAGAGTTCGGGAGTGAGCCGCTCATCGGCGTCGAGAAAGAGCAGCCAGGGCCTCGACGCGATATCGGTGACCTGATTGCGGGCCAGGTCGAAGTTGCCACCGTGGCGCCGGATTTCGTCGAGGTCCTGGGGGATGACCGTGGCGCCCGCCGACCGGGCCAGCTCGACGGAATTGTCGCGGCTCCCGCCATCGACCATCACCACCTCGACATTCGCCGGCAGGGAGGTCAGGAGATCGGGAAGGAGATCACCGGCGTTCTTGGCCAGAACCCCAATCGTCAACGAGTCAAAAACGCTGTTTGCGGTCATCTGCTGTTCGCAGCCGGCATCTTTGCCGCACGCATGGTTCTCCGGCGGCGCAGCAGGCTCGACGGAGCCCTCCACAGGGCGTGCGCCGCGCCGAGCCACACCGCCGCCATCCGGCCCTCGGGCGCAGCACGCAGTAACCGCCACAGATGTCCGGAAATGATGAGCGGCCACTCGCTGCGCCAGGTTTCGGCCGGCAGGGTGGTCAGCAGCAGGCTGATCCGGTTCCGCGCGTTGTAGAAGTCGGCCCAGGTTCCGCCTCCTGGGAAGGGTCGGTTGCTCCCGAAACCGTCGTGCTCGGCGCGAGCGGCGGGAGCGAAAACACAGCGCAACCCGAAAAGCCGAGCGCGCAGCGCGAGTTCGACATCCTCCTGATAGGCGGTGAAGGACTCGTCGAAGAGCCCGATGCGGTCAAAGAGCGACCTCCGAAAGAGGGCCGCCGAGGCCGGCGCGCCCCAGACGTCACCCATCGGCTCATCGATGCCGGGCGGCGGGTCACCGTGCCCGCGGTTGTCGGCCACGGCGCCGGATCGCCAGTCGATCCCCGCCGAGTCCAGTCGTTCGGGGTCCCGCGCCTGGAGCACGACGGTCGCACAGGCGCCGATATCGTGACCCGAGGTCAGGGCGGCAAACGCCGCTTCGTGCCAGCGGCTCGCCAGCCGCACATCGTCGTTGACCAACGCCACCCCCGTCACTCCCGGGTCGACGAGAATCTCGCGGATCCCGGCATTGGCTGCACCCGCAAAGCCCAACCGGCGCGGCAGCCGCAGCACCTCCACTTCATGGATGCGACTCAGTTCACCCTCGAGGTTTTCGGGCCCGGCATCGCTGACGACCACGACTCGTACGAAGGGCAGCGTCTGAATCACCATCGAACCCAGGCACCGTTCGAGCCTCTCGATCGGTCCGACGGTGGGGACGACCACCGCGGTCACCGGTCGCAGCCGATTCACCTCGCGACCTCCACATCGCTACACTGGTCACAATGAAGTTGCGACCGCTTGTCTGGCTGCCGCTGTTGCTCACGCTGCATCTCGCCCTGGCGCTCGGATACCGGGCGGCGCTGCCCCCGTTCAACTGGCCCGACGAGCCGGCCCACCTGAATCACGTTCGAGCCGTCGCCGGCGGGGAAATCCTGCCGATCATGGAACCCGGCGCCTGGGCGCCGGCCGAGCTCGAGGCTTTCAAAAAGAGCCACTTCTCCGGCGTCACCAGCGAGGACCCGGTGCTCCTGAGGTTTGCCTACGAGCACCATCAACCCCCCCTCTACTACCTGCTGGCAGCGGCTGTCTGGCGGCTCGACCCGCGGCCGGAGCTCGTCAAGCTGGTCAACCTGGCATTGTCATGCCTCGTGCTCTGCCTTCCTCTGGCGCTGGCTCGGGCGCGCGGCTGGGTGGACCGCTGGCACGCTCTCCTGGCCACCCTGTTCCTTGCGTTGTCGCCGATGCGCTGTTTCATGGCGGTCTCCATTGGTAACGGGGTTCTGGCCGAACTGATCTTCGGAGTGTACACCGTGGCCTTGGCCGCGCGTTGCCATCCTGCGCTGGTCGGCGCCGTCATCGGAGTCGGATCTCTGGCGAATATTTCAGTGCTGCTGGCGATCCCCCTCTACCTCCTCTGGTTGCGCCTCGACGGCGAGGATCGCTCGTGGCACGGGACCATCCGATCCGGCGCCATCGCCATGACAATCGCCCTGGCGATCTTGCTGCCCTGGATCGGCCACAACATCTTCGCCTACGGCCCGGGGGATCCTCTCGCTCTCGCAACCGGCGCCCTCGGCTCGGACGCGGAGACGGCCGCCGCGCTGGGAGCGGAAAGGCCCCGGCTGACACTGCTGGGAGAGCATGGAGTCGGCGTTTTCTCCTGGCGGCTCTTCGCCAGTTGGTGGGGCGCTTTCGGGTGGATGGAAATGTTCCCCGACCCGCGGCTCGTCCCCGTCTACCTCGGGCTGACGGCGATCGTCATCGCGGGTCTCTTCATTCGTTGGCGGCGACCCGATGAAGGACGCGACGAGGCGAGGCGATGGATCGCCTGGAGCGGAGGTGCAGTCGCCCTGGCGGCGGCGGCGGTAGCCGTCTACTCGCTGGCTGATTTTCAGCCTCAGGGACGCTATCTCTTCCTCGTTTCCGTCGCGAGCTCGGTGCTGTTCGCCTTCGGCCTGCGGGCGGCGACGCGACCCCGGTCCGCGCTGTTCGCGAGTGCGGTCGTTCTCATCCTGGTCGGGGCCAACGTCTTCAATCTGCGCTGGGTGATTCCCTGGTATTTGCAGTGATACTGCCGTCGCACCATCTGAGGACCCCCGGCCGCTCGGCCTGATCCTCGGCCACGAGTTCGAGCCGGAGCGATGGATCGTCCCAGGCGAGCTGGAGGGCCGCCTCGAGGTGGATGCCCGGATCGAGACCGAGACGGGGCAGACCCGCTACCCGGACCACGCCGTCGGCCGGAGGCGCCTGCAGCACGGTCGTGATTCCATCGACCATGTCGCGCATGAGTCGTTCGCGATACTCGAAGACGTTGTCGCGCAGCCGCATGTCCGCGAGACCGGCGAGACAGAGAACGACGACGGCGGCGAACCGCAGACCCCGGCGGCGGATCATCTTGGAGAAGAACACTGCCGCGACCACACTCGCCGCCGCCGACGGGAGGTAGACGTAGCGTGAGGTCGGTTCCATGGCAAAGGGCAGGGTCGGCGCCAGCGCCAGTACGGCCAGGGCGGTCCACCAGCGAAGGCGGTTGGAACCCATGATGAAGATGCCCGCAACAGCAGCCAGACCAACGATGCCCGCGACGGTGCGGGCGGTCGCCATGACGCCTGAAAGACCCAGCTCGGCGGCGATACCGGACCACGGCAGGATCACCATCCCGACACTGGTGGCCGCGTTGGCGAACACGTGCCCACCAAAACGGTAAAGGCCCCGCTCGACCAGGTAGGATTCGTCACTCCCTGCCGCCAGGTTGAGCGCGATGACGACCACTACCGCCAATCCAAGACCAAGCGCCACCGTGGCGCGACGGCGCCGCGGCGCCGACCCGCAGATTCCAGCCCACCCACCGGCAACCGGCAACACTGCAAACGCGGTGCCCTTGGTCAAAAGCGCAGACGCAAATGCCATCAGCCCGCCGACGACGGCTGTGAGGGAGTCGGTCGCCAGGTAGCGAACCAGACCGAGAATGCCGGCCAGCAGCAACGCCGAAACCAGCACGTGGGGGGACGCGGCGAACCAGAAAACCGCCTCGGCCCCCGCCGTCTGAGCGCAGAAGAGAGCCGCAGCGAGGAGGCCGATCTCGGCATCGAACGTCTCCGAGGCCAACCGCCACAACAGCAGAACGACGGCGCCGTGGAGCAGAAGCAGGAGCGCGTGGTAGGGGGCTGGCTCGAGGTCGAAAGCCGTGGCGGCCGCGAGCCACAGGACCCGCGCGCCCGGATTGACGAGTTGGCCCGGCTCCGGAGTGAACAGGAAGGCGGCCGTCGACGAGCGGAAGCTGACTCGAGCGAGCCAGTTGAAGTCGTCGAGCGAGAACCCGTTATCCATCGCCGGACAGGCGATGGTGAAGGCGAGAGCGAGCAGCGCTGTGGCGGTGAGAATCTCGCGGCGGAACTCCATCGCCATTGTTTATACCCTACCCCTCCATCTTGACCGCGTAGAATTCCGAAGAGATGGTGAACGACCGCGACGACCAGGCCATGAGCCGACCCCTGGACAGGATTCGAGTCCGCGATCCGTTCGTACTGGTCGAGCGGGATGAACAGCGCTACTGGCTTTACGGCACAACCGACCCCGACCCATGGCACGGTCCCGGTGTCGGCTTCGACGCCTGGTGGAGCCGGGATCTCGAGAACTGGCACGGTCCCATCGCTGTCTTTCGTCCACCACCTGGGTTCTGGGGCGAGTGCAACTTCTGGGCGCCGGAAATTCATCTCCACCGCGGGCGGCTGGTCATGTTCGCCAGCTTTCGCAGTGCCCGCGAGGGCCGTGGAGTCCAGACCCTGGTCGCCGATCATCCGTCCGGTCCATTCCTTCCTCTCAGCACCGGCCCCGTGACCCCGCCCGGGTGGGCGTGTCTCGACGGCACTCTCCACATGGCGGCCGACGGCGCTCCCTGGATGGTCTTCTGCCACGAATGGCTGCAAATCGACGATGGCCGGATCTGTGCCATGCCGATGACACCCACCCTCGACGGCGCCGCCGGTGACCCGGTGGAGCTCTTTCGCGCATCCACCGCGCCCTGGGTGCGCCCGGTCCAGGATCAGCACCACTTTGTCACCGACGGTCCTTTTCTCCACCGCACACCGGGCGGTGACCTGCTCATGCTGTGGTCGAGCTTCTCCCGCCGCGGCTATGCGATCGGCCTCGCCCGATCGGCGAGCGGCGAACTGCGAGGCCCGTGGCACCACGAGCCGCAGCCCCTGTGGCGAGGGGACGGCGGCCACGCCATGCTCTTCCGCGATTTCGACCAACGCCTGGTGTTGGCATTCCACGCTCCGAATCGATCGCCCCTGGAGCGCGTCCGATTGATGGAGGTGGAGGATTCCGTCGACGGTCTCCACCTCGTTCCTCTCCCACGGTGGCGCCGCTGGTGGCGGCGACTCCGGACTCGTTAGCTCACCGGCACCCGGCTACGGTCGGTAATTCACCGCACGATCCTCCGTTGCCTCGACGCCGAGCCGTTTCTGTTCGAGAATGGAGACAGTGAATCATTATCTACGATTCTCACCGGCCTCCTGCTGTAGGCGGCGATGCACCGGCCCCGGCGAAGTCGATTGCCGGGGCGCGGCCGGCGGATCGACCGGACGAAAGAAACCTCCAGTCTCTTCGTGCATTCAATCGGAGTCAGAACCGTGGCTACAGTAGGACTTGTCAACCCCGCGCTGATCTCGAGCGACTGGGGAACCGGACTTGCGCCGCGCCACATGGACGACGCGCTGCCGCGCCACAGCCTGCTGTTCCTGTCCGGCCCTCTCCGGGAAGCGGGACATCAGCCGGTCCTGTTCGACCTTCGTCTCATGCAGGGCTGGCAGGATTACGAACAGCAGTTGCTCGCAGTCCAGCCGGAGTATCTCTGCGTAACGGCCCACACCTCGGAGATCGCAATCGCTCTTGAGTGCTGCCGCCGAGCGAAACGCGTTCTTCCCGGGGTCCTCGTCGTCGCAGGCGGCATCCACTTCACGATGTATCCGCACCTCGGCGAGGACGATGGAAGCGTCGACTTTGTGGTCCGGGGAGAGGGAGAAGTCTCCCTGCCTGAACTGCTTCGCGATCCCGCGGCCCACCCGCGGGTGTTCTGGGGCGAACCTCCAGATCTCGACACGATTCCTTTCGAAGATCGGGAGCTGTACGACGACTACCGTGATCGAACCCGCTTTCAGCTCTGGCACCTCGAGACACCGACCGTCGATCTGCTCACCAAGCGCGGCTGCCCCTGGCAATGCCGCTTCTGCTGCGGGCCGGGAGAGCAGAACCTCTTCACCCGCGAATCGACCCGGTTCGAGGGGGTGCGCCTTCCGACGTTCCGTCATCGCTCGGTGGAGAACGTGCTCGACGAGCTCGATGAGCTTTCCGAGCGTTACGGGTTCAGGAGCGTCGTTTTTCACGACGACCAGTTCGTTATCCGTCGCGACTGGGTCGAAGATTTCTGCCGCGGCCTGCATCGGCGCGGTCACGTTGCAAGAGGCATCCAGTGGTGGGCCGCCTCGCGCTCCGACATCGTGTGCGCCCACCCCGAACTCATCGCCACCATGTACGACGCCGGGCTTCGAATATTGAGCATCGGCTTCGAGTCGTTCAACGACGAGATGCTGCGCTGGATGAAGAAGGGCACGACTCGCGCCGAGAATTTCGAAGCGGCGGAGATCTGCCATGGCCTCGGGATCGACCTCTTCGCCAACCTCATCCTGGGAATGCCTTTCTCCGACACGAAATGGCACGTCGGGCACGACCGCGAGTCGATGGCCGCGATCGAGGAGATCCGGCCGCGTTACTTCTCTCCTTCGTTCTTCAGCCCGATTCCGGGGTCCTGGTTCTTCGACTGGGCGGTGGAGCACGACCTCCTCATTCAGGAAAACGCTGCGACAACCGGAAGCCGGCGCCCGGAAGAGGCCAAGATCCGCGGCGTCGACTACGGCCGTCTCGAAAAGATGCTCGGGCGCTATCGCCGGAAGTACGAACCGCACCTCTTGCCCAAGCGGCCGTTGCGGCTCCAGTTGACGCAATTCGCCGAGAAGCCTCTCGATGAGAAGTTGGCGACGATCAGACGCCGACTGGCGCGCCTGACTCTCCACCGCACGTCTCGAGACCGGTGAGGAGTGGTGTCCGATCACCTTTGGCCGGGGCCTGCGCCGTGCTACGCTCAATCCAGGAAATCTCCGGCGGAATCTGACGGACGGGCGTGGTAGGTCCTTGAGCGAGTCGTCGACGAGAGCTGTGGAGAAGTGCCCTTGAGGAAACGAGTCTCACGATTCCGAATCGGTCCCCTGCTCGGGATCATGATCCTGGGTGGAAGTGCCATGAGTGCTTCCGCGCAGACCTGCAACGTCCCGGGAAACCGGCCCACCATCCAGAGTGCCGTCAACAGTGCGCAATGTTCGACCATCGCAATCGGTCCCGGGACATTCGCGGAGACAGTGACCATCAATCGCAGCCTCACCATGGTGGGCGCCGGACAGGACCTGACAAGGATCACGGGCCAGCTCAAGGTCACCGGGTTTGGAGTCGATGTCCTGATATCGGACCTGAGCGTCGACACCACTGTTCCCGGGTCCGCCGGCTGCTACGAAGATGCCATGCGGGTGGTCGCCGGTGCCAACGCGCGTGCAATCAACGTTCGTGCCATCAACGCCACAGGATCGGGCCCGTGCCTGATCCCCTTCTTCGCGGACGGTTTCGAGACGGGCGATACCAGCAGGTGGTCCAACTCGGTCGGAGCGAAGTGATCCCGGCTCATTCCGGAGTGCCGGTCGCCACCTCTCTCCGCGTCGAGAACTCCTCGAGAAGAGCCAGGGCTGCGGCGTCTTGCGGTGCGAGTTCGAGAGCTTCGGCGACGGTCCGCCGCGCCACCTCCGGCTGGCCCAGGAGCCAGTAGGCACGCGCCACCCCGAGGATCGGCTCGGGCCGCTCCGGCGCATGCCTGGCAGCTTGCCGGTACATGACCAGCGCCGAAGCCGGACGTCGCTTTTCAAGCTCCAGACCGGCCAGGAGGAGCCAGGCCTCGGCATCGGTGGTGTCGAGATCGACTGCCCTGCGCAACAAAGGGAGAGCCCCATCCGGGTCTCCTGCTTGCAACCGCAAGCGACCCCAGCCCGAAAAGAGAATGCCGTGGTTGGGCGCCAACGCCGTCGCCCGCGTCCAGGCCGCCTCGGCTGAACTCAGGTGGCGGCGATCGAAGTGCAGGGCTGCGGCGCTTTGAAACTCCGCCAGCGTCGTGGCGAGTCGGAAATCGTCGGGCCGTTGGGCGAGAGCCTCCTCGAGCAGCTGCTCGGCGGAAATGAGATGGTCGGGCGTGTTCGGGCCGCCGACGAGGGCGCTCTGCAGGTGGAGCCAGCCGAGGAGTTGACGGTGGCCCGGGTCCGACGGGAAGGCGATCACCGCGTGTCCGGCCGCCGCAATCGCATCGCTCCATTTCCCCTCGGCGGAGAGCAGCGCGGCGCGGCGTTCCCAAACGTCCGCCACCAGTGGTCGCAGATTGAAGGCGCCTGCAGCAACCAGGGCGATCATACCGGCCACAACCGGGACCACGGATCGCGGCGCAGCGCCGCCCTCCGCCGTGGATACCACGGAGTCCTCGCTGCGCCTTTCAAGCGCCACCACGACGCCCGCCAGCAGCCACGCGCAGGCCAGTGTCGGCAACGAGTCGAAGCTCACCAGGGTGCCCGCGAGGTTGCCGACCAGTGCGGCGAGGGCGCCGATCACCAGGAGTTCTCGTTTGCGGTCGTCGGGGGCGGGTTCCCTGGCGATGCCGGCCAGGGTTTGCCACCCCGACCTCACGACCACGAAGAGCACCGCCGCTCCGGCGAAAAGCCCGAGGACGCCGAGCGTGACCGTCCAGTCGAGGACCGACGTTGTGTGCGCGGTCGACGTCCAACCCCCGGCCCTGGTAGTACACCAACTCGGGAGGATAGACCCGTGGAAAGACCAGACCGAGCGAGTCCGGGCCGTATCCCAGCAGAGGTCGCTCGGCGATGAGCTTCTGGGTTCCCTGCCAGATCGCCAGTCGCGCCGCTCCCGAACCGCCGGCCTGGGCGAATCCCAGCGCCGCGGCCAACAGGACGGCCAGGAGGCACCATGCCGCCACCAGCGCCGGCGTGCGTCGCCTCAGGTCGAGAAGGCTGCGGCGACAATACAGGGCGACCCAGCAGGCGACGGCCACCACAAGAGCGAGGACGCTGGCGCGGGTCTGAGTCGCCAGCACCACCGCCCCTTCGAGCACCACGAAAACGGTCGCCAGAACCTTGACGAGAGGGCGCTGAGCCAGCAATCGCAAGCTGAGGGTCAGCGGCACCAGCATCGCCATGTACGCGCCCAGGAAGTTGGAGCGGCCGAGGGTGGCGAAGACCGCTGACCGTGCGTCGGTCACCAGACCGAGCGGGTCGGGTCCGAGCAGCTGGAGCCCGGCGTAGGCGGCCAGGGGCAGCGTCGTGGCACTTGCGACCCAGAAGAGCCGCACCGCTCCTGCGGTGCCGGGAAGCCGAGTCGCCACCACCAGCGAGAGGATCGGCAGGCAGACAAGGGTCAAGGCGCCCTCTGCTCGCCCATGACTGCCCCACAGGCTGAGCAGCGGTGCCTGGGCCAGCACCGTCGCCGCGACGATCACGGTGAGCAGCGCAGCCACCGGCAGCATCAGGGTGGACTGTCTCAGAGGGCGGTCCGCCGGTCGCGGCTCCAGGAGTCGCGAGGCAACCCACAACCCCACCATCCCGGAGGTGAGGGAGCACAGAACAGCCGCCTTGGGAAGCGCGTAGATGCTCTGGCCCCACGGGTTGATCACGAGAGGCACCAGCAACGCGATCGCCAACCAACAGCCTTCCAGCAGGCGGTCGGCGAGGGGACGGCGGGGCCCTTGTGCCATCACCGAAGGATCGGCCCCACGTTTCTAATCGATATCAATGAAAATGGCGATCGTCCCGTTGGCGAAATCCGGTGCGGACGCGACCTTGCCGAGGGTCACCGCGTCAACCAGGGCATCGGCCGACCCGACCTTGTCACCCACTTGAAACGCGACCTTTTCACCGATCTTCCAGGCGGCGCGCCGTGGCAAGCTGTCGAGATTGACTGCAGGCATCAGGCCACCGGTCACGATGGCGAGGTACTGTTGCGGCGCAACCGAGCCTTTGACAGGAGAGAAGTCGGTGTATTCGACGCCGTCCGGTTGTTTGACGACCGTCACCGCGAAGGCACGCTCCGCCACACCGATGAGGGCGTCCTGGTTGTGAGCATCGAGTTTCGAGACGCCGATCATGGGTCGACCGTCCTCAGGAGATGGCGCTGTTCCGGTGATCGCGATCAGGTCGCCCGGTTCGATCGCCTGGGCTCCCAGATTCACGGCGAGGACCACACTTTTTGCCAGATCGATCGATGATACCGTTGGTGCTGATCCCGCCATTGCCGCCGAAGTACGCATCGAACCAACCGCTGGCGCCCTGCGCGTACATTCCGCGATACTGGCTGCTGTAAATGCGGGCGCCGTAGCCTAGCTCACCTGCAGAGTCGGTACCAAGGGCGTAGAGGCCCTTGCCGCCTTCGAAATAGCCGCCTTCGTTGTAGAAGCTGTAGCTGTTCGAGGTGTCTCCCCGGCCGTAGACGCCCACCCCCTGATTGCTCTGGCCGTAGACGCCCGGCGCATAGATGTTGGGGTGGGTGCGATTCGCGCCGCTGTAGCCATACACGCCGATGCCGTTGGTGCTGTAAAAGTATCCGGCATAACCGCGGTTCGCGTTGCTGCCGCCGTCAAAGCCGTAGACGGCGTAGCCGTCGTTGGTCTGGCCGTAGACGGCCCGGCCGTTGGGGGCCTCTCCGTGGACGGCGTTGCCGGTCGTCGCGTGCCCCTTGACGGCGCGCAGCCAGAAACTGAAGGTGTCGTTCGGGATCCAACCGTAGACGGCCGCCCCTGCGCCGTGGCCCGTCGCCAGTTCGCCGCGTAGCGAGATCTCGTACTCCCCGGCCTTGGCCATCTGGGCGGCGCATGCTCCCCTCGAGCGGGAGCATGTGATCGACCGGGGCTGACTCGTCGGCCGGCGCCCGCGCGGGTTGCGCTGCCCGAACAGTGACCGCGAATCGGTGAGGTTTCTCGGCGAGCGGGGGTCCGGGCTCCGTCGAAGCCGCCGCGGCTGGTCGGGGCCCTGGGGTTGCCGAACCGCGGTATCATTCGCCTGCTGCGCACGGTCGTTGTCGATCTGCAGCGCACCGTTCGGCGGCGCGGCGTGAAAATAGCCGACGATGTCGGCGACCACGTGGGTCCCTGAGATCTTGGCCTTGATCTTGAAGTCGGCGGTGCTGCAAGGATCGAGCCCCGCCTCGTCGCAAACCGGCACCAGAACTCCACCGGTCACGCCGCCGCCGGCGAGCGCGCCGGCGAAGCTCACGGAACCGATTTCCGGTTCCGATCGATTTGCCGGCCAGATGGCCAGGCTCCCCGGCCCGCCGACCTCGAGCGTCAGAACGTTGAGTGCGATCGCCCGCACGGCGTTGGCCTTGAGGGTCACGCCTTCGAGACCGGGCAGACCGCAGCCCCCCTCGGCGCCGCCCTGCGCGGCGTATCCCGTTTCCGTCTCGCGCACCCGAAAGCCGCGCGTCTCGCCGGCCAGCAGGTAGCCTTCAGGAGCGTTGCGGGTGTCGATCAACCGGCAGGGCGCAACGGGGGCAAAGAACAGGTTGCGCGACGACTCCATCTGGGTCTTCGCGGCGAGCACGCTCAAGGTCTCACCGTTCGACAGATAGATGTCCGCCGGGTCGGTGCCGTCGAGGAGCTGGTCGAGCTGGCTTTCGTGGACAAATTTGAGGATCTGTCGGTCGAGCGGCGTGAGGGCCTTCAGCAGGTCTTCGTCGAGACCCTTGATCGGAGATGCGGCATCGACGCCGATGTCCGGGGAAGACGACTGGCTCCAGATGTCCTGCCCCCAGACCGCGACCACCATCGCTGCGATTGCCACAAACATGGCCCGACGAAGTGAAGATTTCATGGGTGCTCCTTGGTTCAGATGCATCTTAGCAAAGTGCAGAGGGGAAAGGGCCCTTTCTGCGTCCTGAGCGAATTCCGCATGCCGAACTGAGAATGCGTCACTCCACCACGGTCGACCCGTCGCCTCGCCAGATCTTCGGCACCACCCAGGCCAAACCAACCCCAGCGGCCACAGTCACTGCCAGACACACCGCCCCCTGGATCGACTGCTCCGTAGAGCAAGGCGCCGGTGCCGAAGAGTGCCGAATAGACGAAGGTGCAGCCGAAGACCCAGCCGAGGAGAGCCAACGAAAGATTGTCACGAGGCCCCACGACTTCTCCGGGATCGACGACCCTTGCCCAACCGCGACCAGCCGGCCGAACCTTGCGATAAAACGCGCGCAGGGTTTCGGTGTCCGTCGGTTTCGTCATGAAGGTCACGAGCACCCAGAAGAGGGTCGTCAAGACCACCGACCACACGAGGGCCGCGTGGGACGACATTTCGAGCCCTGACTTTCGTGCAATGAAGAGCGAAAACGCGATGGTAAACGACGCCGCCATGGCGGCGATCTCCGACCACGCATTGATCCGCCACCAGAACCACCTCAAGAGATAGATCAGACCCGTTCCGGCGCCGATCGAAAGCAGCAGCTGGAAGGCCTCACCGGCGGTCGACAACAGAAATACCGTCGCCCCTGAGACCACCATCAAGAGCGCCGTGATCACCCTCGACAACCACACGAGGTGTCGTTCAGAGGCATTCGGCTTGAGGAATCGACGGTAGAAGTCGTGGACCAGGTAGGAGCAACCCCAGTTGAGGTGAGTCGACATGGTAGAGACATAGGCCGAGAGCAGAGAAGCGACCAACAGACCGAGCAGCCCGGCCGGCAACAACGTCAGCATGGCCGGATAGGCGAGGTCGTTGCCAATGAGATCATCGGACACGTGGGGCAAGGCAGTTTTGATGTCTCCCAGGGTCGGGAAGACCAGCATCGAGCACAGAGCAACGATGATCCACGGCCACGGTCGCAAGGCGTAGTGGGCAATATTGAACCACAGGGTCGCGGCCATGGCGTTCTTTTCATCCTTCGCCGCCAGCATCCGTTGCGCGATGTATGAGCCGCCACCGGGCTCCGCGCCCGGGTACCACACCGACCACCACTGGATGGTGAGCGGTATGACCAACACCGTCAGCGTCAGCCCCCAGTCAGAGAAGTCGGGTAGTAACCGTAAGGTCGCCGGGTCGAGTTTGGTCACCAGCCCACTCAGGCCGCCGACCTGCGGCTGCGACAACGCCACGTACGCTGCGGCGACGACCCCGACCATGGCGATGAAGAATTGGACGAGGTCCGACGCGAGCACGCCCCACAGCCCCGCTATGGCGGAGAAAACGATGCAGATGAGACCACAGACAATGACTGTTTGGAGGCGGCTCCAGCCGAGCATGACGTTGGCGATCTTGACCGCGGCCAGAGTCACCGACGCCATGATGGCGCAGTTGAAGAACAGGCCCAGATACACCGCCCGGAAACCGCGCACAAAGGCGGCCGACCGCCCCGAGTACCGGAGTTCGTAAAACTCGAGATCGGTGAGGACGCCGGAACGCCGCCACATCCGGGCGTAGAAGAAGACCGTCAGCATGCCGGTGAGCAGAAAGGCCCACCACGCCCAGTTCATCGACACGCCCTTGGTGCGCACGAAATCGGTCACCAGATTCGGAGTGTCGGTGGAAAAGGTGGTGGCCACCATGGAGGTGCCGATCAACCACCACGGCGCCGATCGTCCGGAGGCGAAGAACTCCGCGGTTCCGGAACCGGCTCGCCTGGCGAAGAACAGGGCCGGGGCAAATGCCGCTCCGAGACATATGAAGATGACAACCCAATCGATCGCAGCGAGCTGCATGCAGTGTGGCCCCCCGTTCAAGGAATCTTAGCCCGCATTATTCCTGAGGTCACGTCGCGTGGCCGACGTCACAGACGCCACGTACACCTTTCCACAGGTGCTGATTTGTGATTGGAGTGACCGAAGGCCCCTCGAGGTCAACGTCAACTTCGAGCGGTCAACACAAATCGACACATGTGAACGTGGCAGCCATGCTGTTGCATGCTTTTGTATTCCGAGAATAGCGCCGTGGACGATTGTGTTGAACTTTAGACGGAGTTCAAACCCCGTCCCAGAGGGGATCCCAAACAATGGAGCCTGGTTCGAAGATCGGCGGGTATCGCATCCTGTCACAGCTCGGTGCGGGCGGCATGGGCGAGGTGTGGCGAGCCGAGGACACGAAGCTGGGCCGCGAGGTGGCGCTCAAGGTGCTGCCGGCGGACGTAGCGAACGATCCCGATCGCTCGGCTCGCTTCGAACGCGAAGCGAAAGTCCTCGCTTCGCTCAATCACCCGAACATTGCGACGTCTGTACGGACTGGAATCCGTGTCAGAGGCGGACGCGGTACGACGACATTCCTGGTGATGGAGCTGGTCGAGGGCGAGGAACTGTCACAGCGGATCCGGCGCGGCCCGATCCCCGCTGACGAAGCGATCCGCCTCGCGCTCCAGATCGCCGAGGCACTCGAGGCGGCGCACGACCAGGGCATCGTCCACCGTGATCTGAAGCCCGCCAACATCATGATCACCGGGGAAGATACGGTCAAGGTGCTCGACTTCGGCCTCGCCAAGGCGTGGGAAACCGAGACCGCTGACTCGAGCCTGTCCCTGTCGCCGACAATGACCAAACACGCCACCGTCGAAGGTGTGATCCTCGGCACGGCCGCCTACATGAGCCCCGACCAGGCGCGCGGCAAGAAGGTCGACCGTCGAGCCGACATCTGGGCATTCGGGGTCGTTCTGTGGGAGATGTTGACGGGTCGCAAGCTCTTCGAGGGTGACACTGTCTCTGATGTCCTCGCCGCGGTGCTCCGCTCGGATCTGGATCTCGACGCGTTGCCGCCGGGAACTCCGCCGAGCCTGCGCAACCTCGTGGCTCGTTGTCTGGAACGCGAACCGCGCCAGCGTCTTCAGTGCGCCGGTGACGCGCGGTTGGCGCTGCAGGCGGGTATCGACGTCGTCGAGCCGCAAACCTCCGCACCGTCCACTTGGATCAACCGTCTGGGTCTGGTGGTCGGCGCTCTCGGGATTGTCGCTGCGGTGGCGACGCTCGTCTGGGGATGGCTCGGGCCCGAGACGAAGACGGGAGAGGCCCTCCACGTCAACATCTCGGAGGCTGCATTCAAGCAGTACACGAACACGGCCATCTCTCCCGACGGGCGCTGGTTGGCCTATACGCTCGACGACGAACGCTCGAGCCTCCAGCTTCGCTCCCTCGACAGCTTCGACATTCGGACGGTTCCCGAGACGCAGGACGTCGAGAACCCCTTCTTCTCGCCAGACGGAAGGTGGGTCGCCTACTTCTCGTCGGTGTCCGACGCGATCTTCAAGGTCTCGTTGAGCGGCGGCGGTCCGATTCGGCTGGCGGGCGTTACGATCAGCTCCTCGTTCAACACCGGGGCCTGGCACCCGAACGGCCACATGATCGTCAGCGGTGCCGCGATTGATGGTAGGGCGTGGAGTGGTCTGGCGGTTGTGCCGGATTCAGGTGGTGACGCGACTGTGCTGACGACCCTGGGGCCCGACGAAAATTTCCACCACGAGCCCTTCGTGGTCCCCGACTCCGAGTGGGTCCTCTACACCGCCGACAACATTCTAGGCTGGTCCGTATGGGCGGTTTCACTGACCACCGGTGACTCGAAACCCGTGGTCACCGGGGCCTCCTCGCCGCAAGTGCTCGAGTCGGGACAGCTGCTGGCCTACCGGTACGAGCAGCAGGATGTCGTGATGTACCGCTTCGACCCGGATACGGCGACCGTGGACGGCGAGCCGACGGTGGTGCTGCAAGGCGTGGGCAACGGCCCGCGCGAAGGTGGTCGCTACGCGGTCTCGAAGAGCGGCACCCTGATCTACACACCGCTCGACGACGGCAGCATGCTGGCGGGCGGCCGCAAGGTGGTCTGGGTCACTCGAACGGGGGAGGTCGACAGCGTGTTCGACGAGAGGGCGGCGTGGGCGCAGCCCCGCATCTCACCGGATGGGCGCCGTCTTCTGATGCGCAAGGTGATCACCCCGGAGTGCAACCTCTGGACCTACGATCTCGCACGGGGGACCCTGACCCGTATCACCTTCGACGAGGATACCCACGACCCGTTGTGGGGCTTCTCGGGCGACACGGTGTTGTATTCCGGCGGGTCCGATCCAGTGCGGGCCCTGAAAGAGGTGGCGGCGGACGGCACCGGCCAGCCGAAGCCCGTGCTCGAAACGGAGAAATCCATCCGAGCCTCGTCGTGGTCTGGGGACGGCCAGCTGCTGGCGCTGGCCGTTCGCGGGGCGGATCTCAATGACGATATCTGGGTGCTCGACGAGGCTTCCGGCTCCGAACCCACACCATTTCTCGACACCCGCTTTGCCGAGCGGTATCCGGCGTTTTCACCGGACGGCCGCTGGCTGGCATATGCCTCCGAAGAGTCGGGCCGTTGGGAGGTGTACGTGCGGCCCTACCCGGGACCAGGAGGGCGGATTCAGGTTTCGAACGGGGGCGGCCTCGAACCATTGTGGTCGGGGGACGGCCGCGAGCTCTTCTTCCGCACCAGCGACACGATGATGGTGGTTCCGGTGAAAGTGGATCATGGTCTCGTCTTCGATCGTCCGAAGCCTCTCTTCGCGGACCCGTACCTGCGCTCGTCGAATATCAGCCCGGACGTTCACGCCTACGACGTGACGCCGGACGGCTCTCGGTTCCTCATGATTCAACAAGACGATCAGGGCGCTCTGAACCCCGACCTCAGGGTGGTCATCGGCTGGCTGGACAGTCTCGAACTGAAGTGACATCGAGGGCGTCATGAGGCTGTCGCATGGGCCCCTCGAGGTATTCGATGTCTCGCGCGCGGAGGTCCGGGTCGCCGACGGCTGCGCCGGGACATCAGTCGTGCCAGATATCACATTCTCTCAACGGGCGATTGACAAAAACCTCCATCGTGGCCCGTCCGGCGCGAACACTCGTGATGTGTGGTTGTGCTGCCTGCCAGCGTTTCGGCTCCGTTGATTCGGGTTGGACGGTTGCCCGTCAGCGGCGTATGCTCGCGCCAACACGATCCAGCTTGATGGACCGGATACGCCGATCGCCGCGCGTGACGATGTGGAGTGTCTCGAGTTCGTGACACCGGACGCGGGTCGGCTGACGGGTGCGATCGAAAGGGGCGGCGTCATGATCGAACAGCCCATTCCCTCGACTGTGCGGACAGCTGAATCGATGGCGGCGCTGCTGGCTCGGCAGCGTGAGGCGTTTCTGGCCGGAGTCCCGGTGACGGCCGCCACGAGGATCGACCGGATCGACCGCGCGATCCACCTACTCGCGGACAACGAGGGGCGGATCGCCGACGCCCTCTCGGCCGACTACGGCTGCCGGCCGCGGGACCTCTCCCGGTTTACCGAGGCAGCAGCGAGCATCAGCGTGCTGAAGCACGCGCGCAAGCGTGTGCGGGGGTGGATGAAGCCGGAGCGTCGGAAGCTCGACTTCCCGATCGGGTTGCTCGGCGGCAAGGCCTGGGTCGAGTATGTGCCGAAGGGCGTGGTGGGTATCATCAGTCCGTGGAATTTCCCCGTGTATCTGATCTTCGGGCCGCTTTCTGGTGCTCTCGCCGCCGGGAATCGGGCGATGATCAAGCCCTCTGAGTTGACGCCCGTGACCGCCGCTTTGATCGCAGATCTGGTCGGTCGAACGTTTGACGAGACGGAGGTGGCGGTGTGCACGGGCGGCGCCGACGTGGGTCGGGCGTTCAGTGAGTTGCCGCTGGACCACCTGTTGTTCACCGGCGGGACGGCGGTCGGCCGCCTCGTGATGCGCGCCGCGGCCGACAACCTCGTGCCAGTGACGCTCGAGCTTGGCGGCAAGTCGCCGGTGGTGGTCGGACGGTCGGCCGATCTCGGGCGTGCGGCCAAGAGCGTCGCCCTCGGAAAACTCTTGAATGCGGGCCAGATCTGTATCGCTCCAGACTACGTCTTCGTTCCTTCCGAAAGGGTGCACGATTTCGTGGCGGCGGTCGAAGAGAGTGTTCGGTCGATGTACCCGACGCTCAAGAACAACCCCGAGTACACCTCGATCATCAACCAGAGCCACTACGCCCGCCTGAAGAATTTCGTGGAGGAGGCGCGCCGAAGCGGTGCGGAGGTGTTGGAGGTCAACCCGGCTGGGGAGGACCTGACCGACGATTGTCTCCACAAAATGACGCCGACGATCGTGATCGAACCGGAAGAAGGCCTGAAGCTGATGCAGGAGGAGATCTTCGGCCCGCTGCTGCCGGTGAAGGGATACCAGGAAATCGACGATGTGATCGCATACGTCAATGACCACCCACGACCGCTGTGCCTCTACTACTTCGGAGACGACGCCGAGGAGAGACAACGCGTGCTGTCGCATACGACGTCTGGGGGTGTCACCCTCGACGAGGTGATCATCCACGCCCTGATCGAGGCGCTACCCTTCGGCGGCATTGGTGCCAGCGGCATGGGGCTGTATCGGGGGATCGACGGTTTCCGGACGTTCAGCCACGCCAAGGGGGTGTTCAAGGCGCCGCTGCCCAACATGTGGAAGCTGTTGGGCCTCGTGCCACCCTATGGTAAGGCCCTCCAGAAAACTCTGGCCAAGGAACTCAGAGTCTGACCCGCATGTCTCACAGCCAACCGTTTGGGTGGCACCCATTACAATGCAGCAATGAGAATCGTGGAATTCACATTTGAAGTGCCACCCCTCGTGCGTTTGCAGCTTTGCAGGTATCGTTGCCGGAGTTGATCATGGTTCTGGTCGTCAACTGTATTGCGGATCTCGAGGATCGGGAGAGGTTCTGCCGAGGGGTTGTTCCCAGGCTCGCAGAGATCTCGGGGCGTCCGGTCCGCGTCGTGAATCTCGAACAGCTCGAGGCTTTCGTCCCCGACCCACGGTGCACCCATGTCGTTGTCAGCGGGTCGGAGTTGTCAGCGGCTCGTCAGCTTCCAACGGACCGTGCTTTGATCGCGTTGATCAGGCAGGTGGTCGACCAGAGCAGGGTCGTGCTGGGCATCTGCTACGGCCACCAGATGGTCGCTCGCGCCCTGGTCGGTGACCACGCGTGCCGGCGGGCAGAAATCCCGGAATTCGGTTTCAAGACCGTATCGCTGGCGCCGAATCCCCTGTTCGCCGGGATCGAAGTCTTGACTCCGGTCCACTCGCACTGCGACGAGGTGACGGGTCTTCCATCAGACCGGTTCGACGTCATCGCATCCACGGATCACTGCGCGGTGCAGGCCTGGCAACTTCGAGGCCACACTGTCTGGGGGGTTCAGTTTCACCCTGAGCTCGACGAGCGACTGGGGCGAGAGTTGCTGAAGAAGAGCCTGGAGACCGAGGACGGAGCGCGGGACCATTTTGTCGATGAGCTCGAAGGTCCCAGTCACGTCGAGGCCGGCCGGCGCCTGTTGGAGAACTTCTTTCGAACACCTCCCACCGCCAATCAGCCGTTCGATTCCCAGACCAGACAAACCTGACGGTTCTCACATCAAAGGGCGTCGCAACTCAAGGGGGCTGATCACAACCTAGAACTACGAACGAAGACGAAGACCTGCATTGTGAGGTTGTGATCAGTGGCACCCACTCTGAGTGGCACCAACTCTGTCCTCGGTTTTCCCTTACGATTCGAACATCGAGACCCAGTCTCGGTGTAGACTGAACTCTCTCAATGTAACGGAGGACGGCGGACAGATGACCATCGAGGCTGGACAACAAATGCTGCACTACCGCCTGATCGAGCAGATCGGCGAGGGCGGGATGGGCGTGGTGTGGAAGGCCCGAGACACCACACTCGACCGCGAGGTGGCCATCAAGACGCTGCCCCCGGCGGTTGCCGGCGACGCGAATCGACTGGCCCGCTTCGCGCGTGAGGCGCGAATGCTGGCCACGCTCAACCACCCGAACATCGCCGGGGTTTATGGTCTGCACGAGATCGACGGCCTGCACTTCATCGCCATGGAGATGGTCCCCGGCGAGGACCTGGCCGAGCGTCTGACCCGCGGTCCACTCACGATCGACGAGGCGGTGGACACCGCCCGACAGATTGCCGAGGCGTTGGAGGCTGCCCATGAGCAGGGCGTCATCCACCGCGACCTCAAGCCGGCCAACGTGAAACTGACGCCGGACGGTCAGGTCAAGGTGCTCGATCTGGGCCTTGCCAAGGCCCTGGTAGGAGAGGCCTCGGGGGATCCATCGAACCTGTCACTCTCACCGACCATGACCACCGAAGGCACCGTCGCCGGCACGCTGCTGGGAACGGCGGCCTATATGAGCCCCGAACAGGCCAAGGCGCGGACGGTCGACCGCCGCGCCGACGTCTGGGCCTTCGGCTGCGTGTTCTTCGAGATGCTCACCGGCAAGAAAGCGTTCGGGGGCGACGGGATCTCGGAGACCCTGGCCTCCGTGCTGCGCGACGACGTGGATTGGGACGCGCTTCCTGCCACAACTCCCGCGGCGGCCAGACGGGTCCTCCGGCGCTGTCTCGATCGGAACGTAAAGATGCGGCTGCGCGATATCGGCGAGGCCCGGGTGGCGCTGTCGCCCGAGTCACTCGAGGCTGCGACCGACGAGGACCTGGTGAAGGACTCGGCAGTCGCCGCTGTCGGGAGAAGGGGCCGCGAGCGGCTCTTCGCGGGGATCGCGCTCGCAGCCGTCGTCGTTGCTGCGTTCGCCGGATGGTTCGCGGCACACCGCGAAACGACCACCACGCGCCATGAGGTCCGTGCCGCTATCCCTCCGCCGGCCGGTCAGGTGTTCGAGGGCTACGGCAACTACCTCGGAAATCTCACGCTGTCCCCCGACGGCACTCGTATGACATTCGCCTCCGCGGCAGAGGGTGGGCGACCGATGCTGCACGTTCGGTCGCTGGGCTCCGAGTCCTCGCAACCGCTGCCGGGAACCGAGGGGGCGACCTTTCCCTTCTGGTCGCCGGACGGCCGAAACCTCGCTTTCTTCATCGATGGTCAACTCAAGCGCCTCGAACTCGACGGCGGCGCGCCGATGACGATCTGCGCCGCCGCCGCGGGCCGGGGCGGAACGTGGGGCGCGGACGGCGTGATTCTCTTTACGCCGGAGACCCAGATGCCGATCTACCGAGTCTCGGCGAGCGGCGGGGAACCCACACCGGTGACGACCGTCGACGACCAACGAATGGGGGAGACCACCCATCGTTTCCCATGGTTCCTTCCCGACAGCAACCACTTTCTATTCCTTCGAGCCGGACACGCAGCGGCGCTGGACGACGAGGTCAACTCGCTGTGGGTCGGTTCGCTCGACGGCGACGAGCCGGTCGAGCTGATGCATGCCGTCTCCAACGCGGCCTACGCTATGGGGCACTTGTTCTATGTCCGGGACCAATTTCTGGTCGCGCAGCCGTTCGACCTTGAAAAGCTGGGGTTCGCCGGCGAGCCGTTCGCGGTCGGCGAAGGCGTGGTGTTCCAGGCAACCTACTGGCGCGGGGCATTCGCGGTGGCCGAGGACGGCCTCATCGCCTTCCAGGGCGGGCTCGGGCTGCAGCGCCTGCTCAACCGGTACGACCGTGAGGGAAACACTCTGGGTCAGATCGGTGAATTGGCTCAGTACGGTCCGATCCGCCTGTCTCACGACGGTCGCCAGCTGGCGGCGACGATCAACGACCCCGGTACCGGGCGCGGAGACATCTGGACCATCGATGTCGCCCGCGACGTCGCCAGCCGGCTGACGTTCTCTGAAGCGCACGACACCCAGCCGGTGTGGTCGCCCGACGGCAAGCGTGTCGCCTTCCAGTCCGACCGGGAAAAGGACACTGGAGACGTCTACCTCGTTCAGGCCGACGGCCGCGGCGGGCCCGAACTGCTGTATTCCGGTGAGGGCCCCGCCACGCCCACCGATTGGTCGCCCGACGGCAAGTACCTGTCGATCGATGGGAGTAATGGCAAGAACGACCTGTGGATCGTGCCGATCGACGGGAGCGACCCGTTCGTACTGGTTTCGACACCGTTCGACGAGGGGTATGCACGGTTCTCGCCCGATGGCGAGTGGATCGCGTACATCTCGAACGAGAGCGGTCGGTACGAGCTGTATCTGACCCGTTTCCCCTCCGGCGAAGGGAAGTGGCAACTTTCAGCCGGCGGCGGGGATTGGGCCATCGGTTGGAAAGAGGACGGGAGTGAGATCTACTACCTCGATCTCGAAGGGGCCCTGTGCAGCGTCAGCGTTGAGCTCGGCGACAACGTTGTGGCCGACCGGCCGCAGCAGCTCTTTTCGACGCGATCCGAGAACACGTGGGCCTCATCACGCGATGGCCAGAGCTTCATACTCGGCACCCCGCACGACACCAACGAGGGCTACCCGATCACCCTGATCGTCAACTGGGCCGGTAAGCGGTAGCCTGCATATCTCACCAGGTTTCGTCACGAGGGCGACGAGGCGCCGTGGCCAGTTTCTCGCCTTCGCGGAGGCGTACTCGCGTCCCCCAGGCGAGAAAACACGGCTGGGTAGGATGCATCGTCGGCCGCAGTCGCCATCTGGTGAGATATGCAGGCTAGTCAGCGCACCATCGATCACCTCGCGGGCGGTGATCGACCCTGCCTTTGAGGATGCAATTCGTCCCTCAAAGTCGTAGGGGAGGTGTTGATCCCTCCCTCTCGCATGTTGCCGCCCACGCGCTTGCCCACGAGCTTGCGATGTCGCGTCTCTCGCGGATATCATCGTTGTAGGAGTCACATGAACAACACCATCAAGCTCATCATTTCGGTTGCGGTACCACTGGCGGTCGGAGGTCTCTCCGGATTCGCAACGGCACGTGGGGTCGCGGACTGGTATCCCGCCCTGACAAAGCCAACTTTCAACCCACCGGCCTGGATCTTCGGTCCAGTCTGGACCGTGCTCTACATCATGATGGGCGGGGCTGCGTTTCTCGTGTGGCGCAAGGGTTTGGAGGTTGATGGCGTCAGGATTGCGTTGACGGTCTTCGTAGTCCAACTCTCCCTCAACGGGCTCTGGTCCATCCTGTTCTTCGGAATGCAGGCGCCGGGGTGGGCGCTGGTCGAGATCATCCTGCTCTGGATAGCTATCGGGGTGACCACTGTTCTCTTTTTGCGGGTGGCGCTGCCGGCAGGGGTCCTGTTGCTGCCGTACTGGGGGTGGGTCACCTTCGCCACGGTGCTGAACGCGTCTCTTTGGTGGCTCAATCGCTCGACGGTGGGGTGATAACGCGGCGGTTGGAAGGCACGGGGACGGTTCGGCGTTTTTCGGTACAAGAACATCTCCATGCATGAGTGCCGCACTTCGCATGAAGGCTTTGTTTCCGTGTTCATTTTGGCTTGCCTTGCCGAAGGTTCGCCTTGGGTTCTTTTAGGCTGCCGCCTCGGTGCTGGTTAGATATGCAGGCTAGGAGCCTGCCGCAGGCGAACGGTCCGTTGCGCCCCGTCGTCGCAGCACTAGATACAGGACAGAGGCCGCGATCGCTCCCAAGCCGTCAGCCAGCATGTCCTTCTGGGCGTCCCACTGGTCGCCCTGCGAACCGAGAAAGGCCGCGCCGGCTGAGGGATCGGACAGAACGGCAAAAATCCATTCGATGATCTCGTATATGGCAGCCACCGTAAAAATCGCCATCACGGGCACGAGAAAAACCATCCACCGGCCTTTGACGAGTTTGAAGCAGTCCAACAGCTCTGCGAAAGCGAAGGCGTAAAAACCGACCGAGAAATGGGCCACCCGGTCGTAGTGATTCCGTTCGAAACCCAACCTGTCCGTGACCCAGTCAAAAGGCACGAGCTCAAAGGTGTAGTGGCCGCCGATGGTGTGGAGGAAGACGAGCACCGCCATCATCACATAGGCCGTATTCGAGAACCGGAACCACCGAAAGGTGAGAACCAGAGTCGCAACGATCAGGACAATCGGTAGGTTTTCAGCAAACCAGATGGTCCGGTCATACGGCCGGATGGCGCAGACCGTGAACAACGTCAGATACAGAACGAAAAGCCCTTGTGGAAAAAAACGGGACGCCGCTGAGTTGTCTGTCGTCATGATTCGATTATGAAGGATGCCCCAGGCTCAGCACAAGGAACCACCAGACCCAGAAGGTTCTAACGATTCTCTCTTACCAATCGAGGCTAGCGACAGGCGACAGCGGCTGAATAAAAAATCGTAAGAATCATCGGGCCTTGCACCTGAATTGTGCACGCTCTGGGGTCCGAGTGATCCGGGGACGCACCCGGGCGTCAGTGCATGTGACCGTGGGCGATCTCGCCGTTTGCGATAGAAACGATGGTGAACGCACCGCAATGACCGAAGTGTTCGGAGATCGTGGAATCGAGGCCTCCCGGAGCGTCGGATGGGACTGCAATCAACATAGGTATTCCTTTCGCGGGGCGTGATGTTACTACCACCCTCGGACGGACCGTGTCGAGGACCACACGCACGCGGACTGAAGCCCGCCCCTGCGGTTTCAGAAGATGGGGTGTGGGTGCGATCGTTCTTGCCTTTGCGGCGAGATGCCGTCCCTCAAAGCCGTAGTAGGGGAGGGGTCCTTCGACGGCTGGGTTGTCCCCACGGCCATCGCCCGCTGAGACTACCCGGGGGTCGCCTTGAGAAAGCGGTCGAACCAGGCGATGTAGCGTTCGATCCGGTCCTTCCGGTAGCTCGGTGTGGTGAGGCCGTGGAACTGGCCGGGGTAGATCACCAGCTGGGTCTCGACGCCGAGGCTGCGGAGCGCCTGGTACATCTGCTCGGAGTTGACCAGCGGGACATTGAAGTCCTTCTCCCCGCACAGGAAGAGGGTGGGGGTGTGGATGCGGTCGGCGTGGAAGAACGGATACGAGGCGCCGAGGTAGCCGTCCAGCCCTTCCCACGGCTTGCCGAACTCGAGCTCGTACTGGCGCACGTACAGGTCGGTGCCGTAGCCGGTGATCTGGTTCGAGATTCCCGCCCCGGAGACCGCGGCGGCGAAGCGGTCGGTGCTCGCGATGGTGTAGTTGGTGGTCATGCCGCCGTAGCTCCAGCCGGCGATTCCGAGCCGCTCGGGATCGGCCAGACCGTCCGCGATCAGCCGGTCGACCACCGCCTGCACGTCGGTGGGCTCGAAGGCGCCCCAGCGCCCCCACAGCGCGCGCGAGTACTCCCGCCCGCGTCCCGAGCTGCCGCGGTAGTTGGGCTGCACCACCAGATAGCCGGCGCCGGCGAGCGCCTGGGCCATGGCGTCGAACTCGAAGCCGTCCTGGTCTACCGGGCCGCCGTGGACAAAGACGACGAGCGGGAAGCGCTTGCCGGCCGCGAAGCCGGGCGGTTTGACCAGCAGGCCGTGCACCTCGTTGCCGTCCGCCGCGGTCGCCGAGATTCCCTCGACCGCGCCGAGCTGCACCCGCTGCAGCAGATCGCGGTTCTGGTCGGTGAGCTGACGGAGCGCGCCGCCGTCCTCCATTGCGAACACCTCGGCGGGCAGGTCGGGCCGGGTGAGCAGCAGGGCGGTGCGCCCGGCGGCCGTCGAGTAGGCCCAGACGACGGCCCCGGGTTCGGTCAGCCGTTCCACCGGACCGTCGGCCGCGGGGACGCGAGCGAGCTGCTGGCTGCGGTCGTCTTCGAGCAGGAAGAGGAGCTCGCGACCGTCGGAGCTCCAGGTCACATCGGTGGCGGAACGATCGAGCCCGGTGGCGAGGAGCGTGGGCTCGCCGCCGCCTGCCGGAATCGTCGCCAGGGTCGGTGGGTCGTAGTCGCGGTACTTGCGGGGCCCCCCCTGCGAGGTAGGCGATCGCGTTGCCGTCGGGGCTCCAGGCCGGGGCGCCCCAGTAGCGGGCCGCATCGGCGCTCTCGAAGTGGGTGAGCTGCTCGGGGACGGCGCCGGGTCGGGCCGCGATGACGAAGACGTCCGAGTTCTGGTTGCGGTCAGGGTCGCCGTCCCGCTTGCTGACGAAGGCGATGCGGCTGCCGTCGGGGGACCAGGCGGGGGAGAACTCGTCGTAGTCGCCCGGGGTCAGGAGTTCCGCCGTGGCGGTCTCGAGATCGAAAAGGTAGAGGTGGTCGCGGAAGTGCCGGAGGTATCCGGTCACGTCCTCCTTGAACTTGTAGCGGTCGATGACGATCGGCGCCGGGGTCTTCTTCTTTTCCTTCTCGCAGGCGTCGGGTCCCGGCTCGTCGGGGTCGGGGTCGCTGGCTATCAGCGCCAGGCGCTTGCCATCGGGGCTCCAGGCGAAGTCGGTGACTCCGCCGGGAAGCGTGGTGAGCTGTCGCGCCTCGCCGCCGGCGCGATCGAGCAGCCACACCTGGCTCTTGGCGTTCTCTCCGCTTCGCGCCGCGAGGAAGCCGAGGAAGCGGTTGTCCGGGCTCCAGCGAGGGTGGCTTTCACTCTGCTTCGCGGTGTAGGTGAGCTGCAACGTGCGGTCGCCGTCCCAGCTGACCATCCAGAGATCACTGGTGGCTTGGTCCTCCTCGAGGTCGTTTGTACCCACGACGAAGGCCACCCACGCCCCGTCCGGCGAGACTTGCGGGTCGCTCACCTGGCGCACCGCCAGGAGGTCGGCAGGAGAAAACGGGGTTGGGTCATCGGTTGCGCCGGCAGCCACCGGGGAAAGGAGTGCGAAGGTCGCAATCGTGGTGACGAGGCCTCGAGCGAGGAGTTGACGAAGCGAGCCGGAGAACACGTACATGGGTCCCTCCCGGCGCCCGACCGTTGTTGCGGCGAGCGACAGCGTCACGCTACCACAGAGCGAGCTCGCGAGGGCGCCACGCGAGCTTCTCGCAAGAATCGCGATCGTCCGGGCGGGGATTTCCCCAGCCCTTGCGGAAACTCGCCGTCACTTAAAGCCGTAGGGGCGGGTTTATCCGCCGACCTTCTCGACGTTGCGGGTTCTTCAGGCGCCACCGGACGCCGATTTCAGCCCCACGGGCGGGCCGTTATCGACCCGCCTGCGCCCTCGATTTCGTTCACTGTCGGGATTTTGCACGAGGCTCAGATGGCACCCATGAAACAGTGCGATAAAGTGATACGTGGCAGCCATCGCCGTCTGGAGGCAACGTTGTCGAAGTCGATCGTGGTCACGGCATTCCTGTTGGCGGTCACCGGAGGTGGCATCGCGCAGGAGATCTTCAGTGACGGCTTCGAGGCGGGGAATCGACTCGGCTGGTCGAATATCGTGGCGCGGTGTGCAGTTCCCTCCGGCGCCGGTCCGGAGGATGTTTCGAATCCCTCCACTGTCGTCGGCAGCGGAACCCCGGCGAGCTGCACGTCCGCAGCATTTGTCAGCGCCGTGGCTCTGGGTGGAATCATCACGTTCGATTGTGGCCCGGATCCGGTCACCATCACGCTCGAGGAGACGGCCAGGATTTTCAACGACACGGGACCCGAGATCGTCATCGACGGCGCGGGATTGATTACGCTCAGTGGCGGAGGCAGCCGCCGCATCCTCTACATGAACACCTGCGACCCGGACCTCGTGTGGACCACTGATCATTGTCAGGATCAGGACCACCCGCGGCTGACTCTGCAGAACCTGAGTTTCATCAACGCGAACTCAAAAAACGAGTTTGAGTACGACGGAGGAGGAGCCGTCTGGGTTCGCGGCGGGAGGTTCAAGATCGTCAACTGCACCTTCTATAACAATGTCTGCGAAGACGTCGGACCTGATCTCGGAGGGGCCGCCGTCCGTGTATTCAGTCAGTACGCCGGACTTCCGGTCTATGTCGTCGACTCGCATTTCGGTGCTGCGCAGGGATTCGGAAACACGTGTTCGAACGGAGGAGGTATCAGCAGTATCGGCGTGTCATGGACAGTCCTCAACAGTACCTTTGTTGGCAATCGCGCGATCGGCAATGGCGGAAATCCCGCACAGCCAGGAACCCCGGGGGGAGGAAGCGGCGGCGCGATCTACAACGACGGGAACACGATGACGCTCTCCATCTGCGGTTCGCGCATCGAAAACAACGAAGTCAACGCGTATGGAAGTGCGATCTTCTTTGTCAGCAACGACCACACCGGCAATATCGTCATCGACCGTTCGGTCATCACCAACAACATCGGCGGTTCGTGGTATCCCACGTACCCTCAAATTTCCAACCACTCGGACACACCCGATTGATGTTCGGGCCTCGATCATTCGATAGATCGCGGTCTGCATCGGCGTCGATGGTGAAAAGTCGCCCGGCAACCACGACCAATCAACTCAATGTGACCGTGGCACCCATGTAACCACGATGCAGCAACGCGAAACGTGCCACCCGGGATGCATGAGCATCGCTCAGACGAGGTGCTACAACCCCATCACCATCGCCAAGGCGATCAAGGCCATTTGCATCACGAACAGGATTCCGGCGAGAGGCAGAAACCACCTCCACCATTTCTGGATGGGAATGCCGCCGAGGGCACAGATGATCACACAGCCGCATGTCGGCCAGACCAGGTTGGAAAGCCCGTCGCCGAACTGGAAGGCCAGGCACGCGACCTGTCGGCTCACACCGAGCATATCGGCGAGAGGCGCCATGATCGGCATCGTTGCGGCCGCCTGCCCACTTCCCGATGGAATGAAGAAATTCAGCACCGTCTGAGCCACCAGCATCGTCTGGGCGGACACCACGGCGGGGAGGCCCCTCAAACCGTTGGACAACGCGAAGATGATCGTGTCCTTGATGTGGGCGTCTTCCATGACAACGACGATGGCCTTGGCGACACCCGTCAAAAGGCCGCCCCATACAATCGTCTTGACCCCGACCATGAACTCGTCGACCCAACGGTTTGGAGACCAGCCGGATATACCGGCCGCAATGATTGACATAAGGATGAACAATCCTGCCAGTTCCCCATAACCCCATCCCAGATTCATCATTCCGTACATCAGAAAACCGAGGGTCGCCAGGACGGTGATGATGATCAGCACCGCTTTCGCGTCAATCCTGTACTGCTCGAGGTCGTCTCTGTTGAGGGCATGAATGGACTCGTCGCCGTAGACTACCGAAAGTTGAGGATTCCGCTGGATTCTCTTGCCGTAGACGATGACATACGCCGACGAGGCGAGTAGGAAGCTCGCCAAGGCGAACGCGCGAAACCCGGTGGCCGAGTAGAGGGGGACCCCGGCGATGGACTGGGCGACGGCAACGGTATAGGGATTCAACGTGGCTCCCATGAAACCTACGTACTCGCCCAGGGCAATGATGGCGAATCCATACATCGCGTCATAGCCCATCGCAACCCCGAGCCCCACCATCAGTGGAATGAAACCGTAGAACTCGGTCAGCATCCCGAACGTGGAGCTGCCGAGAGCAAAAACCGACATCAGGATCGGGACCAGCAGAATATCCTTGTTGCCCATCTTTCGAAGCACCGTGCCGATTCCGGCGTGGAAGGCCCCGGTCTTGACGAGAATGCCGAAGGCGCCCGCGCAGGTGAAGATGACGAAAATGATATCCGCCGCATCCACGCAGCCGGTGTACAACGACTTGAAATAGGCGAGGAAGCCCGTCGGGTTGGATTCCGACTCATCCAAATAGTGAAAGGTGCCGTCAATTGCGATGCTTCTCATGCGGCCGTTGACGTCCACCTCTCGATAATCGTAGCTTCCCGGCGGAATCACCCAGGTCAGGGCCGCCATGACCAGCACGATGAAGCCCACGATGATGTATGTGTCGGGCATGGCCAGTTTTCGTTTTTTATTGGAGGCTGTTGCCTCGGGGGAGATGCCCTTTTTCGTCGCGTCCTCTTTCACCGCGGCCTCCGAAAACGGATAAGGAAAGGAGTTTTTCCGTTCCTCTTACCGGTCACCTTAGCAGGGTGGTGCCTGTCTCTCGAGCCGAACGGGCGGAGGGTTGGCTCGACGCAGCGGCACCGGAATACACCTCAACAACCGTGATTGTGCCTGCCATCAGTCACAGTGCAGTAACGCTTGTACGTGGAGCCCATTCGATGCGCCCGGAAGCCCCACCGTTACCCGACGAGTCCAAGCCGCTCGTGCCACGTCGCGATAGACTCGTCGGGGTAGCGTGGAAAGAGTTTGTCCTGCGGGTCAGGACGGGCGTCCACCCACGACGCTTTGAAGTCGAGCATGAGGTGGGTCCGCTCCGGCGGTTCCGGCAGCTCGCCGTCGATGGCCGAGGCGAAGGGATGGACGAGTTCGGGCCAACGCGGGTCCCACACCCAGAGCGCGCTGCCGCACAGCCGGCAGAAGCGGCGTTCGCCTGGGCTCTCCGTCACCTGGCCTGTCTCCGGGTCCTCGACCTTCGCCCGGTAGACCGTGATGTTCTCCTCCCCCTCGACCTCGAGAGCGCCGAAGTCGCCGCCGAGATTGATCGCAAACCCGCCGCCGCCGGCTGTCTTACGGCAGATCGTGCAGTAGCAGAGGTTGAAGGGGTACGGATGAATCGATTCCAGCCGGAATTTCACTGCCCCGCAGTGGCACGATCCTTCAAGATGCATAGGAGCCTCCCCTCCGGTCTATTGAGAGTTGGTGCGTTTCCTCGTTGTTTCGTTTTCGAACTGTTCGATTCTACTCTGGAGTCCCCACTGAGCAGGGTACCTTTTCGCCGACCCCATCTCACGAGTATCTGACATTAGAATCTCGGAAAGTTGAACGGCTGAAGGCGCACATCCGAACTTCCCAAGTTCCTGAAGCCTGTCACCGATACTTTGCATGCTAGGTTTGTGGTTGGGGGGTGCCATGAAGGTCCAGTATCTCGAGATCGTCACGCCCGACGTCGATGCCGTCTGTGCGACTTACGCCAGGCTCTATGGCGTGAACTTCAGCGAACCGGAGGCCGGGCTTGGGGACGCGCGTACCGCCTCGTTACCCGATGGCGGGCTGCTCGGAGTCCGCGCGCCGATGCACGAGACCGAAGCGCCCGTGGTCCGGCCCTACATGCTTGTCGACGACATCGACGCTGCGGTCGAGGAGGCCAAGGCAGCCGGCGGTGAAATCGCCCACCCACCCATGGAGATCCCGGAGCACGGTATGTTCGCGATCTTCATCCAGGGCGGTGTCCACCACGGCCTCTGGCAGCTCTGAGGTGTGACCCTGTTTGAAAAGGACGCCGCTGAAAAGGTGAAAAGGTGCCACACTTCGCATTGGCGCATTGTTCATTTCGGTTGACCATTACTGGTCGCCAAAGTTTCACCGACCGGCGCGGCCATTCTGTTCGATTGAGTAGCCGCGACCCTGGCGTCAGTTCCCGGCCAGCCCACGAGGCAGTGAGGGAGCGCGAAGTGTGGCACCCATCCGTGCTATGGACCACCGACTTCCAGGGACCACATCGAACAGTCACCGGTCTCAAATCCGTTCACGAAGATCGGGCAGCCGGTGGCGTTTTCCACAGCGTTGATGATGATCTGGAGCGCGTTGGAATCGATGGTGTCGGTGGAATAGGTCATCGAGTGGTTGAGGTGGACCACAGTCCCGCCTGCCCGCGTGCTGTAGGTGAGAAGAGGAACCTGGTCCTCTGACCTGATAAGTACAACGGCGCCGGGTTTGGCTTCCACATCGGTCGAATCCGCGTCGTCATACCAGCTCGTCGGCAGCCCTGCGGTGAGCGGATGGGTCGCGACAACCGACCATGTGAGTCCGTCATCGTAGTCGCCGTCTGGTGATATTACCGGGATGAGATCGGCAATTGGTCCAGTCTTGTCGTCATCCTCGATGTCGTAGGCCGTCCACTCGGTTATCAGCAGGGGGCAGTTCCTGGCCACGAATGCCTCGAGAGCCGTGCCCGCCGTGTCCTCGAGCTCGTAACCGTAATCGTAGCCATCGAGGAGCACGACGAACTGGAAGTCGTTGACGTCGGGCGTCACCCCGTCCCAGTCGTAGTAGTAGTCGACAACGGTGACCTGGTGGCCCGCCGCCTCGAGCGCGGTCTGGACCTGGTCCTCTGCATCGCCGTCACCCAGGATCAGGACCTTGACCCCGGTCAGGGTCGGCAGTACCGGCGGCGTCGATTGTGAGTTTTTCGGGTCGGATTCGCCCAGTTCCGGTTCATAGGCCCCGTTCCGGTTGGGGTCTTCCACTCCGTCGGGAACTCCGTCACCGTCCGAGTCCGGGTTGGTCGGGTCGGTGGTGGTGAGAGGGTCCGCGTCCGGAATGAAATTCCCCGC
This sequence comes from Candidatus Sulfomarinibacteraceae bacterium, assembly GCA_963714885.1. GTDB lineage: Bacteria > Acidobacteriota > Thermoanaerobaculia > Thermoanaerobaculales > Sulfomarinibacteraceae > Sulfomarinibacter. Next base: position 11,217 of record CAVQQV010000035.1, on the reverse strand, counting down.
GGCCAGATCCGTATCAGGCGTCTCGGGCGCTGTCAGGCCGGCCTCCGTGCCGTCGAAGATCCCATCGTCGTCAGTGTCCGCATCGTTCGGATCGGTCTCGCCCGGCTGTACAAACCCGTCGTTGTTGAGATCCTCGCTGCCACAGTTTCCGTCCATCAGTCCGTCGTCGTCGGAGTCCATATCGTTGGGATCGGTGCCCGCCATTGCCTCGACCACGTCCGGCATGCAGTCGCCGTCGGTGTCGGTCAATGGTTGTGAGCTGGCCACGATATCGTCGGGATAGAAACCCATAGTGTAGGTTGAACCGTCGTATGAGGTAGCGAACGGCGTCGGACTCACGCATATGTACTGGTTACACCAGCAGGTGCAGGGGCTCCAAAAAAGCTGGGTTGTGGTATTCACCGTGAATGTGACTCGGAACAAGAGTCCTGGGCCCGAGGTGCTGTCGGCGGCATCGTAGGCGTTGTACTGTATTTGTCCACAATAGGTTGGTGCGGGGCAAAGCGTCGGAGAGAAGGTGTTGACGTCGTTTGTCCAGCGGAGCGTGACCTGCGTTGGTAAATAGTTGCCGCTCTGGACATTGGTTACAGTCATATATGCGCTGTTGAACCGCAGCAAGACCGAGAGCCTCCCCAGAGGCACAAAACTGTTCACATAGACGTCAAGTGTGCAGTCTTCTCCCACCACGCAGTATTTCTTGTGGTACCGGATCTCGACGTCCGCCGCGGCGGCGTTGACGGAGAGCCCCATCAGCACCGCAGACACCAGGACAAGGATCCACGTATTTCGCATGGTTGTCCCCTTTCAGAGCCACCCCTGGGTCATGTGCCCACTCATATTGAATTCAAAGCTGCATGTCGTTATCTCGTAAACAACAACATATGTCAAGGTTGATCGGGCGGCCACCCGTCGATGAGGGTTTCTTGCTGCATCGCGGTCTCCTGATGCAGCGCGGACGGGATTTGGAAAGGCTACCACCGAACCAAAACTAACGGAAAAGCTGGTCGATGATCTCACTTTTCGTAGACTCCAGGTATTGAGCAACGTCTCCCAATATTCCCGAGAGAGTTCCGACCTTCAGAAGATCATGATCCGGGACGGTCACGTGGTGTGTGCAGCTGGTGCTCGTGGTCAAGCGCGGATGGCTTCCGGTCTGCCGTGAGATTTGACTGTGGAAACTGACAGCGCTTGCGTCAGCTGGTTCCCGGAAATACCACGGGGGAGCTTTGCTACCGTTTTTAAAAATGATGGATACTGTACCTGACGGAACTTCCGACTCCTCGGGCAGTCCCACTGTTTGAGGAACCGCTGAGCCGCCTCGGCCTCGCCGTGGCGGGCCGAGCCACCGTCAGGGAGTGCACATGAGCCAATCGCCGAAAGCAATCGTGATCGTTCTCGTTGCCGTAGTGGCCGTGCTCGCCGCCGGACCCGTCGCCGCTGACTGGAAAGAAGGTATCGAGCTGTACAATCAGGGGCGTTTTGGCGAGGCGGCCGAGCAGTTCCAGGCAACCGTGAAGTCAAACCCACATTGGCCTGGCGGATACCTGATGCTCGGGCGCTGCCAGCTCGCCACGGACCAGTACGAAGAGGCCCTCGTCAACCTCGGAAAAGCTGCCGCACTCGGTCCGGACGACCCGGCGAACGCCGCGGCCCTCGCCCGAGCGCTGATGGCGGTGGATCGTTACACCGAGGCCCGCGAGATGCTGGAGGGCCTCGATGCCGAGACGCTCGAACCGGACTGGATAGCTGAGGTCGCGCGTATGCGGGCGCGTTGCCTGCTTGCCGAAGATCGCGCAGCCGACGCGGTGGCGTTGTTGCAGGCCAGCCTGAGCGGTGACCCGGACCGAGCCGCGCTCCACCAGGCGATCGCCGGCGCGTACCTGGCGATGGGAGATCGCGAGGCCGCCTTCGACCATTTTGCTCGAGCCTTCACCCTCGACCCCGACGACATCGTGAGTGGCCGCGCCGCCGTGTCGAACGCAATGACGCTTGCGGCGGCGGCCGGCGATGACGAGCTCGCGGTGGTCTCTTACGGCCGCGCCCTCGAGGTCGCCGCGGCGCTGGCTACCGCCGCACCGGGGTACGAAAATGCTCTCGTCGCCGGTGAGGCGGCTCTCGGCGCGCGCCAACAGGAAGCCGCTGCCGGCTGGTTCGCCGAAGCGGTGAAACAACGCCCTCAGGAACCGTTGGCCAGTTTCTACCTTGGCAGCACATTGGCCGCCCTCGACCGCGATGACGAGGCCATCACACACCTCCGCGAGGCGCTCGGCGCCGCACCTGAACCCGAGCTGGCGGTGCGTATCCACGCCCAACTCGGCCAGCTATTGGCCTGCCGCCTGGAACTCCCCGAAGCAGCCCGCCAATATCGGGCGGCTGGCGACACAGCGCGGGCCAGCCAGATCGATGCGTCCGCCGCCGGATTCGACCAGGTGCTGGCGCGATTGACAACTCTGCGCGGGGACTCGGCGAAATTGGCCGGGATGGAATCCGAGCTGGAGGAGCTCGGCGATGCCAATGGAGTGGCGGCCCTGGCCAGTCAAAGGGAAACCATGAACCGCGAGATCGCCGGGATCGAAGAAAACCTTTCGCAGGTGCGTGCCGCGCTGTGCAGATAGGTTAGTCGTATGAAGCGTGCGAAGGGTGCCAAGTCCGGTGTTCCCCAGTTAGCAATGGCCTGAATGGGTGCTACGTTCAGAATGCACCCTTGTTGCAAAGGCGCCGGACACTAATTTTCGGTTTTTAAGTGCGTGCCAGACACCTTTTCCATCTGGCACCGACAGGTTCCATGCGCAGAAAATGGAGGAGTCGCAAATCGCAACTCCCCCGCAGTGTGTTCGTTTGTTGCCTGATATTGACTGATTATTGTCCGAGGACGGTCACCGTCGCGCGGCCCATGCTCGAAGAGCTGACGGCCTTGTAAGAAAAGTCGATCGAAGAGATCGTCTTCGGTCCGCCCTTGATCGAGAAGGCTTCGCTGGTCGACCCAGGCCTTACTTTCGGGACATCTTCGATGGTCTGATTCGAACCATCCGAGAAGTTGAGCGTGACCTGGTTCAGGCCCACCCACTCACCGCTGATCTTGAACGCAACCTGACTGACACTGTTTTCCTTGGCGGTAATGGAAGCGGTTTCTTCGGTGTTTCCGAAAACTACGGTTTTCTTGCCGAGCTTCTGCCAATCCGCGGCCGAGGCCGCACCCGCCATCAACATCACCCCTATCGCCAACATCACAAACGCACTCTTTCGCATACCACTCTCCTTAGTAAATTTTTCCCCGACTGGCGCGGATTTTTCCCGACAGTCGATTTTGTCGTTCCAGCACACCATCGAGTTATTCGGGTCTCTTCAAGCGAACAGTGCTAGCGGTCGCTTCTCACACTATTACGAAGAACCAGGGTAAAAGTTCTCTCGCGGGGGCGGCCCGGTCCGAAGAAAATTGATGGGTGCCGCCCTTCATTCAATCGGTGCCAGGTCCGAATCGGTGCCAGGTCCGGAGTTCCGTAGTAACGGCAAATAACTACGTTTCTGCGGACCTGGTACCGATTACGTGGTCGTGGGTCCGTCACCGCGATGGCAAGATTCGGCTGATGATCCCCGAGATGATCACCGAGATGGACGCGCTGACAAACGCATGGGCGCCAGGCCCGCAGTTCCGCAGTTACGACAAACAACTACGGCACTGCGGACCTGGAACGTATTCGAAATGGGCACGATAATTCAGTCTCATCGATTCTGGAAACCGTAGAGATCTTAGTGGTGACTGGAAAAGATGCGAGGTTGTGATCAGTGGCACCGTTGTGTGTGCGTGGCACTCAAGCGTCAGAAGTTATTTATGCCGGCTCTGCCCTCCCAGCCAGCCTCGTTTGCGGAAGACAGTGAGAATCCCCACCACGACCATGAGCATCGTCCCGAGCAGGATGAAGTAGCCGTTGCGGTAGCCCAACTCTGGGATGCGCTCGAAGTTCATGCCGTAGATGCCCGCCATGAACGTGATCGGCACGAAGACGACGGTCACGATCGTCAGCGTCTGCATAATCTGGTTGAGGCGGTGCGCCGAAAGGGAGAGGTAGCCGTTCATCAGATCGTCCGTCAGCTCGTAGTAGAGCCGCGCGAGACCAAGCATCCGGTCGAGCTGCTCCTGCACGTCAGTCAGCTCGTGTTCGTGATCCAAGAAGTGCACCGGGGTGTTCGAACGCGCGAAGTTGAAGAGTTGAGTATGGTACTGGAGAATGCGCAGAATCTGCTTGAGGTCGCCTTTCTGGCGCACCAGTTCGGCGAGCAGATCGTCGCTCGGTCTGCTCAGCATCTCCTCTTCCATCTCTTCGAGGCGTTTTTCAACTCCCAGCAACAACGGCAGGAACCGGTCGGCCACGGTTCGGCAAAGGCGGAGTGCCAGCGAAGCTCGGGAGATGTTGGGCGCGATCTCACCGGAAGTCAGTTCCGAGAGGACAGCCTCGGTGCTCACGGATCGGCCGGAGCTGCGGGAGACCAGAAACCTCTCGCCAACGAAGAGGGACAGCTGGATCGTGCCAAACTCCAGCGACGTCGATTCGGCGTCGAGTCCCTTGAGCAGGATGAAGGTGTTGTCCCGGAACGGCTCGATTTTCGGCGGGTGACGCTCTCGTAGAGCGTCGGCGATCGCCAGTGGGTGGATGCCGAAACGATCCGACAGTAGGCTGCGTACCGTCTCGGACGATTGTCTGTCGATCGCGACCCAGATCTGACTGGCTGGCGCCAGGTCCCACTCGTCGATCAGCTCGACTCCACCTTCACGAAGCCGCTGCTCGGACGGCTCGTACAAAACAGTTCGAATCATGGGGTTGGCTCCTTTGAACCCAATGGTACAACGCTCGACAGCATGCTCCAAGGGTGCCACAAGGGTGGCCACGTACACACTTCCACACTTGTTCTTCTGTCAGCTCCGCTCTGAGATCGCGGCATCGAGCTGATCGAGCCGGGCCTTGAATCCGGGATCGTTGCACTCGAGGCGGAGACCCCTCTTGAGCCACTTCGAAGGTGCCACTTGTGGGTGCTGTGGGTGCCACCCTTCGAAGATGTGAAGTTGTTATCAGTGGCACCGTTGCGATGAATTCGAAAGATAGCTGGATGGGTACCGAGAATCACATTTTCAGATTGCGCGGATAGCGCTCCTCGATCCCGTGGTGGTGACTGCTGGCCGCCACCACAGCACCGGACTCGTCGCGATCGAAGGTGACGAGAACTCCCTCGCTTCCCTCGACCAGAAAACGATCATCACCGATGGGTATCATCGGAAACTTGAGATCTCCTTGCATGAATAGAACCAACTGTTCGTCCACCACTGCAATCCTGTACCCGCCATAGATCCCCACGTAGGCCTGGAGCTCGGTTTCATCGAGCTCGATCGGTTCGTTTCTTACCTTGACCCGGGCTCGCGTGAGCTCCAGTTGCTGCTTTCGAATTGGGTCTTCAGTCGTGTTTTCGATCATCTCCAGTGCCTCGAGGTGGGCGGTATTGAGGGCCTGTTCAGCTGCGACCTCGATGTGGGGCTCGATGCCGTTCCCCTCCCAGTTGGTGCCGGTTATCGGGTTGACGGCCCGCCCGAACGGCAGTGAGACGACGATCGGATAACCCTCCACTTGAAAACGCTGAACCGGGTGGGCGCCGCCGCGGGTGGATTCACCAACTATCGTGGCCCGCTCCAGGTGCTTGAGGTTGTAGGTGAACTCTTCGGCGGCGGAAAAGGTGCGGCCCGAAGTCAGAACGAGCACAGGCACCTCGGGTCGGCGCTCGCCCAAAATATGAGACTGGGTCCAGAACTGCTTCGTGGTATCGCTTTTCCGAATGTAGAAACTATTGAGGTGGGTCGGTTCTTCGAAGAGGTAGCTCGAGATCAGCTGGATCATCGACGGTGACCCTCCGCCATTGAAGCGAAGGTCGAAAATGATGGCGTCCGCGTTGGCGAGAAATCCCATAGCCGAGACAGCCGTCGCACCGCCGGCGCTGGCATTGACGAATGCGTCGAGCCGCAGGTAACCGACATTGCCGTCGAGCATTTCCAGCTTGCGGAAGCCGTAGTTGAACCGCCGCAGTTCCTCCAGCATCTGTCTTTCTTCGCTTGCCTTCTGCTCTTCGGTCGGCTCAGCCGGCCGTGGCGGCGCGAGATCCACGTGGAGGTGGAGATCACGGCGCACGCTGTGAAGATCCTGGTTGAGCATGCTGCAGAAGACCCCCGCGTCGGCTGCGTCGTCGTAGGCGCCAGACCCGAGCTGATCAGCGAGCCGCTGCGCCATGGCTTCGGCGTCCTCTGGAAATACATACGTCTCGAGCAGCGCATCACTGATCTGATCGATGATTGCCGCTCGGTCGCCATCGCTCAAAGGCGGCGGCTGCTGGGCTGCGGCCGGCGACGGTCCGGCAAGGAAGGATATCGTCCACAAAACGATGCCAATGATGGTGATCAAACGGTTCATCGCTGACTCCCTTTCTGGTGCAGGCGGCCACCGTGGCGGTCTCTGCGGTTACATAGTGATCGATATATCGACACTCTATATGTCGATCCTCGATATAATATTGGTCGATATATCGAATCTGTCAACTGGGTGGCACCCATCGATCAAACGTGGCATCCATCATGGTGATCAGTGGCACCCACGGATGAATGAACAAATTCCCTTCAAACTCGTTTCAAGAATCGGAAGTCGCTGACATGGTCATTGCACCAGGAGGACATGCGATGCGAAGTTTGATGACGTTGTGGGTGGCCGTATCGATCGCCGCTTCGTTCCCGATGAATGCGGAGGAGCCCGCTCTGGAATCGAGGATCAAAGGTGTCGAGGGCGGCCTCCCGGAGTTCACCACTCCTTCCGAGATGTTGGCGGGTGGTGGTGATTCGGCCGCCAGGCGATCGCTGGCAGAACGGATGGAGGAGCTGAAGATCCCGGGAGTCAGCATCGCCGTGATCGATGACTTCCAGATTGCGTGGGCCAAAGGGTACGGCGTCACTCAGGCTGGAGGCGATTCGCTGGTGACCCCTACCACCCTCTTCGAGGCCGCGTCGACGACCAAACTGGTCACCGCCACCATTGCCCTCCGGTTGGTCGAGGAGGGATACCTCGAACTCGACCAGGACGTCAATCAGGTGCTTCTGTCGTGGAAAATCCCTGAGAGCGACCACCTGCGAGTCGAAAAAGTCACGCTTCGCCGGCTGTTGACCCACAAAGCCGGTCTCAATCGGCCCGAAGGAGGGTTCTCGTGGACGGGCTCTCCGACGCTGGTAGAGACCTTATCTGGCGTACCTCCTGCCGAGAACGCCGCCGCCGTCGTCGAGATCGTCCCCGGCTCCGAATGGCGATACTCGAACTTCGGCTACCTTGTGGCACAGCTGCTTGTCGAAGATCGGATGGGCAAGCCGTTTCCGGAAATCGCGCAGGAGCTCGTCGTCGGGCCGCTCGGAATGCGTTCGAGCACTTTTACGGAATCCTCGACTCCCGACGCCAAGACCAGGATCTTTCCCCACGATGCCGAGGGTACGACCCATGATCCCGGAAGCCACCCGACAGCCGTGGCAAACGGCGGCTTGATCACGACCCCAACCGATCTCGCCAAATTCACAATCGAATTGATGAAGGCGTATCAAGGCCGATCAGATCGCATCCTGTCAAGATCCATGACGCGAACGATGCTCGCGAAAGAATTTGATCTGGATCCGCAACTGCTCGGTGTAGAGGTAGGAGAAGGCCTAGGGGCATTTCTCACGGGAGAAGGCCGCAGCCTTTCCTTTTTACACCCGGGCGACAACATGCCGGGCGCAAGCTGTTGGCTAGTGGGTATCCCTGAGACCGGAGTCGGCGCGGTCATCATGACGAACGGAGCGAAGGGCAATTTGCTTGCGATGGAGATCATCGCAGCGATCACGAACGAGTACGGATGGCCGACCGAGCAATATTCGTCAGAATGAACTCGGGCGGCACTCATGAAATGACAAATGTGTAAATGTGTACGTGGCACCCATGTAGCCAAGGGTGGCACCCATGAGCGCCTCTGTGCGGCCGATGATGGGGGCCACGTGGGTAATTGTCGAATAGTGCTGATCGCTCGAGATCCGCACCTCAATGATGGTTGACGATGAGAGGTGCCACACCCATCGATGTGGCACCCATCGCGATCAGGAAAGCTCGAAGCGGTCGAGATTCATCACCTTGTCCCAAGCGGCCACGAAGTCCCGCACGAACTTCTCTTTCGAGTCGGCACACGCATAGACCTCGGCGAGGGCCCGGAGCTGGGAGTTCGAACCGAAGGCGAGATCGACACCGGTGCCGGTCCACGTGAGCTTGCCGGTGGCGCGGTCACGCCCCTCGAAGACGCCCTCGGTTTTGGATTTCTTCCACTCCGTGCTCATATCGAGCAGGTTGACGAAGAAGTCGTTGGTCAGTGTCCCGGGCCGGTCGGTGAAGACACCGTGCTTCGACTGCCGTAGGTTGGCGTCAAGGGCGCGCAGACCGCCGACCAGAACCGTCATCTCGGGAGCCGTGAGACTGAGCAGCTGCGCCCGATCCACCAGCAGGTGCTCTGCGGTACGGCTGAAGCCTTTGGCAAGATAGTTGCGGAAGCCGTCCGCCTTGAGCTCGAGCGGGGCGAAAGCTTCGACGTCGGTCTGTTTCTGCGACGCGTCGGTGCGTCCCGGTGAAAAGGGAACCTTGACGGCCACACCGGCCTGTTTCGCGGCTCTCTCGACGGCCGCGCAGCCGCCGAGGACGATCAGGTCGGCGAGCGACACCTTCTTCCCGCCCGACTGCTCCGCGTTGAAGCCCCGTCGGATCCTGTCGAGAACCTTGAGCACATTCGCCACCCGGGCCGGCTCGTTCACGGCCCAGTCCTTCTGCGGCGCGAGGCGGATGCGGGCGCCGTTCGCGCCACCGCGCTTGTCGGAGTTGCGGAAGCTCGAGGCCGAGGCCCAGGAGGTGAAGACGAGATCGGAGATGGACAGCCCCGAGTCGAGGATCGTCTTCTTGAGCGCGGCGATGTCCTTCTGCCCTATCAGCTTGTGGTCAACCTTTGGGACGGGATCCTGCCAAAGCAGCTGTTTCTTCGGAACCTCGGGGCCGAGGTAGCGCGAAACCGGCCCCATGTCGCGGTGGGTGAGCTTGAACCACGCCCTGGCGAAGGCGTCGGCGAACTCCTTCGGGTTCTTGTGGAAGCGTCGGGAGATCTTCTTGTAGATCGGGTCCATCCGCATCGACATGTCCGCAGTGGTCATGATGGGCGGATGTTTCTTCGACGGGTCGTGCGCGTCCGGCACCATGTCCTTCTCCGCGACGTCCTTCGCCTGCCACTGCCACGCACCTGCCGGGCTCTTTACCAGCTCCCACTCGTAACCGAAGAGCGTGTCGAAGTAGCCCATGTCCCACTTCGTCGGGTTCGGCGTCCACGCGCCTTCGATCCCGCTGGTGATCGTGTCATCCCCGATACCGGTGCCGAAGCTGTTCTTCCAGCCGAGCCCCTGCTCTTCGAGGGGCGCGCCTTCGGGTTCCCGACCGAGGTACTTTGCGTCGGAAGCAGCGCCATGGCACTTGCCGAAAGTGTGGCCGCCGGCGGTGAGCGCGACGGTCTCCTCATCGTTCATCGCCATGCGGGCGAAGGTCTCGCGCACGTCGCGCCCCGAGGCGACCGGGTCCGGCTCGCCGTTCGGCCCCTGGGGATTCACATAGATCAGACCCATCTGCACCGCGCCGTACGGGTTCTCGAGCACCCGGTCGCCGCTGTAGCGATTGTCTCCGAGCCACGTCGTCTCGGTCCCCCAGTCGATGTCCTCCTCCGGCTCCCAGACGTCCTCGCGACCGCCGGCGAAACCGAAGGTTTTGAATCCCATCGATTCCAAGGCGCAGTTGCCGGCGAGGATCATCAGGTCGGCCCACGAGATCTTGCGGCCGTACTTCTGCTTGATCGGCCACAGCAACCGGCGGGCCTTATCGAGGTTGGCATTGTCGGGCCAGCTGTTGAGCGGCGCGAAGCGCTGCGTGCCCGATGATGCGCCACCGCGGCCGTCGTTGATGCGATACGTGCCGGCGCTGTGCCACGCCATCCGGATGAAAAGCCCCCCGTAGTGGCCGTAGTCCGCCGGCCACCAGTCCTGCGAGTTGGTCATCAACGCAACCAGGTCTTTCTTCACGGCCTCCAGGTCGAGGCTCTTGAACGCCTTGGCGTAGTTGAATTCCTCGCCCATCGGATCGGATAGGGGAGAGTTCTGGTGGAGGATCTTCAGGTTCAACTGATTCGGCCACCAGTCTCGGTTGGTCCTTGCCTTCACCTGTCGTCCGCCCGTCACCGGGCACTTGCTGGTATCGTCTGACATGTCGGTCCTCCTCATGTTTGTTTGGTTTGATCGTGAGGGTTTGCTCGGTCGGTTTCCTTATTATCGCTGCCGTGCGGGGCGCGGGAGACGGGGCCGGTCACCTCTCCAGACCCCGGCTGGACCCGAGGTTGGGCGAGGCACTCGGGGCAGCGGCCCCAGTAGATCACCTCGGCTTCGTCGATCTCGTAGCCCGAGTCGTCGGCTGGGGTCAGGCACGGCGCGGCACCGACTGCGCAGTCGACATCGACCATCCGGCCGCATGTGCGGCAGATCAGGTGATGGTGGTTATCGCCGGCCCGGCCCTCGTAGCGCGCCGGCGACCCGGCGGGCTGGATGCGCCGGATGAGACCCTTGTCGGCCAGGACGCCGAGGGCGTCGTACACCGCCTGGCGGGAGATGACGCCGATCTGGGCCCGTACGGCCTTGGCGATGTCGTCCGTCGTGCCGTGTTGTCGACCCGACACCGCCGCCAGAACGGCCAGGCGCTGGGCCGTGACCTGCAGACCGTGTCGGCGGAGGGTATCGGCTGGGTCGTCATACATGGCCGGAGTATGCGGGAAATTCTAGACTGTGTCAATAATCTTGATTAAGTCCAATTTCGTTCGAAACGGCTCCGTCGCGTCGTAGGGCGTCGGGCAGAGGTGGTGGAGGAAAATCGGAGCCCTGATAGGTGCCAGATCAGGGGTGCCACGTTCACAAAACGGTGTCACGTTCCGAATGCACAATTGTGATGACGGGTGCTAGCCAAGCAAGGCAACAATGGTGCATTCTGAACGTGGCACCCATGAAACAATGCGATAAAGTGGCGCCTGGCATCGAGAAAGGAAAACAGCGCGATGAAAATCGAAGTCTTCGAGATGGAACGGATGCAGTCGACCTGGGAG
>CAVQQV010000034.1:0-116130 GCA_963714885.1 Candidatus Sulfomarinibacteraceae bacterium | reverse complement strand
CCGAGGAGAACCGCAATCGCGGCCAGCGCCAGGACCGACGCCGCGGTGGTCGAGAAACCGCGCACCGCGTACAACCACGGGCCCGGTGCGGCCAACATCGCCAGCGCGGCCGCCGCGGCCACCGGCGGCGATGCCACCTGCCGGCCGATGGCTGCCAGCACCCACAGGGCGGCCACCGAAAAAGCCGCGGACGCCATCTGCAGTGCAAGCAGGGGATCACCGGTCAGCGGCGTCAGGAGGTGGCCGATGGCAAGCCACCCCGGAAAACCTGGCGGGTGGGGGAAGTGGGCAGCCAGCTCGAAGTGGAGGATGCCCCTCGCAAACAGGGTCTCGTCCCACTCCCACGGACCGTTGGCCAGGAAACCGAACCGGGACACGACCAGGGTGAACGCCAGCACCACGGTCGCGACGGTGTCAAGGGCGCGGTTCTCCAACCCGAAGAGCAGCAACCCCTCCGGTCTGCGCCGTTTCACTGCGTGACCTCTGCGAGACGCGCCAGCTCTTCGTGAAGCCGGCCCTGAAGGTCGTGGTCGAGGACCAGGGACGAGATCTCCACAGTCTCACGAGCGGCCGAATACCCCTCAGCACAAACGTTCGCCGCCACCCGCGTCATGGTCGCGAGATCGATGCAGACGCCGTCCGCCAGAGACCCGTCGCCCTGAAGAAAGAGCAGATCACCATTCGCGCCAGCAGCCGTACTCGCCGACCACCGGCGGGTCGCCGGGTGAGGCCAGGAGGTTGCGGCCGACAAAGGCGTAGGGAGCGGGATCGACGCCCAACAACGCCAGCAGGGTCGGCGCCACATCGACGTGGCCCGCCACCGTTGTCCGTTCTCCACGCAGTTCCGGTGCTCCCGGGACGCGGATGAAGAGCGGCACCTCCTGGCTCAGGTACCAGCCTTCGGGGTCGTGGTTTTCCCCCACTGCCGCCGCAATTTCCGGCCGCCACGGAAACCCGGCGTCGTGGTCCCCCCACACCGCCACCACGGTGGAGTCGGCCAGCCCGGAGCGCTCGAACCCGGCCATGAAACCGGCCAGCGAGGTATCGAAGAAATGCATGGTGTGGAGGAAGTTGCCGTAGGGCGTGCCCTCCCAGGGGCCGACATCGAGCACCTCGAGGTGTTCCGGGAAGCCTTCGAAGGGGTGGTGCAGGGAGAGGGTCAGGAGGTAGGCGGCAAAAGGCCGTTCGAGCCCCTCCAACCGCCGCCCCACCTGGTCGAGGAAGTCGCGATCGCTGAGCCCCCAACCGATCGACTCGCCCGCCGCGAAGTCCTCGACGAACAGGCTCTCGGTGTAGCCATAGGCCGGGTGGGTGAGGCGCCGGTTCCAGAACGAACCGTCGTAGGGGACCGCGGACAGCGTGGTGTAGCCGCGCTGGTTGAGGATTTCCGCGAGCCCGGTGAAGTCGCTGCCGGCAAAGCGAAAAGCGGCGGCGCCCCCCGATGCCGGCAGCAGCGACACCTGGGTGGCAAGCTCGCTGTCCGACGACCGTCCCTGCGCAGTCTGGTCGGTGACGTTGGAAAACCACAGAGTTTCCTCCGCCCAGCGGTTGAGGAATGGCGTCACCTCAACGCCTTCAACCTCGAGACCGATGACAAAGCCCTGCAGGCTCTCGACCTGGATCATAATCAGGTTCGAGCCCACGGCGGCGCCGAATGACGGACCGGAGCCCGCGCGCAACGACGCACGGTCGCGGAACCACCCTGCAACGGCGTCGTACGTCTTCGGTTCCAACTCCTCGACCGCCACCACCCTTGCAGCCTTTCCGGCGACATCAACCGTGTGCAGATTGAGAACTCCGACCTCGCGCGCCACCTGCACCCGGCGAAAGACCTGCTGCAGGATCTGCGGCTGCCGAACGGCGAGGTGTCCCGCCGCCACCACACCTACCACCACCACGACCGCCAGTACGACGCGCGCCACCCGGCGCGGACGCGGACCCACCCGGCGGCCGAGGCGCAAGGACGCCATCACCAGCACCACACCGGGAAGAAGATCGGCCCACAACCACAGGTCGCGCACCTCCATCAGACTGCGCACGCTCGCCTCGACCCGGCCCAACTGACCCGCACCGGCAAAGGCTCCCGGCGCCGGCAGATCGCCAAAGAACCGCAGGTACACGGTGTCGGCCCACAAGACGAGGGTGCCCATCGCCGCAACCAGCCAGCACGACCACGATCGCCACCGACCCGGCACCAACGACAGGAGCAACGCGACCGCAGCGGCACCGCCCACCATCATCGCCCGCCCACCACCGGTGGCGAGGACGCCCGCAGCCGCCAGGACCGCGCCCTGTTTGACGACCAGCGAACCCGCGCACCAGAACACGTCCGCTTCTGCCAGCGCCGAGACCGCCAGCGCCGAACCGCCGCGACCGAGCGCCGAAACCGCAGTCGCCGCCGCCAGCAGGCTGAACACGGCCCACCAGGCAGGATCGGCAAAGACGTCGGTGACGATCAGCACCGGATACGACGGCGGGGCCTCGTCCGTCAGATCCGAAAACCAACAGACGCCCTCCTCGACCATGTCCCACTGGAGACGGTAGCGACCCGCACTCCGCGGCGCAGCCACCCTCACCGAGAACTCCGCAGTCTCCCCCGGGCCGACCTGCGTTGCCACCACGGCTCGGTGCCCCTCGCGGTCGATCATCAAACCGCGGTGATCCAGCCAGTGGTACGAGACGGCGAAGCCCTCCCCTGCCTCCCAGGTGCGGGTGCCGTCGTTGCGCACCGCGAGCGGCACGACGATTTCACCGCCCACCACCATCAACCGCGGCCGGCCGCCCCCAACCACCGAAAACGCGCGGCCGACAACCACCTCAACCATGGCCGCGTCGACCGGCGTCGGGTCGACGCTCGACACCCACAGCTCGCCCTCGTGAACCACGTCCCAGACCAGTGCGAATGTCCCCGGCGCCCGCGGCGCCTCGACCGTTGCCATCATCGAGACCTGTCCACCCGCCTTCACGGTCTGGGCAAATGCCGTCCGGCGCCCCTCCCAAATGGTCTTCCCCCCATCCTCGTCGAACCAGTGGTAAGCGAGGAAGAAACCGTCATCGGAGGACCAGTCTCCGGCCCCGTCGTTGGCTAGCACCAACGGCACTGAGACCGCTACTCCGGCGTCGAGCGTGGGCGGCGTTTCCTGGGAGACGACCCGGAGGTCGAAAGGAGGCGTCGGCAGATCGGCAGCAAACCCCGCGACACCGGAAATGAAGAGACATCCCGCCGCAACAACGCCGTTTCGCCAACCCATCGGTGGCGCGAGTATATCCCGCGCTGCCTATCGGCGGTCGGCTGCGGCGAGAGCCGGTCGACCGGTAGTGCTCGGATCAGTTGGCGGGATAGCGCTCGTCAAACAACCGGATCACGGTCTCGGTCACGTCCGCCGCATCCGCGATGTAGATGAGAGGCTGCGCCTGGAGCGTGAAGATGGCGTCGAAATCATTGGCCTTCCCGTACTCGCTCGCCACCTGTCCCAGTCTCAGGGCCACGTCCCCCAGCAGTTCGTTCTGCTTGGCTTCGACATCGCGGTTGAAGTTCCGCCCCGCGTCTTCGAAGGCCCGGCGCGCCGCAACAACCTGACTCTTCGAGCTGGGCGATGACATCGGGCGACGCCACGTTGCGCTGGGCGGCCACCTGATTGGTGAGTTCAACCGCACGGACCCGCAACTGTTCGAGCTGTTCCCGGCGGGGATTCGCCCATTCCTCGAGAGCCTTGATCTGGGCCTGCCCCTGTTTGACCGTCGACACGGCCTTCTCGACGTCTAGAAACCCGATCTTGCCGGCGGTTGCCGGAACAGCGATCAGCACCGCGGTCAGCACGAGAAACCAACGCAACATCAATCGCATATCCACCTCCAGAACGGCTGCGGATCTTATCATGCGACGCCCGCGGATGACGGATATGGACCCTGCCGAAGACGCCGAACGACGCCGTCCCAGCGCAAAGGCCCGGACCGGCCGGTCTTTACAAGACGGCACAGTGGACCGAAACTTGCTACAGTTTTCGGAATGGACCGAAAAACGGAGAACAGTGCACGATGACACAATTGCGATTCTTGATCATCCTTCTGGCCGTCATCGCCGTCACGGCGTTGGCGAGCGGTTGTGCGTCGTCCCGCCCGACCACCTCCGAGGCCCCGCCCGAGGCCGCCGAAAAATCCCCGGACGCCACGACCCCCGCGGAGGAATCGGGGACCGGTTCCGGCGAAGAGAGTGGGACGGGTGAAGGATCGGCCGGAGCGGGCGGCGGCACCGGGGAAGAAGCCTCGTCCGAGGGTGCGGCCGCGTCTTCGGCCGAGGGGACCGGCGACGCAGCCGGCGGAGAAGGGGCCTCATCCGGGGGGTCGCCGCCGGGCGGAGGAGCGGTCACCGCCGATGAAACGACCGCGGCCCTCGACGCCGAACTCGCAGCGGCCGCCGGCGCGTTCGACGCCAAGATGCTCGAGGAGCTTCGCAGGCTCGCTGCCGAGGCCGCCGAGAGACCCGGCGACGGCGGGCCGCCCGCCGCGACAGCCTCAAGCGGGGCGGGGGCAGGCCGGGCATCGGACACCGGCGAAGAAGCCGGAGGGGAGGGCTCGGGCGGAGTCGGCGGCGCGAGCGCGGAGGCAGCGGGTTCGCAGGCCGTTCCACCCGACGTCGGCGACGGTTCGGACGACGACATCGTTGCCCGCCAGTTGAGAGAGGCTGCCATCGCCGAAGAAGATCCCGCGCTGAAGGAAAAACTCTGGGACGAGTACCGGCGCTACAAGGCCTCGGTGGGCGGATCCTCAAAGGGCGACTCATGAGCAAGCTCATCAAAAGGTACCGGTGGACCGTGATGGCGGCAGCGACCTTTTTACTGGCGGCCTCCGGGTGCACGTCGTCGCAGTCCACCGGCCGACCGTCGCAGACCCAGGCGATCCAGGCCACCACCGAGATTCCGAGGGATCAGCTGTTGGATGTCGGGATCGAGGTCCTCGACCCCGGGCTGCCGGCCCAAGGCCAGCCGATGCCGGAGGATGTCTTTCCCGAGCTCCGCAGAGCCGAGGCGCGGTACATGGCCATTCAGCTCGAGAACACGATGCAGGCCACCGGTCACTGGGGAGCCGTCCGGGTGCTGCCGGGCAACCAGGGCATCACCGACCTCGAGATCACCGGGACCATCCTCCTCTCCACCGGCTCAAAGCTCGCTCTCGATGTGCGAGCGGTTGATTCCACCGGGCGCGTCTGGTTGGAGCGGCGCTATCGCGCGGAGGCCAACGACCTCGTTTACGCCGGCACCCAGCCGGCAAAGATCGACCCGTTTCAGTCGCTCTACAACGAGATCTCCAACGACCTTCTCCAGGTCAGACTGAAACATCGCGCCGGCGAGCTCAAGCACATCCGGCAGGTCACGCGGCTCCGCTTTGCGGCCGACCTCGCGCCGGAGCCGTTCGACCACTACCTCTCAACCAACAAGAAGGGCATCATCTCGGTCAAGCGTCTTCCGGCAAGGGACGATCCGATGTTGGCCAGGGTGGACAACCTCCGCGCCAGTGAGAACCTCTTTATCGACACCCTCGATCAGAACTACGCCGCCTACTACGAAAATATGGAAGGCCCCTACGACAGCTGGCGCAAGTACACCTACGAAGAGGAGCAGGCCTACAAGATCCTCAAACGCAAGGCGCTGACCCAGAAGATCCTCGGTGGGCTGGCCATTCTCGGCGCCGCCCTCGCCGATCCCGGTTCGTCGACCGCAGGTTTGATCCGCGATGCCGCCATGATCGGCGGAATGGCCGCGATCCACGCCGGTATTTCGACCTCCAAGGAGGCCAAGATCCACTCCGAGGCGATCCGCGAGTTGGCGGCTTCCGTGGATTCCGAACTGGAACCGATGGTGATCGAGGTCCAAGGGCAGACCCTGCGGCTCGAGGGAACCGCCGAAACCCAGTACCAGGAGTGGCGCCGGCTGCTTCGGGAAATCTGGAGCGACGAAACCGGACTTCCCCTCGACCCGAATGAACCCGCCCCGCCGAAGGGCGCCCCTCGGACCGGGAATGCCGGAGCGCCGCCCGGCGGCCTTCGTTGAGCATGGCGTCCGACAAGCGCCCGCCGCAGCTGCAACCGCCACCGAGGGTGCCTGACCGGATAAACGGTCGCGCCATCGGCGAACGCGGACGTGAAGACCGGCGATCGGCCCCGGCCAAGAGGACCGGTCTTGCCGTGCTGTTCGGCGCTCTGGTCATTGCTCTCGTCGGCGTCTTCGTGGTGCTTCCGCGCTGGGCCGCAACCCGCCAACCGGCGGCGGGACCGCAGCCCCCCGCGGTGGACGGCACCGTCGACAACACTTCAAAGGTCGCGCTGCAGACCGGCCCGGAAGCGGTGGTGACCGCCCCGACCCCGGCCGCGACTCCACCGCCACGGCAGATGCCCTCCTCACCGCCTCGCCGCGAGCAAGGCGCCCGGGCCCTGCCACCACAAGCCGCTCCCCCGGACCAGGTTGCCTTCACCGCGGCGATGTCGAGCGGTCTCAAGGCCCTCGAAGACGGGCGCTGGCAGGCGGCCAGGGAACATTTCGAAGCGGCGGCAAGCCTTCGCCCCGAGGCGCCCGAGGTCGCCGACGGCCTCGCGCGAACGACCGCCGCCGAGCGGCTCGCTCTGGTCACAGCCGGGATCGGTCGAGGCCTGGAACTCGAGACCTCCGAAAACTGGGGGGAGGCCGAGAAGATCTATGAGCAGGTGCTGTCGATCGATCCCGAGGCCGCGGGCGCGCTCGAGGGACACGAAAGAACCGCCTCTCGGGCCTCCATCGATGAGCGGCTCGACTACCACATCCGAAACCCCCAACGACTCTTGTCTCCATCTGTGTTCGAAGACGCGACCGACCTCCTCGCTGAGGCACGAGGGCTGGATCCCCGCGGCCCCCGTTTGCAGAACCAGCTGTCGGGTCTCGCGAAGATCCTCGAGGTGGCCGCTACCCCGATCCCGGTGGTGGTGGTATCGGACAACCTCACCGAGGTCGTGATCTACCGGGTCGATCGATTGGGCGTTTTTTCGCGCCGCGAACTGGAACTGCGCCCGGGAACCTACACCGCCGTCGGCAGCCGGGCGGGATTTCGCGACGTCCGCGTGCGTTTCGACGTCAGCCCCGGCGGCCCGTCACAACCGGTGACGGTGGTGTGCACGGAGAAGCTGTGACCACGCTGACGGTTGACCTGGAAGGACGGCGGCGGGTCTTCGAAGCGGAAGATTTTCCGCTCAGCATGGGCGGCGATCGGCCCCATATTCCTCTCGGCGAAGAGGGCGAAGGGGAACCGGTGGCCCACCTCGGACAGGACCACGGCGACATCTTCATCCAGCCCGCGAGGACGTCTCCCGGTACCCTGGCCATCACCTGCAACGGCGTCCCCCTGACCGCCTCGAGGTGGCTCGAGGACGGGGATCGGATCACTGTCGGAGCAACCCGGGTCGAGTTCAGGATCGCACCCGGGGCATGCAACTTGTCGGTCGAACGCATGGTCGACGAGCGCACGGACCACTACGGCTCGGACGATGACGAGCGCATGCGCCCGGCCGGCGGACACGGCGCCGATTCGACCCGTTGCCTTCAGCCCGCGTTGGCGGACCGCCGCCCCGCGAAGGCGCTTGCGCTTCCGCCCGCGAATGGTCGTGGTGGCCGTTCTCCTGGCCGTCCTCGGTGCCTGCGCGTGGTACGTGCTGACCGCACAGTCAGTGGTGGTCGAAACCGACCCCGCCGCCGACACGGTGAGGCTCAGCGGCGGCATCACCCCCCGGTTGGGCGGACGATATCTGTTGCGGCCGGGGGCCTACCGTTTCCAGGCGGAGAAGAGCGGCTTCCTGCCCATCGACGCCGTGTTCGACGTCGGGCCGGGCCAATCGACGGCGCTGCACTTTGCCTTCGAGCCTCTCGGCGGTGTGGTCTCGATCACATCTCGGCCGGTCAGCCAGGCTCAGGTGGTGGTCGACGGCCGCGCAGTCGGCGCCACCCCGATCAGGGACCTGGCGCTCAGCGCCGGCGACCACACCGTGGAGGTACGGGCCCCCCTCCACCTTGTGTACTCGACCGAAATCACAATCCAACCCGGAGACCCGCCGCTGGCCGTCGAGGCGGACCTGGTACCCAACTGGGCGCCGCTCACAGTTTCGAGCTCTCCCGCCGGCGCCGACATTCTTCTGGATCGCTCGGTGGTCGGGAAAACCCCCGCCACGCTCGAGGTGGAAGCCGGGGCCCGCACCCTCGAGATCCGCAAGAGCGGCCACAAAACAGCGAGCCGCTCGATTCGGATCATCGCCGGCGAGGCGGTCGATCTCGGGGTCATCGCCCTCGAGCCCGAGGACGGCCGCCTTGCAATCGCCTCGCAGCCGAGTGGCGCCACGGTGACGGTCGGATCCGAGTACCGCGGCACCACGCCCCTCGACCTCACTGTCGCACCCGACGTTCCTCTCGAGGTGCGCGTTTCGCTCGCCGGTCACAGAGACCTTCACGACCGGTGTCACGGTGGCATCGGGCGAAAGGCTGGAGGTTCGGGCCATCCTCGAGATGTTGACCGGCGAGGTCGTCATCACCTCGCAGCCGCCGGGGGCCGAGCTCCTGATCGACGGCGCCGCGCGGGGACGGACCGGACAGACCCTCGAGCTCGAGGCGCGCCGGCACACGATCGAGGTCCTCCTCGACGGCTACGATCCTTTCCGGACCACCATCACCCCCGAGCCCGGCCTCACACAGGCGGTGCGGGCAACGCTCAAGCCCGCCGGGGTTGCGGGGCTGCCGCAGACCATCTCCAGCCCCCAGGGGACCGAGCTCGTGCTGATCAACCCCGGCAGGTTGACCATGGGCGCATCCTCGCCGCGAGCCCGGGCGCCGCGCCAACGAGGTCCTGCGCGAGGTCGAGATCACGAAGCCCTTCTACCTCGCGGTCAGTGAGGTGTCGAACCGCGACTACCGCGAGTTTGCAAGCGGCCACCTGTCCGGCGCCTACGGCGGCCACAACCTCGAGATCGATCACCACCCCGTGGTCAACGTTTCCTGGGAAGACGCGGCACGCTACTGCAACTGGCTGAGCGAAAAGGCGGGTCTGCCGCCGGTCTACGTGGAACGGGCCGGCACCCTGGTGCCGCGGACGCCGCTGCCTATTGGCTACCGCCTGCCGACCGAGGCCGAGTGGGCGTGGGCGGCGCGCTATGCAGGATCGGCGTCGCCGAGGAAGTACGCCTGGGGCGACTCGCTGCCGGTGCCGCCGGGGGCCGGTAACTACGGCGATGCGTCGGCGGAGGGCGTCCTTCACGCCGCCGTCCCCGGCTATCAGGACGGCTACCCGGCCACCGCGCCGGTAGACAGCTTCACGGCCAACAACCTCGGCCTCTTCAACCTCGGCGGCAACGTTGCGGAATGGGTGCAGGATTTCTACACATTCACGCCGAGCCCGCCCGGAGTGGTCGAACGGGACCCCACCGGACCGCCCTCGGGGGGGCAGCACGTCATCAGGGGCGCGAGCTGGATGGACACCGCCGTGACCGAGCTGCGCTTGACCTTTCGCGACGGCGGCGACCAACCACGACCGGACCTCGGGTTCCGGATCGCACGCAGTGCCGAATGAACTGGAGCAAAAGATGAAACGTCACCTTCGACCAGCCATCACAACCGCCCTTCTGGCGCTGGCCGCCGCCCTGCTCTTCTCCTCGGGGCTGCTCACGGCCGGGGCCTCACCACCGCCCGCGCCGGCGAGCGTCAACGGCCCGTCCGGTCCCGCCCAGGCGGCCCCGGGCCCGGTGACGCCGCTTCCCGACTTCAGACCATCGGAAGAGCTGCCGGCCGATGCCGCGGTGGCGTTCCCGACGGATATCTGAGGCCACGATGCGGCGCAACGATTCCGTCGATTTCGTTTTTCAACTGGTGTCGCTCATCGTCGCCCTCATCGTCGTCCACGCGGTCTACGTCACTGTCGTCCGCCCCAGGGCCGACGCCTTTCTCGCCGAACAGGCGGCGTACGCGGCGGCCGACCCGGAGTACGTCGAGCAGCGCTCGGTGTGGGTGATCGTCAAGGACTTCGAGCAGGAGGCGTGTTTCGTCCTGATGCTGTGGGCGATGGCCATCATGGCTTCCAAGGGTCTGACCACGGCACGTGAGAGCCGGCTCCTGGAGACCGAGCTGGTGCCGGTGGCCGACGGCATGAGGATCCTCCCCGAGGACTCCAGGGAGTACGCCCGTCAGATCGAGGCCCTCCCAGACGGCGAGCGACGACTGCTCCTGCCACGCGCGTTGCTCGCCGCCCTCCACAGGTTCGGGGCCACGGGCAGCATCCAGGACGCTTCCGACACCGCCCATGCCGCGGCGGAGACCGAGTCGGAGCGTCTCGATTCCGAGCTCGCCATGGTTCGCTATATCGCGTGGGCGATCCCGTCCATCGGCTTTATCGGCACCGTTCGCGGCATCGGCGCCGCCCTCGGTCTCGCCCACCGCGCCGTCGAGGGAGACATCACCGGCGTCACCCGCAACCTCGGCGTCGCCTTCAACTCGACCTTCATCGCGCTCCTGATTTCGATCGTCCTGATGTTTCTCCTCCACCAGCTCCAACTGCGGCAGGAGCGCCTGGTGCTCGACACCGACAGCTATGTCGACAGCCACCTGATCAGCCACCTCCAGGCCGGCACGGCGGCATCAGAACCGCAGCGACGGGCCCCCTGACACCATGGAACGCGTTGCTCTGGTGCTCGTGGACTCGGGAGTTGGCGGCGGTCGGTACGCGGGGCAACCTGTCCGCGCCGAGCCCCGGTCTCGCCGTCCTCGACGGTGACGGCCTGCTGGTGGGAAACGTCGCCCGCCGCACCGCGCGCCTCAAGCCCCGCCGGGTCCACAGCCGGTTCTGGCAGCTGTTGGGCACCCAACCTCTCGAACGCCCGTTTCCCCACCACCTGCGAACGGCGGATCTCGCCCATGCCCACCTTTCCGAGATCTGGAGCACCATCGGTCGCGACAGCGAACGAGGTCATCCTGGTCCTGCCCGGCGTCTACAGCAGTGAACAGATGGCCCTGCTGCTCGGGGTGGCCGCCGCCGCCGAGATCCCGGTTCGGGGGATGGTGGATCTGGCGGTCGCCGCCGCCGCCGATCGCGCCGGCCGCCGCCGCTGTTTCCATCTCGATCTCCACCTGCACCGCGCGGTCCTGACCGAGATCGAGCGCGGGCCGGAGGTCATTCGAGGCCGCGTCTGGCAACACGACGGGGTCGGTCTCTCCGGGCTCTACGATCTCTGGGCGCGGACCGCGGCGCGTCTGTTTGTCCAGCAGACCCGGTTCGACCCCCTGCACCTCGCGGCCACCGAGCAAGAGCTCTATCTCGATCTCCCCCGCCACATCGAGGCACTGCAGGAACACGAGACCACCCGCATCACCATCGCCGCCGGCGGACGCGAGCACGCCATCGATCTCGAAGGTCGCGACATGGCCGAAGCCACCCGCGGCGTGACGGAAATGCTGTCGGCCTGGGTGAGAACCTACGCCGATCTCGAAGAGACCACCCTCCTCGTCAGCGACCACCTGGCAGCGGTGCCCGGTCTGGTCGAACACCTCCGGGAACCCGCGGGCGCGGAGATCGCCGTCCTCCACCCCGCGGCGGCCGGCAGCGCGGCCCTCGGCCACGCCGACCGGATCGTGACCGATTCCGATGCCCTGCCTTTCGTGACGCGACTCCCCGGCTACGACGCCAGACCGCCGGGACCGGTGACCGTTCCCGTCACACCGCCGACCGGCACGGGACCTGCAACCGCCATCCCCACCCACCTGGTGGTGGACGGCGTCGCACAGGCCATCACGGAGAGACCCATCAACCTCGCGATCGGCGGGCCCGCACACCCGGAAACGGACGGACCCGACGGTATCCCGCAGAGACCCATCGTTGTTCGACGGGTCGGGGGCACGGTCCTCGTCGAGGCGCCACCGGGTGTGCCGGTCGTGGTCAATGGATCTGCGGTCGAATCATCCACCGCTGTCGCCACCGGCGATCGCCTCCAGATCGGGGAGCCGCCGCTCGAGGTTCTCTTCGTCACGATGGTTCCCTGAGATGCGGGCGCGGCCCGTCACTCCGATCGGCCTGTCCTTCCTCGATGCCATGACCTGTGGTCTCGGTGCGGTGATCCTCCTGTTCATGATCATCAACGGCGCCGTGCGCGACCACGAGACGAGGGTCACGAAGGACCTCCAGGCCGAGGTCAACCGCCTCGAGACCGAGGTCCTCGACGGCCAGCGTCGGTTGGTCGAAGTCCGGAACGCCGTCGACGAAACCGATCAGGAGCGCGCCGTGACGCAGGGTCTGGCGCGCCGAATGATCGAAATGTTGGCGAACATCCAGGTCGAGTTGGCGACCTTCGACGCCACCACCCTGGCCCGCCGCGAACACATCGAAAAGCTCCAGACCGACCTCAAGTCGCTGGAGGAGGATGCCGGTCGCCTGTCGGCATCGTTGCCCTCAGACGAAACACCGGGTGCCAGCGAGCGCCTCCACGTGGGGGACGGCGACCGGCAGTACCTCACGGGTCTCAAGGTCGGCGGGCGCAGGATCCTTTTTCTGGTCGACGCCTCGGCGAGCATGCTCGGCACGACCATCGTCGACGTCATCCGGCGGCGGAACCTCCCGGACGGCGACAAGGTCCGCGCCGCCAAGTGGCAGCAGGCTCTGGCCACCGTCGACTGGCTCTCGACTCAGATTCCCCGCGACAGTCAGTTCCAGATCTACACCTTCAACACCAGAGCAGGGCCCGTGGTGCAGGAGAGGGGCGCGGTGTGGCTCGACGGCTCCGACCGCGAGGCGCTCGAGACCGCGGTCGGAGCACTGCGCGCCGTGGTCCCCGGCGAGGGCACCAGCCTCTTCAACGCATTCGCGGCCGCCGCCGCGCTGCAACCCCGACCCGACAATGTGATCCTCCTGACCGACGGGCTACCGACCGTCGGCCCCGAACCGACCTCATCTCGTACCGTCAGCGCCAAACAAAGAGAGCGGCTGTTTCGGCGTGCCGTCGACCAGCTTCCTTCGGGGATCCCGGTCAACGTCATCCTCTACCCCATGGAGGGAGACCCGATGGCCGCGAGCGAGTTCTGGAAGCTCGCGATCGCCACCAGGGGGTCATTCATGAGCCTGGCGAAGGATTGGCCATGAGACATCGACGAAGGGGCTTCGACGTATTTTCACTGTCGTTTCTCGACGTGATCTGCTGCGGCTTTGGCGCCATCGTGCTGCTACTGGTGCTGACCAAGATCGGAGAACCGCGGGCCATCGAGGAGGCCCGGCTGGACCTCGACGGCCGCATCGCCGCCCTCGAGGCGGAGCTCTTCGAAATCAGGGGCGAGACCGCTGGTGTTCGAGCGCCGTCTGAAGACGCGCCGCGAACAGCTCTCCGAGGACCAGTCGCACATCGCACGCCTGCGGGGTGACCTCGAAACCATCCGCGGCGAGTTCGCCGGCAGCGAACAACTGTCGGAGGTCCAGGACATCCTCGAGGGGCGGTTGTTGGCGGCCCAACAGGAGCTCACCGAAGAGATGAAACGCCTGCTCGACCAGAGCCGGCAGCGGCGCGTGGAGGACACCGCCGTCGGCGGCATCCCGATCGACAGCGAGTACATCATTTTCGTCATCGACACCTCGGGCTCGATGTTCCACTACGCCTGGCCGGCGGTCGTCGAGAAGATGACCCAGGTCCTCGACACCTATCCCAAGGTCAAGGGGATGCAGGTGATGAACGACATGGGGCAGTACATGTACTCGCAGTACGCCGGCAAGTGGATCCCCGACACGCCGGGGCGGCGCAAGGCGGTGATCGAGCGGCTGCGATCGTGGAACGTCTTTTCCAACTCGAGCCCGGTGGAGGGCATCACCCGTGCCATTCGCACCTTTGCGAGCACCCGATCACCGGATCTCGATGTACGTCTTCGGCGACGAGTTCACCGGATCAGTCGATCGACGAAGTCGTTCGCACGGTCGATCAACTCAACACCGCCGGTCCTGACGGCCGGCCGCGGGTGAGAATTCACGCCATCGGTTTTCCGACCGTATTTTCGGTTGCCGGCGCCAGCGAGCACACCGGAATCCGGTTCGCCACCCTCATGCGCATCCTGTGCCGCCGCAACGACGGCACCTTTGTGGGCCTCAACTCGACCAGCCCGTGAGGGCGAAGGTGGTAACGATTCAACGTTTTAGGGTTGAAGCGGTATAGAATGGAGATATGACCGAACTCCAGACCGGGAACGGATCGACGCGTCTGCTCGTGGTCGAGGACGACGCACCGCTCGCCGACGGTCTCTGCCGCAACCTCGAAATGGAAGGATTCAGTTTCGAGTGCGTAGGCACCGGCGAGGCCGCGCTGGAGGTCCTCGAGCGGCAGTCCTCGGTCTTTGACCTGATGATTCTCGACATCATGCTTCCCGGTATCGACGGGTTCGATGTGTGCCGACAGCTTCGCGCCGACGGCAACCGGATCCCGATCCTCTTCCTCACCGCCCGGGGCAGCGACGCCGATCGTATCCTCGGTCTCCAGGTCGGCGCCGACGACTATCTGACCAAACCCTTCCTGGTCGAAGAGCTCGTGCTGCGGGTCCGCGGCATTCTTCGCCGCTCCGCGTGGGCGCAGACCCCGGCACCGACGGGGCCGACCATCAAGGTCGGGGAGCACGAGGTCGACTTGAACACCATGCGCGCCACGACCATCGAGGGCACCGTACCGCTCACCGAACGAGAGGTGATGCTGGTGCGGTTCTTTGCCGAAAACGAGGGCCGGGTTCTCACCCGCGGCGAATTATTGGAGAGGGTCTGGGGCTATTCCTTCGACACCTCGACACGCACCCTCGACACCTTTATCCACCGTCTGCGGAAACACTTCGAGGCGGACCCCAGACAGCCCCTCCACTTCCACACCGTCCGCGGTGTCGGCTACCGCTTCACATCAGATCCCGAGGAGTAGAACTCTTCAATTCTGAATTCTAAATTTTGAATTTTGAATTTCGGGCGACCTCTCAAAAGAGTAGTCGCTGAGTGAACATTAAAAATTCAAAATTCAAATTTCGAATTAATTCCGAGGTCCTTCATCTTGCGCCAGAGGGTGACCCGGGAGATGCCCAGGCGCTCGGCGGCATCCTGCATCCGCCACCCGCACCTCTCCACGACCTCACGCACCACCCGCTCTTCGAGCGCGGCCAGGGGTTTGTCGTTCTTCAAGAGCTCGTCCACCAGCACCGTGCGCTGACCGTCCTCCGGCAGGTGGTGGACATCAACCCGGTCGGAGGCGGCGGCGAGGGCGGTTTCCAGTATCCGTTCCACCTCTTCGAGCCCGCTTTCGCAAGCGATCGAAACCAGTCGTTCAAGGGCGGCCGCGGAAACGCTTTTCCCGGGCGCCAGTTCATCGACCCACGCACCGATCATCCGGTTCAGATCGTCGGAAAGGTCCGCGAGGTCTGGGAGCTCCCAGACCTCGCGCCCGTCCAGATCGCGTTCTCGGGTCAGCATCCCGACGATGATCCGCCAACCCTCCGGACGGCCCGACTCCAACTCTGAAAAATGCCCGTGGCCGAAGGCGTACACCGTCCCCGGGGGCCACGGCGGCGTATCCGGCCAGGCCCCGCTCCATTCGCTGAACAATTCGTCAGGCAGACCCGAGAAACGATGGATCGTGCGGGCCACGTCGCGGCACGACGGCCCTTCACCGACCAGGACGACGTCTCCCTCCCGGCCGGCCAACGCCGCCGCCTGCCGCTGCAGACCGGCGGCCACGTCGGACTGACCGCAGGTGAAGAAGCCCGGCCGCGGGTGGTTCGGGCGCAGGATCTCCACGGCCCCGCGAAACTTGCCACCGGCCTCTGCCAGCGGGATGACGGTGACGTCGAGGTGCAGAGCTCGCCCGTCAACGGCGTGGTACACCGTCGAAAAGTCCTCAACCGACTTCAGGCCGTTCTCCAGCGCAAACGTCAGTGGACACGCGTTTTCGCAGTCGACCCCGCGGGTCGTCAGCCGACAGCGCCCGCCGATCGGTTGACCTTCCTCATATCCGAGCAGCCGCCGCGCCGCATGGTTGACGTGACGGAGGATACGCTCATGATCGAGAACGATCACCGCCTCGTCGAGCTGATCGAGCACCTGTAGCCAGCCGCTGCCGAAATCGTCGTTGATGTCGAGTTCCACGCCTCTATAACAGCGCGGCATCCGGATTTTATTCGCGGCGCCAGCCAGCATATCTCGGGATTGCGGCTGGAAGCCGCTTATAACCGTCCGCAGTAGACTCCCGGTGAGGTGAGCAGGTTAACGTTCGATCTCGAACTCCACGTCGGGGATCGGTTCGGGCTCGGCGAAGTACAGCGCGGTCCCGGCGATCGGCAGGAACATGACGTGCACTCGACCCTTGATCTGCACCTCGACATGGTAGTGACCATTGGCCGAAATCGAAACCAACGTCGCCGCGGTCCCTTTGGCGTCGATAAGTGGGCAGTAGACCGAAACTTTGCCGGGAATCTCCATGGGTCGGCTCCTTTCCCGTACCTACGAGTTTATCACCCGAGGCCGTACCCGACAGGCAAAGGGGCAGAGGAGCGGAGGAGCGGGGCGGAGGGGCAGCCCGATCTCGAGCCAAAGTGATTTCAACACCTACCTGATGTGCTCGCCCTCTGCACCTCTGCACCTCTGCGCCTTTGCGCCTTGGCTCCCCTGCTCAGCCCTCGTCCGGGTCGCGGGGCGAGATCTCGCCGTACTCCTTGAGCTTGCGTTGCAGGGTGCGGAGGCCGATGCCGAGCAGCTCCGCCGCCCGTGCGCGGTGGCCGTTGGTGTGGTTCACCGTCCGCAGGATCAGCTCGCGTTCGACGTCGGCCAGAGGCCGGGGCTCCCACACCGTCGACTGAGCGGTAACCCCGGACGACGTTGCCGGCGCCCGATACTCCGCCGGGAGGTCCTCGAGGCCGATCTCCTCGCCCCGCGAGAACAACACCATGGACTCGATGACGTTGCGGAGCTCGCGCACGTTGCCGGGCCAGGGGTTCTTTTTGATGGCCGTCAGTACAGCCGGGTGGACACCGCGGACCTTCCGGTCGAACTCACGATTGAAATTCTCGAGAAAGTGCTGGACGAAGAGCGGGATGTCCTCCCGCCGTTCCCGCAGAGGCGGAATCTCAAGGGTCACGACCTTGAGCCTGAAAAACAGGTCCTGACGGAATCTTCCCTGCTCAACCCAGTTTTCGAGGTCGCGGTTGGTGGCCGCGACCAGCCGGAAATCGACCGGGATCTGCGAGGCGCCACCGACGCGCATGACGTGGCGCTCCTCGAGCACCCGCAGCAGCTTGACCTGAAGATCCGGCGACAGCTCGGAGATCTCGTCGAGAAAGAGCGTACCGCTCGAGGCGCGCTCGATGAGGCCGATGCGGCGCTGGTGGGCGCCGGTGAATGCCCCCTTTTCGTGACCGAAGAGCTCCGATTCCAGGATCTCCCCGGGGATCGCGCCGCAGTTGATGGCGACAAACGGCCCACCCGCCCGGGGCGAGTTCTGGTGGAGGGCATTGGCGACCAACTCTTTGCCTGTCCCCGACTCACCGACGATGAGCACCGTCGAACGCGTCGGCGCCGCGACCCGCGCCCGTTCGAGCAGCCGCTCCATCGCCGTCGAATGGCCGACGATGCCCTCGAACCCGAAGCTCTTTTCGAGGCGTTGGCGCAGCCGCCGGTTTTCCTCGGACAGGACCCGACGTTCGAGCTGTAGCTGAACCCGCTGCCGCAGTTCCTGCATCTTGACCGGTTTGGTCAGATAGTCGTCGGCCCCTTCCTGCAGCGCCGACACCGCGGCATTGACATCGGCGTAGGCCGTGACCAGGAGAAACGGAAGGAGGGGGTGATCGGCGCGCACCGCACGCAGAAACTCGTAACCGTCCATCCCCGGCATGCGGACATCGGAGACGATGGCGTCCACCGTATCGCCCTCGGCAAGCCGCTCGAGAGCTTCCTCGGCGGATGGAAAGGAACGCAGGGTGTATCCCACGCGTTCCAGAGTACGGGTCATCGCGTCACGCGACCCGTCGTCGTCATCCACCAGAAAAATCACTGCCGACATGTCATCTCCCAAACGAGTCGAGCATACGCTCCAACCCGATTTCATCGAGGATCTCGATTCCGAGCTCTGTCGCCTTGTCGAGCTTGCTGCCCGCGTTCTCGCCGGCCACGAGATATGTGGTCTTGCCCGAAACCGACCCCGCGACCGTGGCACCGAGCCCCTCGAGCCGCTCTTTGATCTCGCGTCGCGGACTGCTCAATGACCCGGTAAGAACGAACACCTGACCCGCCAGCGGTGCTTCGGTTTCCGGCCGTTCCTCCTCCTGCGGGTTCACTCCCCGCGCCACCAATCGAGCGATCAGCTCGCGGTTCTCGGCGGCCGCCATCCAGCTCTTGACCGAGTCGGCGATCACCGGTCCAATACCCTCGAGGTTGATCATGTCGTCGGTCTCGGCGGCCGCGAGGTTTTCGAGGCTGCCAAATCGTGCTGCGAGGAGCTTGGACGCTCGTTCGCCAACGTGCGGCAGACCGAGCGCGAAGAGCAGTCGGGGCAACGGTCTCTGACGCGCCTCGTCGAGTTCCCGCAGGACGCGGGCCGCCGACACCTCGCCCCACCCGGGAAGATCGGCGAGAACGCCGGCCTCCAGATCCCACAACGATGCCTCGTCCGTGACGAGGCCTGCCTCGACCAGCTGATTGAGGGTCCGGCCGCCCAGGCCCTCGATCTCCATCGCACCGCGGGACACGAAATGCCGCAGGCGCGACGCTGTCACCGCCGGGCAGACCGGGTTGGGGCACCGCAGAGCGACCTCCTCCGGCTCCCTCTCGACCGGGGTCGCGCACACCGGACAGGCGGTCGGGGGGGCGATGGCGGCGGCGTCCGGCGGCCGCTTCGAGGTGACGACACCAGTGATCTTCGGGATGACCTCGCCACCCTTGGCGACCCACACCGTGTCGCCCACCCGGACATCGAGGCGCGCCACCTCGTCGAAATTGTGGAGAGTCGCCCGCGACACCGTCGATCCGGCGATGCGGACCGGCTGCAGCAGCGCCACCGGGGTCAAGACGCCGGTTCTGCCAACCTGGATGGTGACGTCCTCGAGCACCGAGGTCTGCCCCTCCGGCGGAAACTTGTAGGCAATGGCCCAGCGCACCGACCGCGCGGTGTGGCCGAGCTGTTGCTGTTCCGCAACCGAGTCCACCTTGACGACGATCCCGTCGGTGTCGTAGTCGAGGCCGTGACGATCCTCCTGCCAGCGGTCGATGAACGACTCGACGTCGGCGAGGCCGGCACATCGTTCGAAACCCGGACTGACCGGAAAACCGAGATCGACGAGCCAACTCAGGGCCGCGACGTGGCTCTGCTGCTCGCCGGCGCCGGTCTGCGCCACCTGGTAGCACCACAGGGCCAGCCGGCGACGGGAAGCCGCCCGGGAGTCGAGCAGCCTGATCGAGCCTGCCGCCGCGTTGCGCGGGTTGGCGAACTCGCGTTCGCCCGCCGACCGTCGCTCCTCGTTGAGCTCTGCGAACACGCTGCGCGGCAGGTAGACCTCGCCCCGGATTTCGATGAACGGCGGCAGGCCGTCGACCTCGAGGGGCAGACCGCGAATGGTCCGCGCGTTGGCGGTCACGTCGTCGCCCAAAGTGCCGTCCCCCCGGGTCACCGCCCGGACGAGCTTGCCGCCTGAAAACACCAGCGAGATCGATACCCCATCGATCTTGAGCTCGGCGGCCAGCCCTGAAGGCTCGCGGCCGAGGTCGCGGCATACCCGGTCGTGCCAGGCGTGCAGCTCGTCGCGCGAGTAGCTGTTGTCCAACGACAACATCGGCACAGCGTGCGCCACCTGTTCGAGCCCATCCAACGGCTCGCCGCCGACACGCCGGGTGGGTGAGGTCGGGCTCTGCAGCTCGGGATACCTCTCCTCGAGATTTCTGAGCTCGGCAAAGAGCTGGTCGTACTCGAAGTCGGAGATCGCCGGTTCGGCGAGCACGTAGTAACGGTGGTCGTGCTCTCGAATCAACCGCCCGAGCTCGTGTGCTCGGCGGGCAGCCTGCGATGGTCGGCCACTCATGGTCAGCTCGTGCCCCGCCGGCGGCGGCGCGGCCGTGACCGCCGGCGCTTGGTTTTCTCTTCCTCGACTGGCTCCACGGGCTCGTCGCCCTGGATCCTGGTCAGTGCCCGGGCCCAGCCCGTGTGGGCCTCCGGTTTGATGAACCCAAGCGCCTCCGCAAAGCCGTGAAGGTCCCAGGCCACCTGGAAGTAGTCCTGGCGTGCGAGCTTGAGCACCTGGCGGGCACGTTCCGGCGCTCGCTTCATCTTGGTCAGGGTGAACAGACCCTGGTGGAGTTGGTGGATGGTCAGATTCGAGAGGTGCATGCTGGCAGCGGCCGGATCGAGGATCTCCCGCAGGCGGGCCAGGAGCTGCGCGTTGTTGACGCGGCCGTTGGCGTCGGTTTCTTCCTCCGCGAGCCCGAGAAACCGGGGCAGAAAGAATGCGCCGATCAGACTGGCATCGGCGAACGTCCTGCCGGCGGCGATCCGTTCGTCCACCATGGTGAGGACCCGGACGCTCTCGTCGGTGTCCAGAGGGAGGTCGGGGAAGGCCCGCGGAAAGAGGCCGGCGCGGCGCCACGCGGCGTGGATGCCCGCGGCCTGCTCGGAACGCAGGCACTCGAGAAGCTCATAGGTCAACCTCGGCGACGACGCGTCCGTGATCAGGGCCTGCTGACGCTCGATGGCCTCGACGGTCGGCGGGTCGATCTCGAAGCCCAACCGCACGGCGTACTCGAGCGCCCGCATCATGCGCACCGGGTCCTCGACAAACCGCTGGTCGGGGTCGCCGATGGTGCGGATCACCCCCCGTTTCAAATCCTCGATGCCGCCGACGTAGTCGATGACGCTGAAGTCGGCGAGGTTGTAGAACAGCGCATTGATCGTGAAATCGCGGCGCCGAGCATCTTCCGCCGGGGTCCCGTAGACCACCTCCTCGCGGCGCGGCGGCAGTGACTCAACGGACGTCTCCTCCTCTGTCGTCTCGGCTTCGCCCTCTTCCCAGTCGTTCGGTGTTTCCGGCGGCTCCGGGCTGGCCCGGAAGGTTGCCACCTCGATGACGTGCCCGCGAAAAAACACGTGGGCGAGGCGGAACCGGCGGCCGATGACCCTCGAGTTGCGAAACAGACCCCGGATCTCCTGGGGACGGGCGTTGGTCGCGACGTCGAAGTCTTTGGGGCGGCGACCGAGCAGGAGATCGCGCACGCTGCCGCCGACCAGATACGCCAGGTAGCCCGCACGGTGCAGCCTGTAGAGAACCTTCAGGGCCTCCGCCGACACGTCTCCCCGCGACAGCCGATGCTGCGGGCGACTCAGGATCCTCGGTTCGAGATCCTCGGTTGTTGTGATATCCATTGCGTCGGTCATTTAGAGGTCCGGCCGCTCGCGCGCCGCGGCGTCATGAGGGCCCCAGGCGAGCCTTCGTTGAACTGGCGCCGGCTCAGCCATCGATGGACAGCACGATCTTACCAAACTGTTCCGCGTCCTCGAGCCGCTGATAGGCCGTCCGACCCTCGGCAAGCGGTACGACGACGTCGACCACCGGACGCAGGCGATGACCGGTCACCGCCGCCATCAGGCGACGCCAGTCGTCCCTCGAACCCATGGTGGAGCCGATGATGCTGAGTTGATTCCAGAAGATCAGTCGAATCTCTTCCTTCGGGTTGGGGCCGGATGTGGCGCCACAGGTGACGATGCGGCCGCCCTTGGCAGCTGACTTCAGCGATTGCATCCAGGTCGCCTCGCCTACCGAATCCACGACCACGTCGGCTCCCCGTTTGCCGGTCAGGCCCCGCACCGCCCGCGCGACCTGGTCGTCGGCCGGCAACACCTCGTCGGCGCCGAGCTCGCGGGCGCGCGCCAACTTCTCCGGCGACCGCGAGGTCACGATCACCCGACAACCGGCCAGTTTCCCAAGCTGGAGACAGGCCAGCGAAACCCCGCCACCGATCCCGTGGATCAGGAGGGTCTCGCCGGATCGCAGCCCGCCACGTGTCATCAGCATGCGCCACGCCGTGAGATAGGTGAGGCCGAACGCCGCCGACTCCTCCCACGACAGGTGGTCCGGCCGCGGCGCCACCGAATCCGCGGCCACCACGACCTTTTCGGCGAAGGTCCCGTCGCTGTGCTCGCCGAGGACGCCGAAATTCACGCAGAGGCTCTGTTCGCCGGCACGACAGAAATCGCAGTGACCGCACGACAGCCCGGGGTCGAACACCACCTCCGTGCCGACCTCGATGCCCGCCACCGCCGGGCCCACGACATCGACCACGCCAGCGCCGTCGGCGCCGCCGATGTGAGGCAGACCGATCGGAATGCCCGGCATGCCGCCAAGGACAAACAGGTCGAGGTGGTTGAGAGCGGCGGTCTTGAGTCTGACGCGAACCTCGCCCGGCCCCGGTTCGGGTTCGGGTCGATCTCCGAACATCAAATTCTCGATTCCACCGTGTTCTTCAAAATAGAGCGCCTTCAAACTGACCTCCGATGGCACACATTGTAGCCTGCATATCTCACCAGCTGTCGACTGCGGCCGACGATGCACCTACCCAGACGTGTTTCCTCACAATGGGTGCTCAACGTACTGCAAAGTACGCTGCGCGCCCCAAGGCGAGGAAACCCGCCTGGCCACGGCGCCTCATCGCCTCGTGACGAAACCTGGCGAGATATCAGGCCAGCCGCGCCACCTTCGATGAGAGTCAACACACACCCCGCCGAAGCGGGGTGTCGCGGTTCCACGGGTTCGGGCTCCCCGTCAGGGATTCTGGTTGTCGAGGACGAATCGGCGCTCGCCGATGATGCTGTCGGGCGTCCGTAGCGATCTTCGGTCCACACCACGAGGCTGTGCTCGCCGTCGGCGAGGTTGGCCGCCACGGTGTCGAGCTCATAGCGGAAGCCCGAGTTTCGCGTGACGCTGGACGGCAACCACGGGTAGAGCTCCTCGAACTCCGGCGACGGGAGACCGAAATCGGCATCGCCGATGTAGATCGCCGTCGACCCAGATCTCGACCGCTCGCAGTGATCCTCGTGTCGTCGCGCGAAACCGGTCACTTCGACGATACCGGCCACCAGCTCCATGTGTTCCGGGGTGACGATGTCGCCGATCGCGGGATCGTCACCGTCGTCGTTGCAGTCGAAGATCACCGGGATCTGGGCGATGTCCGTCACGTTGTTTTCGATGTCGCCCGCACGCACCTTGACGTAGTGCAGTCCTTCGCTGTATGCCGCGCGCCAGGATGAGGTAGTTGATGTCCATCAGGAAGGCAAATCCGCTGTGTTTCGAGTTGGGCACATCAGCGTACAGCCGGTGGATGTCCAGTCTCTCGGGTGGCCGTAGTAGTTGAAGTCGAATCCACCGGATCCCACCAGAAGCTCGGCAGGCTGGTGTTCTGGTTGTAGGTTCTCGTCCAACGGCACCGGCGCCCCGTCGAGCAGCAGCTCCACATAGGCGACGCCGCCGAAATCGGTCCGGCTGCCCACGTCGAGTGCCCACCCGATGATCATTTCGACGTTGTTCGGGTCGTCGTAGACATCGCCGGACCAGGGCGGGATGGACGCCGTCGACCGGTTCGACACCCGTCGGCGAACATCACATGGTTTGCAATCGGCCAGTCGATCGCGCCAAAGGGCGGCAGGTTGGAGCCGGTATTGAAGGTCTGGACGAAGCGGCGTCCGATCACCCGCGACGAGCCTTCGTTGTCGACCGCCCGCACGGCGAGGATGTGGATGCCGTTGTTGAGGACGGTCGTGTTGAGCATGCGGATGAAGCCCGCGTACTCCGCGTCGGGATCGGTCGGGAAGAGGTGGGCGATGTCAGGCCGGTGAACGCCCAGCACCGCGTTGCCCACGGCCAGACCGTCAACCAGCACCTCGACATAATCCACCGTCTCGTCGTCGATCACCCAACCGGTCACGGGGAAGACGCCGTTCATGGGTTGGTTGGTCCCCGGCAGCTCGAGATTGCCGAAGGGCGCCTGGTTGATGTCGTTGTCAACCGCGAACGACCGCAACCCGTAATCCTCGACGGTCGCGTCGCTGAAGGTGACGCGGATGAAGAGGGTGTGCTGCCCGTCCGAGTAATCCCGCGAATCGAAGGAGGTGGCGAACCCAGGGCGCGCGTACGGCGTCCCGGCGTACCACGGATAGGCCTGCAAAATGTCGTATCGCGGCTGATCCAGATCCGCCGTCGCTACGAACTCGTCATCGACGTAGAGGTCGATTTTACTGACCAAAGCCTCGGCCCACTGGCAGTTGTTCCACGTCCACTGCGGCCCACACTGCTGGCCATCATCGACCACAAAACCGGTGACCGTGACGAGACCAAAAACGGTCGCACCATCGCCCGGCCTATCGAGCCAGAAAATGGTCTCGGCCTGCGCGGTTATCGGCAGCAGGAGAGTCAGAAGAATCAGCGCTCCAGCACATCCCTTGTAACGCATGCGTGTCCTCCTCTGAACCGCAGTTCCAGAACCCCAAATACGATCGTAATTATCATATACCACAGCATATCTACGGTCAAACAGAAGCTGAAAAATGTTGACTCATTTTTCTCACAAAAATCGCAAAATCATTGACAACAGTTGTTTTTGAAAGTGATCCGTATCACTTTCCAAGTTCATTCCAAGAGTGGAAATTCGGTCGAGGAATTGGCCAATTCCTCGGCATGAATTCGCGCAGTTTTGGCGAGAGCTTCGAGGTGGAATCCGCCTTCCAGAATTGACAACAACCTGCCTTCGCTCCAGGTCTCCGCGGCCTTCACCGCGCCGGCCGAAAGGCGCCGGAAACCTTCCGCGGTGACGGCCATGCCGCCCAGGGGGTCCTGCGTATGGGCGTCAAACCCCGCCGCAACAACGATCGCCGCCGGTCGCAGGCGTTCGCACATCTCGTTGAGGGCGCTCTCGAATGCCGGGCACACGACGTCATCGGTCGCACCGCCGGCCAGCGGTACGTTACGCGTCGCTCCTTTTCCGGGGCCGATTCCGATCTCGTCGGCGCCGCCGGTGCCGGGAAAGGCGGGATAGCGGTGCACCGAGACATATCCGACGTCGCCTCGATCAAAGAAAATCTGCTGGGTACCGTCGCCGTGAAGTGCCCCGAAGTCCGCGATCACCACCGGTCGGTTCCAACTTCGAACGATGACCTCGGCTGCGAGAGCGGTGGAGTTGAAAAAACAGTAGCCCGACGCCCGGTCCCGATGGGCGTGGTGGGAGGGCGGCCGCGCCACCACAAAGGCCCTCGTGAGCCGGCCGTTGACCAGGTCGAGGGCCGCCTGCATCGAAAGACCTGCCGCCGCAACCGCGGCGTCGAAGGTGCCCGGTGAGACCCCGCAGTCGTGCGAATCGATCCAGCCCGCCCCCTTGAGAGAAGCTTCTCGCACCCGCTCGATGTAGGCCGGATCGTGAATCCAGGCCAACCCACCGAGAATGTCCTCGACCGGTGGAATTGGACTCTCCCGATCCACCGACCAGCGGCCCCCGACGCGGGCGGACACAGCATCGAGCACGACCTGGAGCCGGTCCGGGGCCTCCGGGTGACCGAGCCCGGGACGGTGTTCCAGACAGAGTGGGTGGGAACGGATCACGAGGGGTGGGGAGAGCGTCGGCGCGTTCATTCCTTCGATCATAGCGGATGGTGCAAGCGGAGCCGGCACGCGAGACGCGGGCACGGGCTTGTCCCGGCACGCTAGCCGTGAGGAGCCACCTTGCGAACGTCCGCCGCACGCACCTCCGCCGACGCGATCCTGTCGCGTGATTCCACCCGCCCTGAGCACTCGAATGTTCACTGTCGGTGGGGGTATGGGCCGGAAATTCAAAATTCAAAATTCAAAATTCATAATTCAACTGAGCTACCCTAAGGGCCATGGCGAACCGAGCTGTCCGCATTGCGGTGTCGTTGACCCTGATGGTTGCCTTGCTGGCGGTCTTCCTGTGGAACGTGAATTTCGCGGAAGTTGGGCAGTCCATCGCCTCCGCCGATCCGATGTTTTTGGTTGCTGCCTGTTTGATTGCCCTCCTGTCGTACTGGCTGCGTGCTCTTCGCTGGCAGTTCATCCTGCTCCCGGTCAAGCGGGTCCGCCTCTCGAGCGTCCTTCTGACAACGGCGGTAGGCTACGCGGCGTTGTCGTTGTTGCCGGCGAGGATGGGTGATCTGATCCGGCCGCTGCTGCTGGCGCGCCGCGAACACTTCCCGGCATCGGCCAGTCTGGCCTCGATCCTCACCGAACGGGTCTTTGACCTGTGGTCGGTGGTGTTCTTCTTTCTACTGTTCATCATCTGGCCGCCGGCAATGCCGGACCTGGGCCCGGAGGCGAGCCGCAACCTCGAGGTGCTCTCCATCAGCGGCTATGTGGCGGGCGCCGGGTTGCTGATCGGGACCCTGGTCCTGCTCGGTCTCTTTCGCTACCAGGACCGGTTCATCGACGTTCTGACGAGGCCGGTTGGCAGGATACGCGAGAGCTGGCGGCAGCCGGCGACGAACTTTCTGGAACACTTCCTGGACGGGATGCGCGTCATTCAGCGGCCCCGCGACCTCCTGATCACCACGCTGGCCTCGCTCGTGATGTGGTACGTGATCTTCTGGCAGGTGCAGATGACGCTGTTCGCCTTCGACGTTCACGTGCCTCTGAGGGCCACGTTCCTGATTGTCACCCTGACGGTCATCGGGCTCGCGGTTCCGACTCCGGGCGGCGTCGGCGGTTTTCACAAGGCCTCCCAGATCGGGCTCACGATGTTCTTCGGCATCGAGCTCAACCGGGCCACGGCGATCGCCATCGCCTACCACGCGATCTGTTTCGTGCCGATCACGATCATCGGGCTCTTGTGCCTGCCATTGTTGGGAATCAAACCGCGCGACGTCGGATCCCTGTCGACTGGTGAGGAGGTCGAAGCGTGAACTGCCCGTTCTGTGGCCACGACGACAATAGAGTGGTCGACTCACGCGACGTTCGCGACGGCTCCGAGGTGAGACGCCGCCGCGAGTGCGCATCGTGCGAACGGCGCTTCACGACCTACGAACGAGTCGACGAGGTCCCCACCACGGTGGTCAAACGCGACGGACGTCGGGACAGCTTCGACCGCGAAAAGCTCCTCAACGGGCTCTTGCGCGCCTGTGAGAAACGACCGGTGCCGCGCCGCGAACTGGTGGCGGTCGTCGATGCAGTGGAGAGCGAGCTGGCGTCGCGCGAGGTTCGGGAGATGTCCACCGAGGAAATCGGCAACATGGTCATCGAAGAACTGCGCCGCCTCGACCAGGTGGCGTATGTCCGGTTTGCGAGCGTCTACCGGCGGTTCGAGGATGTCAGCCAGTTCATGGACGAACTCAAAAACCTGCTCATGCACCGCGAAGACTGATCCACCCCGAAACGGAGTAGCTGCTCTATGGCCGATGCGTCCGAGTTTTCCGACCACAACGAGACGGTGGAGGTCTTGAACATTCCGGACGTCCTGCCGGTCATGGCAATGCGGGACGCGGTGATGTTTCCGTTTGCCATTATTCCCCTCACCGTCGGTCGAGAGATCTCGGTTCGCGCCGTGGACGAGGCGCTGGCCCACGACCGGCTGATTCTCCTGCTGACGCAGCGCAACCCGCAGCACGAGGCGCCGGGCCCGGAAGACCTCTTCGAAACCGGTTGTGTCGCGACCATCATGCGCATGCTCAAGCTCCCTGACGGCACGGTGCGCATTCTGGTTCAGGGTCTTTCCCGGGCCAGGGTCGACTACTTCAGCCGCACCGACCCGTACTTCGAGGCCCGGCTGACGCGCCTTGAAGAACCCACGACCGGCGCCCGCCGATCTCGAGGCCGAAGCCTTTGTCCGTTCGATCCGACAGGGGCTCGAACGGGTCAGCACGATCGGCCGTCAGATCTCACCCGAAGTGCTGCTGATCACCTCGACCCTTGAAGATCCGCTCCGCCTCGCCGATCTCGCGGCGTCGAACCTCGGTCTCGAGGTCGGGGATGCGCAACAGGTGCTGGAAACGATCGAGGCCATGCCGCGGCTGCGCCGGGTCCACGAGCTCCTCGAGCGCGAGATCGCGCTGGCCGAGATGCAGCAGCAGCTGTCGTCCCAGGTCCGCGGCGAGATCGACCGCAACCAGCGCGAGTTCTTTCTTCGTCAACAACTGCGCGCCATCCAACAGGAGTTGGGGGAGGCAGACGACCTCGAGAGCGAGATGGCGGAGTACCGGGAAAAGGCGGCCGCGATCGGCCTCTCGGAAGAGGCCAGTGAGGCCGTGCAGCCGGCAGCTCAAGCGGCTCGCGACCATGCACCCCGAAAGCGCCGAATCGTCGGTGCTGCGGACCTGGCTCGACTGGATGACGACGCTGCCGTGGAGCAAGGTCACCGACGACAACCTCGACATCGCCGCCGCGCGCAAGATCCTCAACGAAGACCACTACGACCTCGACAAGGTCAAACAGCGGATCCTCGAGTTCCTCGCGGTGCGACAGCTCCGGCCCGAAGGCAAGGGGCCGATCCTGTGCTTCGTGGGACCGCCGGGCGTCGGCAAGACCTCGCTCGGGCGTTCCATCGCCAGAGCGCTCGGCCGCGCAATTCGTGCGCTCGTCGCTGGGTGGGGTCCGCGACGAGGCCGAGATCCGCGGTCACCGGCGAACCTATGTCGGCGCCCTTCCGGGGCGCATCATTCAAGGTCTCTCCCAGGCCGGGAGCTCGAACCCGGTCTTCATGCTCGACGAGGTCGACAAGCTCGGCGCCGACGTCCGGGGCGACCCGTCCTCGGCCCTCCTCGAGGTGCTCGACCCCGAGCAGAACGACTCCTTTCGCGACCACTACCTGGGGGTGGTGTACGACCTGTCGAAGGTGCTCTTCATCGCCACCGGCAACGTCACCGAGACCATCCAGCCCGCTTTCCTCGACCGCATGGAGGTGATCCGGCTGTCGGGCTACACCGAGGAGGAGAAACTCGAGATCGCCCGCCGCCACCTGATCCCGCGCCAGGTTGAAGAGAACGGTCTCGCGGCCCACGGTCTCGACTTCACGACGACGGCGCTCATGCGGTTGATCGGCGGCCACACCCGCGAGGCCGGTCTGCGAAACCTCGAACGCGAGATCGGTTCGGTGTGCCGCAAGGTGGCGGTGCAGGTGGCCGAAAAACGCCCTGCCGTCCACCGCGTCACCCCGGCCACCGTCGAGCGTCTCCTCGGTCCGCCGAAATTCCTCGACGAGCACCCGCTCAAGGCCGACCGCGTCGGCGTCGCCACCGGTCTCGCCTACACCGCGGTCGGCGGCGAGGTCCTGCTGGTCGAAGCGATTCCCCTCCTGGGCAAGGGAGACCTCGCCCTGACCGGTTCGCTCGGCGACGTCATGAAGGAGTCGGCGGCGGCCGCGTTGTCGCTGGCGAAGGCCCAGGCGAAGACCCTCGAAATCGCTGACGGTTGGTTTGAAGGCCACTCACTGCACGTCCACGTGCCGGCGGGCGGCATCCCCAAGGACGGGCCCTCGGCCGGCGTCACCATCCTCGCGGCCATCGTCTCCGCGGCCAGCGGCCGGCCGGTCCGCCATGACCTCGCCATGACCGGTGAGATCACCCTGCGCGGCGACGTGCTGCCGGTCGGCGGTATCAAGGAAAAGGTCCTGGCGGCTCTGCGGGCGGGGATACGGGAGGTCCTGATGCCGGCGGAGAACGAACGCGACCTCATCGACCTGCCGCCCTCCGCCCGCCGCAAGCTCCGCTTCCTCTTCGTCCACACCATCGACGAGGTGCTCGCGGCAGCCTTGAGGCAGTGAGGCAGTGAGGCAATGAGGCGGTCGGCCATGGCCCCATTGCCAGGTTGCGCAGCAACCGGCCACTGCCCCATTGCCATCATCCCGTGCGGCGGAGGTGCCATTTTCAATATTGTTGGAAGCACGACCATCCACGTCGCCGAGGCGAATCGAGCCAACAATGTTGAAGGTGGCTCCTCCCGGGAAGCGCGCCGTGAACACCGGGCCCCCTCGACGGTCCGAAAGGTAACGGGAGGCGCCCTCAACCCGAGAAGAACGCGATCGTTTGCTTGAGACCTTCTGCCAGTCCCACCTTCGGTTCCCAACCCAGCTCCTTGCGGGCCAGCGTGATGTCGGGCTGCCGCACCTTGGGATCGTCCTCCGGCAGAGGCACGAAATCGATTTTGGAGGATGAACCCGTCAGACGGAGGATCTCCTCGGCAAACTGCAGCACCGTCATCTCGGCGGGGTTGCCGATGTTCATCGGCTCGACGTAGTCGGAATTGAGAAGACGCCAGATACCCTCGATGAGGTCGGTGACAAAACAAAATGAACGGGTCTGCGAACCGTCGCCAAAGACGGTGAGCGGCTCCCCGGCCTGCGCCTGGCAGATAAAGGTCGGCACGACCCGGCCGTCGCCGGCCCGCATCCTCGGGCCGTAGGTGTTGAAGATACGGACGATCCGGGTGTCGACGCCGTGGTGCCGGTGATAGGCCATGGTGATGGCCTCGGCAAATCTCTTTGCCTCGTCGTACACCCCTCGCGGTCCCACCGGGTTGACGTTGCCCCAGTAGTCCTCGCGCTGCGGGTGGACGAGGGGGTCACCGTAGGTCTCCGAGGTCGACGCGAGAAGGAAGCGGGCGCCTTTCGACTTCGCGAGCCCGATCGCCTTGTGGGTGCCGAGCGACCCCACCTTGAGGGTCTGGATGGGCAGCTTGAGGTAGTCGATGGGGGACGCTGGCGATGCGAAGTGCAGGATGTAGTCGAGTTTTCCCGGCACGTGGATGAAGTTGGTCACGTCGTGGTGGACAAAGTGGAAACCGTCACGACCGAAGTGCCCCTCGATGTTGTCGAGCGAACCGGTGATGAGGTTGTCCATACACACCACTTCGAGGCCCTCGTCCAACAGGCGCTCGCACAGATGCGAACCGAGAAACCCTGCACCGCCGGTCACCAACGCCCGTTTCCTGTCCGCCATATCGCCTCCGCTCATCTGTCTCGATTGAATTGCTCTCAAGATGCGATTCGCTGCGACAATCACCGAACAATCATACCTCGTCGACTGTCCCGAGAATGAGCCGTGGCGGAGCGACCGCGTCGGGGCCGATGAGGAAGGCGTCGCGGATGCGATCGACCATGCGCGACCGGTCGATCTGGCGCGTGCCGACCAGCAGGGTCGCCACGGGCTGCCCTCTTTCCACCCGGTCGCCGATCCGTACGTGGACCAGCACGCCGGCCCCGTGCGCGAGCTCTTCCTCCACCCGGCGCCGGCCGGCGCCTACCGCAGCAGCCACTCTCCCCAGGGCCTCACCGTCGCAGCCGACGACGAAGCCATCGCCCGTCGCCGCCACCTCAACCGTCTCGATCGGCCGCTGCAAACGTTCGGGGTCGGGATCGCCGCCGTGGGCGACGACCATCCGCCGCCAGGCCTCGAGGGCCGACCCGTCGCCAAGAGCCGCGACCAGCGCCGACTCGGCTTCGGCTGGGTCCCAGCCGCGAAGCACCATCGCCTCGCGCGACAAGCCGATCGTCACCTCCCGAAGCAGGCGATCG
Organism: Candidatus Sulfomarinibacteraceae bacterium; assembly: GCA_963714885.1. Lineage (GTDB taxonomy): Bacteria > Acidobacteriota > Thermoanaerobaculia > Thermoanaerobaculales > Sulfomarinibacteraceae > Sulfomarinibacter. The sequence continues at coordinate 84,600 of CAVQQV010000034.1, read as the reverse complement.
CCGCCGCCGCCGAGGATAGCTACCGCCTCGTGCACCTCACATGCGGTCCCCAACGCGGGCCCCAACGGCTGGTTCATGTCTGTGATCACGGCCTGGCAGCTGACGCCGCTGTCCACCGCCACCTGGCGAAGGGCAGCCGCCAGCTCGCGGGCATCATCGATCGTCTTGCGAAATGCACCCGATCCCCACTTCACATCAAGGATCAGCGATCCGACTCCGAGTGCGAGCTTTTTGGACATGATCGAGGCGACGATCAAAGGCAGTGACGGCACCGTGCCGGTAACGTCGCGCAGGGCATACAGCGTGCGGTCAGCCGGCGCCACATCGTCGGTCTGGGCGATGATCGCCGCGCCGCATGCATCCACTAATCTCGAGCGTCTGACTGCGGTTGCGGTTGGAATTCCAACCCGGTATGGCGTCGAGCTTGTCGAGGGTCCCCTGAGAGTGCCCGAGGCCGCGGCCGGCCATCATTGCCACCGGGACGCCGACCGCGCTCAGAAGCGGCGCCAGGATCAACGAGACGGTGTCGCCAACGCCGCCGGTGGAGTGCTTGTCGACCACCTCGGGCCGATCCGCTGCGAGATCCCAGGCCTCGCCCGAGCGCAGCATCTCCGATCGGTGAGCCACCGGGTCTCGTCGGCACTCATGCCGCGGCAACAAATGGCCATGAGCATCGCGGCCAGCTGTTCCCGTGGCAGCGAGTTGTCGGTCGCACCGCGGACAAAGTCCGCGATCTGTTCTCGGTCGAGAGCTCCTCCGTCCCGTTTGGCGGCGATAGTCTCGACGAAGCTCATCAATTTCTAGCCGAGCTCGTTGAGCCTGAGCCGGGCGTTCATGAGATACGGCGACTCGGGAAACTCCTCGACCAGCCGTTCGAAGTAGGTCCGGGCGCGCTCCGGGTCTCCGGAGGTGACAAAGACCTCGCCCAGTTTGTAGAGGGCGGCGTCTCGGGGCAGACCGCCATCCTGACTGACGATCATGGCCTCGAGCTCACCGGCAACCTCCTCAACCTGGCCTGAAGCGATGCGGAGGTCGATCAGATCGAGGGTGGCCAACCGGCCGATCACGTCGTTGCCGTGTTTCTGGCTGAGATCGACAAAGACCGAACGGGCCTCGTCCGTCTGACCGCGGCTGAGCGCGATTCGCGCCAGATAGAGCTTCGCCATGTCGGCCTGATCGGAACGGCCGTAGCTCTCCACGACCTGCTGGAACTCGATCTGGGCGGCATCGACGTCGCCCCCCGGCACCAGGGACCCGGCAGCGGCGTCGCCCTCGAATGTCTGCACCGCGTGGTAGAGAAGGAGCGAGGCATCGTCGGTTCGCGTCCCCATCCAGGCATTCACGCCCCACCACACGATCGCGGCCGCAAACACGGCTCCGATCGCAGCCAGGAGCTGCCGGCGATTGTCGGCGACCCAACGAAAAATCCACTCCGCCGCGGAAACGAACTCGTCATCCTGTTTCAGTTGTTTACGGGTAATCCGACGTCCCATTCAGATCCTCCTACGGCGGCGCGACCGAATCGTCCGCGCACACACCGCCCCGTGGCACGCACAGGGGCTCCAACTCTAGGTGGACGCAGTCGTTGTGTCAACGTCGGGCGCCCCAGTACCCGCGTCACCTGCGTCGATTTCAGTCGATGCCGGTGCTCCCGGATGGAACAGGCGGCGTCAATTGGAACTGCTGCAGCAGCGGAAAGGCGACATCCGCCGTCTGATCGAGGTCGAGCGGGGTCACCGTGACCCAACCGCCGTTCACGGCATGTGAATCACCACCCGGCTCGGTCTCGACCGGCGGCTTCCACCGACTGCTGTACCAGCGCGTGCCGTCGGAGTCGGCCTTTGCGAGCACATACCGCGCCTCCTCCGACGGGTCGAGGCCCATCCTGGTCACCCGTAGCCTCGGGCCTTCGCCGGGTCGAGCGGCACGTTGACGTTGAGGTAGATACCGGTCGGCAGCCCTTCCGTCCGCACCGCGTCGATCACCGGTTTGGCCCACCGGGCGGCGGCATCGAAATCCGGTTTTGGGTCTGACCAATCGAGTTGCAGCGACACTGCCACCGCCGGAATACCGGCCAGGGCGCCCTCGCGGGCCACCGCGACCGTCCCCGAGGTCCAGGCCCCGAGGCCGTCATTCTCGCCGTGGTTGATGCCCGACACGATGAGATCGGGTGGGTCGTCCACCAAGAGAGCGGTCAGACCGATTCGCGCCACCGTCGCAGGCGTCGCATCGACCGACCACGCCGGACATCCGGCGATCGGAGCGTGCTCGACCACCTCGATTTCGGTCCGGGTCACCAACCCGTGTCCCGACACGCTCTGCTGGTGCTTCGGCGCCACCACGGTGACCCGGTAGGCGGGATCCGCCGCGATCAGCGCGACGATCGCCTGGAGACCGGGCGCATCGACCCCATCGTCGTTGCTCACCATGACGTGGATCGGCTCGGCGGCGGTCCCAAGAGTCGCCGCCGCGATGACGATCGCTGCGCATGCAATTGATGATCGAAGAGATTTCATGAATGCCTCCTGCCGGTTGGGCGGAGTGTAGCATCCGATTTGGATTGGCCAGTTTCAGAGGCATCCGGGGTGCCATAGTTCTCTGAACGTCGTTCCCGAGAGGAGCCACCCGCAACATTGTTGGCCCGGAAGTCCCTGCCTGTTGCAAGTCCCTGTGTCCAACAATACTGCAAATGGCACCTCCGCCGCACGCGTCACGTATCCGCACTGCCTTTCCGAGCGGATGCCAGGCACGCGCCGTACGACGTGCCTCCGCAGACGCACGCCATTCCGACGATTGTGAGCAGCCTCACCGGCTGCCAGACGCGTAGGACTGCCTCATTCCTCATCTGCCGAGGTGGGCGCGCTACACTTTTCCGCGGAGGCCTCTGTGATGGAGCAATTCAACCTCAGCCTCGGCGCCCACCTGCTGCTGTGGGTCTTCCCGCTCGCCCTCGTCATCCTGGTGTTCGTCGAAAATCACTTTGACGGACCGGAGCGGGAGCCGCGGCAATGACGCCCGTCGACTCCTCTACCATGACGACCGTCGCGGTGGTGATGGTCTTGTACCTCGGCGTCCTGCTCTTCATCGGCTGGCGGGCCGCGCGACGGACCCACGGTGGGGAGGACTTCCACCTCGCCGGGCGGTCGCTCGGCGCCTGGTCGGCGGGGATTTCGTCCACCGCCAGCTCCGAATCGGGGTGGGTCACCCTCGGCGCGGTGGGAATGACCTTCACTTACGGGGTCTCCGGACTCTGGTACGCCCCGGGGTGTCTGCTCGGCTATCTGGTCAACGTCTACGTGGTGGCGCCGCGGCTGCGGCCGCTGTCCGCGGCCCACGGATCGGTCACCCTCACCGACATCATCACCCGTCGCTGGGGCGACCCGCGCAACGTCCTCAGAGTCACCGCCACCACCATCATCCTGGTCTGCATGATGGGCTACGTGGCGGCGCAGATGACCGCCGCCGGCAAGGCTTTTTCCTCGTCTCTCGGTCTCGAGGGGCGGACCGGCTACCTGCTCGGGGTCGTGATCGGCGCCGCGGTGATCACCCTGGTGACCTCCCTCGGTGGTTTCCGGGCCGTCGCCTGGACCGATCTCTTCCAGGGGCTCCTGGTGGCCGGTGCCCTGATCGCTCTGCCGCTCTACGCAGTCATGCGTCTCGGCGGCTTCGATGCCCTGATTCAGGGGCTGGGTTCGATCAGTCCGCACCTGCTGACTGCGAGCGGCAACCGCCTCGGACCGGCCCTCTGGGGCTTTGTCATCGGCCAGCTCGGCATCGGCCTCGGCTATCCCGGAATGCCGCACGTCATCACCCGTTACATGGCGGCACGGGACGACCGCGAGGTGCAGCGCCTGCAGGTGATCGCCATGCTGTGGGGGGTGGCGGTGTTCTACGGCGCCGGCGTCGTCGGTCTGGTGGGTCGCGTCATGCTGCCCGACCTCGCCGATGGTGAACAGGCACTCATGGCCATCGCGCTCAAGTTGGTCCACCCGGTGCTCGCCGGGGTTCTGCTGGCGGCGGTGATCTCGGCCATCCTGTCCACCGTTTCATCGCAGCTGCTGGTCGCCGCATCGGCGGTGTCCTATGACATCGTCGAGGAGACCCTGGGCAAGGCGCGAGACGACCGTCGCAGCTTGTTGCTGGGGCGAATCACCGTGGTGGTGGTCGGTCTGATCGGCATCCTGGTGGCCTTGACCGGGGTGCGGTTGGTGTTCTGGTTCGTGTTGTTCGCGTGGTCGGGGCTCGGGGCTGCCTTTGCGCCCCTCATCCTGCTCGCGTTGACCAAGAACGCCGTCAACCGCCACGGCGCGCTGGCGGCCATGCTCACCGGGGCCGGAGTGACCGTCATCTGGAACCTGGGCCGCGACCCGGTGGCGAACGCCGCCGCCTTCGGGCGCTCGTGGTGGATCGCCCTGCTGGCAGCAACCCTCATACTCATCGTCGGCGAGGTGTCGCGCGCGTTCGCGCCGGCAGACAAGATTGCGGTGGTCGCAGCCGCCGGACTGATCGCGCTGTCGTGGTGGCTTGGTCCAGCAGTGGGGGCTCGACAGCTTCTACGAACTGGTGCCGGCATTCTTGATGGCCGGCTTCGCCGCCCTCGCCGTTTCAGCGATCACTCACTCCAACGTTGAAACGTCAAAACTTTGAAACGTTCAACGTTCCCTGGGTGGCGGCGTCATCCCGAAGGACAGCCTGACGTACTTCCTCGCCTCCTCCTGAAAGGCCTTCAGCCTCTTTGAATCGCCGTTGACCACCAGTCCGTGACGCTCGAGGTTGGGGTTGCGGCAGAATCCCTCGAGGGGCACGCCGCCGATCCCGGTCTCGAGATAGAAAGCCACGGTCGGCGAGACACCGCCTTCGTCGGCCATCTCGCGGCACCGGGATGAGAGCTTGGGGACAGCGTACATCGACCCCTCCCAGTCAAAGGTCTCCGGGTCGGGCAGCAGCGGTTGTTCTTCTGCCATGAACTCGCCGAAGCGGTCGAATGCGTCACGCATCAACAACCGCCGACGACGCTGCAGGTGGCGCCCGATGCGTTGCGACAGGCGGATCCGGTGCTCAGCAAGCTCATCGTCACCGAGCGCGAAGGGCGCGAGCAACGACAGCATGACCGCCTGCATGACGTTGGAGGGGCCCGCCATGATGTTTTGTGCGTACCGGATGATGCCGTTGCGAAGCGTGCTCGAGCGGGTGAGGACGGCGCCCGCCCTGAGACCGGTCACCCCGTGGGACTTCGACAACGAATCGATAAAGAGCACCGCATCGTGATATCGAGGGTCTTCGCGATACCACGCCAGCAGCTCGCCGTACTGCGGGTGCAGACGGACATACACCGAATCGAGGATGATGCCGGCGTGCGGCCAGCGCTCGAGCACGGCGTCCACGAATGCCTTCATCTGGGCGGGCGGCAAGGTCCGCCCGGTGGGGTTGTTGACCGGCATCAGATAGACGCCATCGATATCGACGCCGTCGGGCACCTGGGTTAGATCATCGGCGTGGGGGTCCATATCGGCGCGACCCGGCGGCAGAAAATACACCTGCATGCCCTGGAGGGCCATCTGGTCCATCGGGCACGAGAACGTGGGGATGGGCACCAACATGGTCGCCGCGCTGTTGTCACCGACCCGGTTGCGGCGCGCCTCGGCAACCCCGAGCAGCGATGCCTGCAACGCCTGGTTGCCGCCGTGAAAGACCACGATCTGAGGCGGCGAGTGGGCCTCGTTTTCAAAGTCGATGCCGAGCTGTTTCGACCACAGACCGCTCCACGCCCCCGTCACCGCCGGAAAACCGATGGAGTCGAGGTTGTAGCCGAGGGGATGGGCGCCGAGTTGGTTGAGCCAGCCGTGGACGTGCGAAAACGCACCGTCGAGCAGGTTCTGCCAGTCGTGGTGGAGGTTCGGGTCCTCCGGGTCGTCCTCGGGCACGGTCTGCCAGTCGAGATCGCCGATGGCTGAGGCCAGGTCGTGATAGCCCATGGCCCGCATGGCGCTGACCGTCCGGCTCATCAGACGGATGGGGGCGCTGGCAAAGACCTCCTTGAAGGACTCGAAGGTCTCCATTCGAACGTCTTTGGCACTGCGCTCCACGGTTCCTCCCTTAGCCCGCACTTCTCAGGCGGTTATGCATCGTGGCCACCGGCTCGCAGAACCCGCTCCCGGATACCGTTGAGAAAGAACTGTTCCTTGGGATTGAGGGCCTGCGGTCCATAGGCCTCGATCTTGATACGGATACGTTCAAATTCGCGCGCCTCGTCCGGACTCAACAACGGCGCCGATTGGGGCGGTCTGCGATACGGTTCGGGCTCCACGGGTCGGGTCGAACGCAACCAGAAGAACCACATCACGGCACCCGCCAAGGCGCCGCCGAGGTGGGCGCCGTGGCCGATCGGCAGGCCTCCGCCCCTGGTCTGCGCGAACAGACCCCAGAGGTCGATCCCGACAAAGGCGAGGACCCCGATCAGAGCCGGCACCGGAACGATCCCCATGAGCAGGATCTTGTGGCGGGGAAACAACAGCGCGTAGGCGAGCAGGAGACCGCTGACCGCTCCCGATGCCCCGAGCGCCGGGATGTCCGAGTTGCCCATCAACACCGTCGACACCACGCAGTGGCAGATCGAGGCGACCACCGCGGCGACCGTGTAAAACACGACGAATGTGCGGGTTCCCCACAGGCGCTCCAGGACCGTCCCGAAGCTCCACAGGACGAACATGTTGATGGCAAGGTGCCAGAATTCGCTGTGAGAGAAGGCGGCGGTGAGGAGCGTCCACGCCAGTCCGTGCATGACATGGGTCGTGCTCACCAGGAAGTTCGTGACCATGAACTCCTCGAGCGCCGGCATGACCGAGGCTGCCTGCCAGGCAAGAAAGACCAGGACGTTGAGCCCTATGATCACCGACACGGCCGGAGTCCGCGGCGGTCGACGGCGGGGCGACGGACGGTAGTCCCCACCCGCTGAGGGTGCGTACGGGTCGTTCATGAGTCGTCCGCATTATGGCAGAGCCCGTGATAGCCTCGAAAGGGTAGGCAAAAATGAGTCTCGGGAGAGTCAATGTCGAAACCGGCCCTCTTCAGATCAACCCTGGTGTGCATCCTCGCGGTCGCGGCGTCCGGCTTCGGCTCCGACCTCGACGACCGGCTCAATCAAAGGCTCAAAGGGGCCTGGGCCATTCTCGAGGTCGAGGTCTACTCTGCCTGCGCGGGCACCTACAGTGACAACCAGGTGGGGGATGCCGGGGTGGCCGGCAAGGCGCAGTACCGGTTCGAGGCCGGCGAGCTTGTCAAGATCGACAAGGTGAATGCCAAGAGACAGCGGGTTGACCTGTTGCTGACTCTGGCCGTGCCGTTCCGCACCTCGCGCGTCGAAGGCCCGTTCGAGCTCTTCGATGAACGGCAGTGCCAGGTCCAGCTGATCGTTCCCGTGCTCCGTGAGGAGATCAAGGCGGGCAATGACGAGACCATCGTCAGTCGATTCGAAGAACTGCTCACCCTCTACCCGACTCTCGACGACGCCCGCGACTCCGACTCATGGAACGGCCGGGAAACCGAGCCGCTGCCGTCGGACTACGATCAGACTCTCGCGCGGTACGCGGTGTGGCAGGCCGAACAGACCAACGCCGCGGTCAATGACGCAGTGCGCCGAGCCGTCAACGAGGCCGCAGATGTCGCCGAGGACCTCAGCGACGACACCGATTACCTCGCCGGGTTCGCCGCGGGCGCCGAGAAGATGAGTGGGTTCGGCACCACCGACTGTGCGTCGCTCCTCAGCACGTCGTTCTCCTTTCACGACACGACTCCCTCGAAGGACGAACCCAAACGGTGGCGCGACGGCTGGCAGGACGGCCAGGAGTTGATCTTCAACGTCCTCCTCGCAGAACGCCTCCAGGCGTGCCGGGTGCCGGTGCCCCCCGCCCCATGATTGTCGCCGGCATCCAATTCGACATCGCGTGGGAGGAACCCACCGAGAGCTTTGGCCGTGCGGCTTCACTGATCCAACAGGCGGTAGAGGACGGAGCGCGGTTGATCGCCCTGCCGGAGATGTTCGCCACCGGATTCTCGATGCGGGCGCAGGAGATGGCCGCCCACGCCTCGACCATCCGGACCTTTCTCGCAGGGACCGCCTCCGCCTACGAGGTGTGGCTGGTGGCCGGTTACGTCGACCACGGCGACACCCGGCCCGCCAACGTCTGCGGGATCTTCTCCCCCGACGGCGACGAGGTGCTCCGCTACCGCAAGATCCACCCGTTTTCACTCGTCGATGAAGCCGAGCACTACGAGGCCGGCGACACCGTCGAAACGGTCGACGTCGAGGGCATCCGGGTGACGCCGCTGATCTGTTACGACCTCCGCTTTCCCGAGCTCTTCCGGGCCACGGCTGACGCCACCGATCTCTTCGTCGTGATCGCCAACTGGCCGACCCGCCGCGCCCGGGCCTGGCGCGCCCTGCTGGCCGCCCGCGCGATCGACGATCAGGCGTGGGTGCTCGGGGTCAACCGGGTCGGCGAGGCCGAGGGCCACCCCCACCGCGGTGATACCAGCCTCCTCGACCCCTGGGGAGAGGTCGTCGCCACACTGGCCGATGAGCCCGGCGTGGTGCTGCACGAGGTGGACGCCGAGGTGGTGCGGCAGAGCACGGGAACACTTCGGGTTCCTCCGCGACCGCCGCCCGAACGTCTACCGCCGCCTCAGGGATGAGGAGTAGCAGAGGAGAAAGGGAGAAAGGGAGCCATCGCAAATTTCGGATTTCGGATTTCGGATTTCGAATTTTCGACCCGGCCGCCCGGAGATACCCGCAGTATTCCACGCAGACTGCTGGGAGGGCGATGACCGGCACGCCGCGGGAATTGACGAAAAGAGCGTGCGGCGGAGGTGCCACTTTTGACATTGTTGGATGCCCTGCGGTGAATCGTCGGCACTGTGGATCGGGCCAACAATGTCAAGCGGTGGCTCCTCTCGGGTAGACGTTCCGGATAGGCATGACACGAATACCGCTCCTGAATGCTCCTCGGGCACCGAGATTGGCATGGCTCGCCTGTTCCCAGGAATAACTCCGGGACCGGTGTGCGCTATCCTCTTGGGAGAAACATGGCAACCACGGTCACGGTCAAGGTCTACTTCGAAGCCGCCCACCGGCTCCACAACCCGCAGCGGTCGGACGAGTGGAACCGCGAGGTTTTCGGCAAGTGCAACAACCCGCACGGCCACGGCCACAACTACGTGATTGAGGCATCCGTCACGGGCGAGGTCGACCCGGACAGCGGCTATCTCATCGACATGAAGGATATCAAGGCAGTCTCTGAATAGTGTGGTCGTAAACGACGTCGACCACCGCCACCTCAACATCGAAGTCCCGTGGCTCGAGGGCATCATCCCGTCCGCCGAAAATCTCGCGAGAGTCTTCTTCGACCGGGTCGCTCCCGCCCTGCCCGACGGGATTGTGCTGACCGCTCTGACGGTCCACGAGACCGATCGCAACAGCGCAACCTTCATTCCAATTCTTAATTTTGAATTCTTAATTTTGAATTATCGGCACGCATCACCCTGACATGTCGGGGGAGCGTGGAGCGACTCAAAATTCAAAACTCAACACTCAAAACTCAAAACTAGCCGATGGCAGAGCCATCGGCGGAAAATTCCTTAAGGACGGGTTCGAGGGCTTCCCAGAACTCACCGTCGGCGACCGACAGGGTGCTCAGATACACCAGGGCATCGTGGCCCTCGGCCGCTGCGAGGTCGCGTGCAGACTTCTCGACCTTGGCTGCGTCGGGTCCCTCGAAGTCCTCGGGAAGTTCGAGGGCGCCGTCCTCGTGAGGCAGTCCAACCGCGTCCAGAAAACCACCCATCAGCGACCGCGGTCGGTCATATGGAGGTGGAACAGGTACTGGAAGAGCACGGTGTCGGGGAGGGCTTCGGCGAGACGCACGAGACGCCCGGCCACCTTGTCGGCGGCCAGCTGGCGCACCGACTGCTGCCGGAACTTGAGGTCCTTGGCGAGCGCCATCTCGAGAGCGGCGCGGCTTTCGCGGTCAGCGCCGTTCCAGAAGGCCACCGCGGCCGCCTTCTGTTCGTCCTCGGTCATCAGATCCCAAACGGCATACGGCCCACGCTGCTCGACCGCTTCCATGAGTGTCAGTTGATCAGCCATGTCATCCTCCTCGTCACCTTTTCAGAGTAGCGCAGCCCGAAATTCCGAATCCAATTCCGAAATCCGAAATCCGAAATCCGAAATCCGCCTAGATCTTATAGTCCCCTTCGTCGATCACCACCACCTGCCGTCCGTCGGGGTAGATGACAACCGCTCGTTCGACCTGGATCGGGTTGCCTTTCGCGTACACGATGTCCTGGTGGACCACGTTCTCGGGACTCTCGAAGTCCTCGACGCCGACCACGCCGCCGAGGTGGTCCGAGCGGCCGAAGGCCCAGTGGAAACCCGCCTTCTCGTCCTCGAGGACCTGGCCGGTGACCTCGGCCTTGTCGTTGACGCCAAAGGCGACCTCGGCAATATTCGCCCGCGCCGGGTCGGCGTCGAAAAACGCAGCATAGCGGCTGGCCACCGGTCCTTCACCCTCGATCACCACCACCGAGTTGGCCACCACGTGGAAGAGGACCAACTCCTCGTCTTCGATGACCGGAATCGTACCCGCGGTCCACGACGGCACCGCCTCGTGCTCACCTTCGTAGGGCACGATAAAGGTCTCGCCCGACGGCAAATTGATGACTCGGTCGCCCTCCTTGCCCCGCGGCAGGAACCCGTCGTCCATCTCGGCCTTCCGGTGACGGAGGTCAAACCAGCAGCGGTGGCCGGTGGAAAAGCGCACGTCGCACAGATTCGCACCCTGGAGGGCGTCGAAGATCGCCCGGCACCGGGCCGCCACCACAGAGTAGTCGGCGGCGAGGGCGGTTTCTTCCATCCGTTCCTCGACCCCGGGCATCGAGGCGGCGCGGAAATCGGGGTGGTCCTCGGCCAGTTTCGAGAGTGGGGCGGTGGCCGAAAACTCGGTCATGGCGATGACCAGCGTCGAGGCAGAGAGCGCCTCTGCCAACACCACATCGTCCTCACCCAGACGCGCCGTTTCAGGCAGGTCGGCGTTGTTGGCGCCGGTTGCGGCGAAGCAGAGTACCGGTTGGACCGTGAAGTCACGCTCGGCCGCCAGCTCGAGCATGGCGTTGCGCCAACGGTCGGCCATCGCTGCGGCGGGCCGTCCACCCCTCGTGATCGGCAACGCCGTCACGGGGCAGATCGACGGCAAAGGTCACCACTTCGCCGGGCTGGGGATCGAACACATCCTTCAAGAGTTTTTTGACATCGAGCATCGGGCCTCCTCGGGGCGAACCACGCCTTTTCCACGAATCTCAGGCGTGCCGCCGGCCCTCGATTGTACCCGGATGCGCTATCCTGCGCGCCATGAGCAGCAAAGAGATCACCGCCGCCGTCATCGGAACCGGCCACCTCGGCCGCCACCATGTCCGTATCCTCGCCAACATGCCGGGCGTGCGGTGCCTCGGGGCCTTCGACACCGACAGCGAACGACTGGCGGAGATCACTGCCGAACACGGGGTGCCCGCCCTCTCGTCGGTAGCAGAGGCCGCGGCGGCCGACGCCGTGGTTGTGGCCACACCAACCGTTGCCCATCGTCAGGTGGCTGGCGCCCTGCTCGAGGCCGGGTGCAACGTGATGGTCGAGAAGCCGATCACGACCACACTGGCTGAGGCCGAAGAGCTGATCGCGCTTGCCGATGCCGCCGGCAAGGTCCTGGCCGTGGGCCACGTGGAGTACCACAATCCCGCGGTCCAGGCCGCCCTCGGTCTGGCCGACGGCGTTCGCTACCTGGAATCGCAGCGGCTGTCGCCCTTTACCGCACGCTCCGTCGACGTCGACGTGATTCTCGACTTGATGATTCACGATCTGCAGATCACCCTCGCGGTTGCCGGTGAAGCGCCGTCCGAGATCCGCGCCGTCGGCGTCCCGGTGCTCACCGACAAGGTCGATCTCTGTCACGCCTGGGTGGAATTCCCCGGCGGCCTGGTGGCAAACCTCACCGCCAGCAGGGTTTCGGCCGAACGCATCCGCAAGCTGCGGCTGTTTGCGCGGGAGTCGTATTTTTCGGTCGACTACGCCGAACAGAGCGTTTCGTCGGCGCAGCTCATTCGAGGCCCGAAGGGTGCAGAGATCGCACCGCGAATGGTCGAAGTGGAAAAAGACGAACCGCTCAGAGCCGAATTGGTGGCCTTCATCGGCGCCTGCCGGGGAGAGGAAACGGCCTTCGTCGACGGCCGGACCGGAGCCGCAGCCCTGGCCGCCGCCATCACCGTCCGGGAGTGTGTCGAGCGACACTGAGTCTTTTGTGAAATGATCTGGACCGGGGGGAGACCATGCAACCGAGGTTTCAACTGCTCGACGACGACCTGGCGGACCGAATCATCACCGAGGCGAAAATCGTGCTGGCCGAGGTCGGGGTGGACGTCGTTGACGACCAGACCAAGGCCCTGCTCGCGGAGCACGGCGCGCTCGAGGGCGCCGACGGCCGCGTGCATTTTGCCGAGGGTCTGGTTGAAGCGGCGCTCGACACCACCCCACTCAGCTTTTCGCTGTACGACGTAGCGGGCAACGAGACCCACTGTTTCGATGGTCAGAAGACCCACTTCACCCCGGGGTCAGCGGCCATCAATGTCCTCGACCGGGAAAGCGGCGCGATCCGCCCGGCGGTGACCTCCGACCTCGTCGCCCTCGCGAAGCTCGTCAGCCGCCTCGAGCGCATGAACGCCCAGTCGACGGCACTGGTTTCATCCGACGTACCCGAGGCCATTGCCGACAGCTATCGGCTCTATCTCAACCTGCTCCACTGCGAAAAACCGGTTGTGACCGGCGCCTTCACTATTGAAGGCTTCGATGTCATGCGCGACCTCGTGCTGGCCGTCCGCGGTTCATCCGAGGCCCTCGCCGCGAAACCGGTCGCCATGTTCACCTGCTGTCCCACGGCGCCGCTGCGTTGGACCGACGAGGGCAGCCGCAACCTCATCGACTGCGCCAGGCTGCGCATCCCGGTCGAAATCATTCCCGTCCCCCTGACCGGCTTCATGGCCCCGGTCACCCTCGTCGGAACCCTCATTCAGCACACGGCAGAGGTGCTCTCTGGCGTCGTGATCGCGCAGCTGGCAAACCCAGGAACACCACTGCTGTTCGGGGGCTCACCGGCCATCTTCGATCTGCGTTTTGAAACCACCCCGATGGGCGCGATGGAAACCACCATGTTGACCTGTGCGGCAGCCGAGATCGGCCGCCGCCTCGGGCTTCCGACCCAGGGTTATATCGCTCTCTCGGACTCCAAGGCCCTCGACGCCCAGGCCGGGCTCGAGACCGGGATGGGCGCGACCCTCGCCGCCCTGACCGTGATCGACAACGTCTCCGGCCCCGGGATGCTCGATTTCGAAAGCTGTCAGAGCCTGGAGAAGTTGGTCGTGGACCACGAGATCTGTCTCATGACCGACCGCCTGCGCGCCGGCATCGAACCGCGTGACGACTTCCCTGCAAGACCGCTCTTCGAAGAGCTCCTGGCCGAAAAGCACCTCCTGATCGCCGACCACACGCGGCGTCACGTCCGCAAGGAACTGTCGTTCCCGGGCCAGGTCATCGACCGCACGAGCCGGGCGCGGTGGTTGGAGGAGGGGGCCCCGACCCTGGCCGACAGGGCAGCCGCTGAGGTCGATCGCCTGATCGCGGATTTCGAGCCGAGCCGCATCGGCAGCGATATTCGCGGCGAACTCCGGACCATCATGTCCGCCGCTGCCCGCAACGCCGGGATGGACGCCCTGCCGGAAATCGAGTCGCCGACCTGAGTGAGCTTCAGATTACCTCTTCCAGCCAGCTGCGATCTCTCGGCGGGCTCCAGATCATCCCACGACGAGGCCAACCAGCCGACACCCTCCAGAAAAGCATTCGCGCGATCGGTGTGGCGGCAGATCGACCGCACCAGTTTCCAGAACGCCAGCGAGTGGTCGGGGTGGACCGAGTGCGCCAGTTCGTGCGCCACAACCGCCTCGAGGACCCACGGCGGCATCACCTTGAGCACCGCGTTGAGCCGAATGACCCCGGTTCGCGGGCTGTAGCTCCCCCACTGCGAGCGCTGGTTGGTCGAGAACCGGACCTCGGTCACCCGGGGCGGTTTCGGAAACTTCGCTGCGACCTTTTGAGCGACAATCCTGCCCGAGTCGTCGCCGTTGACGGCGTCGGCGCGGGCGCGGCGGAGCAAACGCCGCGCGAGCTCCACCGCCACGGAGCGAACCTCGCCTCGGGAAACACGGTGCGGCGCGCTGACCGAAAGCGTCGAGCCGTTGAGCCGCGCGTTGATGTTTTTCACCCGTCTTCCGAACCACGACGAGGTCGAGGGTCATGCCGTCCACGTCGAGCTTGGTCGATACATCCGTCATACAGTGCATGCTACCCAATTTCTCACCATTGTCACGCCGCGCGACGATCCATCGCCTTCGTGTCGCCTGTTACACTCGACGCGGGATAGCGTATGCACACACATGACGCCGTTGCGCCTCAGGCTCGGAAGGCCGGTGACCGTCATCCGGTGCGTTGCTCCGACATGAAAGGTCGCGTGCTGGTTGCATACGCGGTGATCGTGTGCACGTTATGGGCGCCCGCCCCGACCGCCTGGGCCGACTACTGGTACGAGCACTATGCACGGGCCGAAGCCGCCCTTGCCGATGGGAAATGGGGCGACGCCGTCGAGGAGCTCCAACAGGCCCTCGAGCGTAAGGGCGACTCGGGAGCACGAGTCCGTTCGTACGGGATGAAGGTTGTCGCGTACTTTCCCTACCTCAAGCTCGGCATCGCCTACCACCATCTCGGGCAGTACGAAGCCGCGCTGCAGGCATTTCAGACCGAGGAGCAACTGGGCGCGATTCAAGCCTCGAAAACGGACATGGAGGAGCTGCAACGATTCCGACAGTTGGCCCTCAACGCACGCGAGGACGTCGCCAACATGGAGAGCGAGCGCACATCGCAGATCGTCCGTGAAAGCCTCCGGGAGGCCGAGATTCTCGAGCGTCAGGGCCGGCTCGAGGCAGCCATGGATGCTCTCGGTGAGGGTCTCGCCGTGGACCAGGAAAACCCCGACGCAACCGCCAAGATGCAGGAACTGCGGACCGAGGTCGTTCGGCGGGAGCGCCAACGACTCGACGGCGCCCGGGCGGCGGATCTGATCAGCCGCGGCAGAGCTGACCTCGACGACGGCAACTTCGCGGAGGCATCGAGCCTGTTCCAACAGGCCCTTTCGCTGCAACCAGACACAACGGCCCAACAACTTCTCGATCAGGCGCGGGCCGGCCTCGCGGCAGAGATCCGGGCCGAGGAAGATGCGGGCGCACGGCAGGCCGCGGTCACGACAGGGTTGAGCCAGGCTCGAGACCTCGAACAGTCAGGGCGGTTCTCCGCGGCCCTCGACCAACTCCAGAGAGTTCTCGCAGCCGATCCGACAAACGCAGCGGCAGCCGAGATTCAGCGCCGAATCCTCGAGGCTCAAAAGAGGATTGTCGTTCAGGAGTCCCTGAACAGCACGCTCCAGGAAGCCGTCAGTTTGTACGCGGCCGGCGAGTTCGAGGCCGCCATTTCGGCGTCCAACCGCGTGCTCGCGATCGACCCGGGAAACGTCGCGGCTCTCGGACAGGTCCGCAGAGCCTACGGCGAGATCAGCAGCCGGCTGCTTGGATCGCGAACTGTCGAAAATATCCCCCCCGCGATTCGCTTCGCCGATTTCAGAAGCGACCAGCCCGACGGGATGAAGATCCAGGTTGTGAGGACACCGGACTTTCGCCTGAATGGCGTGGTGATCGACAACTCTCCAGTCGACATCCGATTCCAGGGCCCTGAAGGCCGGCAGATCGAAGGACACAGCACCAGCCAGGCTGTGGGCGAGTACTTCGTCACCGAGTTCACGCTCACCGAGCGTCTCCGCTCAGGATGGTCGGTCTACTCCCTCACCGCCACCGACAGCGCCGGTCTGAGTTCGAGCGCAGAGTACACCGTCCTTTACGCGGTGCCGTTCTACAGATCACTCTGGTTCCAACTCGTGATAGCCGCGCTGCCGATCGCCGTTCTCGCCGGAGTCTGGGCGTTCCGGGCCAGACGCCGGCGCCAGCTCATCACGCGGCGATTCAACCCCTACATCGCCGGCGCGCCGGTGCTCGATCGTGAAATGTTCTTTGGAAGGGAACAACTTGTCGAGAGGATCCTGCAGACCATCCACAACAACAGTCTTCTGTTGTACGGCGAACGCCGAATCGGCAAGACCTCGCTGCAACACCACATCAGGCGGCGGCTGCTCGAGCTCGACGACCCGCAGTACGCGTTCTACCCGGTCTATATCGATCTCCAGGGAACCCCCGAGTCGCAGTTTTTCTCCACCCTGGCTGAAGACATCTTTCACGAGCTGGCCCCACTGCTCGACGGTGCGACGGTCGGTGCTGATGTTCCCCAGGGATCGGTCTATGGCTACCGCGAACTGGTGCACGATCTCCGGAAGGTGATCAAGGCCCTCAAGGCCAGAAGCGAAAAGCAGGTCAAGCTGGTGCTTCTCATCGACGAGGTCGACGAACTCAATGCCTACGACCCCCGTGTCAACCAACGTCTGAGAAGCCTTTTCATGAAGAGTTTTGCCGAAAACCTCGTCGCGGTGGTCTCGGGAGTCGAGATCCGCAAGCAGTGGGACAAAGAAGGCAGCCCCTGGTACAACTTCTTCGAGGAGATCGAGGTCACGCCGATCGAGCGGGACCACGCGATCGACTTGATCACACGACCGACCGGCGGGGTTTTCAAGTTTGACGGTGCCGTGGTCGACAGCATCATCGAGCTCACCGACCGCAAACCGTACCGGGTTCAAAGGCTCTGCATCGCTCTCGTCAACCGGATGTACGAGGAGGGACGACGGCAGATCACGACCGCCGACGTCGATGCGGTCGCGGGAATCGATGAAGCCAGGACCTAACCCCTTCGTGGTCGGCCAGTGGGTCCGCGGTGATCGTTTCTATGGGCGGAGCGGTCTGATCGAGGAAATCCTCGACGGTCCTCGAAACTCGCTCTGGATCCTGGGCACTCGAAGGATCGGCAAGACGTCCCTGCTCAAACAACTCGAGTTTCTGGCCACGTCCGACGGGCGAGAGTACGTCCCGATCTTCTGGGATTTTCAGGGAGCCGACGACCCGGAAGAACTCCATCTCAGCTTTTCGGACGCCCTGCTCGACGCCGAAGAAAGGTTCGGCGATATTGGCATTCAAATCTCCGATTTCGAAAGCGGGGACCTCTTCAGTTCGATGGCCAGACTCCGCCGCCTGCTCACGAGCCAGGGGCGCTCGCTCCTCCTCCTCTGCGACGAGGTCGAGGAACTCCTCAATCTCCACCGCCAGGATCCCGCGCTGTTGCGCAAACTTCGGCGCGCCATGCAGTCCCAGGAGGGTGTTCGTTCGGTGCTCACCTCGTCGGTCCGGCTGTGCGAACTCTCGGAACAGAGGGGCGACACATCGCCATTCCTCCATGGCTTCAGCCCACCGCTCTACATCAACGGCCTCTCCACCGACGAAAGCCTCGCCCTCGTTCGACAGGACCACACCACACCGGAATCTCGGCCGGAGATCGGCGAGAAAGACGCGATCGAAATCTGTCTCCGCTGCGGCAACCACCCCTACCTGGTCCAGCTGGTCTGCAAACGCTTCCTGGAGACCGGCGATTTCGACGAAGCCTGTCGCCAGGTCGCCACCGATCGCATGATCAACTACTTCTTTTCGGTCGATTTCGAGATGCTGTCTGCCACCGAGAAGACGGTCCTCCGGTTGATTGCCGAGCAAGAGAGGGCTACCGATGCATCACTTCACGCCGTGATGAAGGCCGACACCGCCGACCGGGACGACGCCCTGCAGCGGCTCGAAAACCTCGGTTTCATCGGTCGCGATGAGGACCGGAGCTATGTGCTGCCGAGTTTTTTCATGCGGCGCTGGCTCGAAGATCTGGACACCGCGCCACAGGCACCTCCGCCACAGTCTGCCTCGATAAGCGGGGACCTCACGATATCTCTGAGGACCATCGACAGCCGGTACACACTGCACGAGGAAGTCGGCACGGGAGCGACCGGCAGCGTTTTCAAGGCCCGCGACACCATGCTCGACACCTGGGTTGCTCTCAAGCTGCTCAAACCGGAGTACACGGCCAACCCCTCAGCGCTCGATCGGGTGCGACAGGAGATCCTTCTGTCACGTGATCTCGCCCACCCCAACATCCTCCGTGCCTATCACCTGGCCTCGTATGAGGGCGGAACATACATCACCATGCAGTGGATCAACGGAGGGACGCTCGCCGACAGAATCTCGGAGTGTGGGGCGCTTCCGGTGCCGGTGGTTCTCAGTATTTCTTCGAAGCTCGCATCGGCACTGGCATCCGCACACGAACGAAACGTCCTTCACCGCGACGTCAAACCCGGCAACATCCTGATGGATGAGGATGGCGAACCGTACCTCGCCGATTTCGGCCTTGCCCGTTTGATCGGTGAGCAGGGCCTCACCCAGCACGGCGTGTTTGTCGGCACGCCACATTACGCGTCGCCCGAACAGGTCGCCCTGGGCCCGCTCGACGAAAGATCCGATCTCTATGCGCTGGGGCTCGTGATCTTCGAGATGGCAACCGGCCGGCGGCCGTTCGAGGCCAACACTGTGGCTGAGGTTCTTGCCATGCAGCGCACCGCCCTCCCCCCCGACCCGTCGACGATCGCGCCTGGAATTCCGGGGGAGCTCGCAGCCCTCACCTTGCGCTGCCTCGCCAAGGACCCGGCGGAACGGATTTCGAGTGCGGTGCAGGTTGAGGAGGCCCTCCGGCGCATAGCGGCCGGGCTCCGATAGACAGGATCAGAAACTGTAGATCGCTGACAGCGACAAGACGTCGGCACGATCCGAGAGGTCGGCCCCGAGGTCGATTTGAAAACTCTTGAATGCAACCCCAACGCCGACGGTGACGTGCAACGAGTCCTTTCCGGGCTGATACAGAGCACTTGCGAACGGATCGTCGCCTTCATATCGAAACCGGTGGTCCGGATCGCGCCACAGCCCGGCGCGAACCGCGATCAGAGGTTTCGTTTTCAGAAACACGTACTCGAACCCGAGGTGCAGCTCGTTCGCGTCGTCCATTGCAACATCCGTCGTGTCGACCTGCTCGGAATCAAGCGTCTCCAGAATCACCGAGTACTCGACCAGATCCCACTCGAAACCGACGGTCAGACTCCCATTCGGCGATCGGTAGGCGACGCCCAATCCCCACACATCCGGAAAGGCGATGGAGCGGTCGGTCACGGCCTCGAGGACGGTCCCCTCTGGCTCATCGTTGAGGGGTCCGGCGCGATTGTAGAGCTCGTAGTCGAATCGCGGTCCCTGCCGATACACGCCCCCGAGGCGCCAGCTCTCGGCGAACTGCCACAGGAAGCCGACGTTGAACCCGATGTCCGTTTCATCAACTACGAAGCTGCTGGTCACAATCTGTCTGTGGGGTAGAAACGAATTCTCGTCCCAATAGGTCTCCGGGAAGCTGTCGACAGAGTAGGCCGCCCCATGATTCTCGACGCTGCCCGCGAAGTACGTCAGCCCGAACCCGACGCTGAGACGTTCACTCACCTGGTAGGCGCCCGAGAGGCCAGTTCCGACGATTTCGAGATCGGTGGTTATCGGCTGGTCTTCGTAGCGCCTGGTTCCGCCCTCAATGGCGTCGCCGAAGAGACCGTTGATTTCCGTACTCACCGAAAAATCAGCGAGCTGATGTCGATACAGGGCCAGCGACCACTTCGTGCCCGGATAGACGAATGAGAGAAAGGACACTCCAGACGTCGTCTCGTTCGAGGTTGCGGTTCGAACACCATCGACGGTATCGATACCGAATCCGGTTGGCGAACCCGAGGCTCGTCCCCCCTCAGTGTATGGGGTCGAGTAATTCCGCCTCCTCAACTCGAGTGACACCTCGGGCCGCAGCAACTGAACGAGACCGGCCGGGTTGGCAAAGGCGGCGGTTGCGTCATCGGCCAAAGCGACGAATGCGCCGCCCAAACCCATGCTCCGGGCGCCGGGATTGGAAAAGCTGAACTCGAGCGCGGGGGGCGCTTCCTGCGCCACCGAATATCTCGGCATCAGCTGTGCCGCAGCGGCAGCGACCATGAGCACGAAACACCGCGTCACAGAACCACGGAACAGATTACGATCCACGCGGTTCATGGTGTGGATCGTAACACGGGGGAAAGCCTCAAAAGACCCTCACGGCGACCTCAGTATTCCCTCAAGCGCTGGCGCTGTCGAAACCCCACATTGATGGAGACGAGGGGGTTCGCCATGCAAACCACGAAAAAGACCGTCACCGTTCTCATAGCCCTGTTGATGGTGGCTGCCGCCGCGGCCGCCCAGCGTCAGTGGAGTGTCACCGGACAGGCGATCCCCGAACTGTCCGCGGTGGACCTGATGATGCAGGACATCATGCAGACCCACTCTATCCGCGGCAGCTCGGTGGCGATCGCAAAAGACGGCCGTCTCGTCTACGCAAGGGGATTCACCTGGGACGACCCCTCCGTTGAGCCCATCCAACCCACCACCCTGTTTCGCATCGCCAGCATCAGCAAATCGATCACCTCGATCGCTGTCCATCAGCTCATCGAAGACGGAACACTCTCCTACGACACGGAGGTCATGTCCGGACTCGAAGTGGATCCACTGTGGGACTGGCGGGTGGACCCGCGCCTCGACTCGGTGACCGTGGACCATATGTTGACCCACACGAGCGGCATGTACTCGGAAGACAACATCTATGAGGTGGACGGTGTGGTCGCCGCCGCCCACGGCGTCGGGCAGCCAACCACGAGGAAGGAAATCGCATCCTACATCGTTGCCAATCCGTTCCTCTTTGATTCCGGGACGGCGTGGGACTACAACAACTACGGCTACATCATGCTCGGCATGCTGGTCGAGCAGGTCACCGGTCAGGACTTTCCGGAATTTGTCTTCGAGAACATCTTCCGGCCCGTCGGCGTGTCTCGTGCCCGCCTCCCCCACACTCTCCCCTCCGATCTGGCCCCCACCGAGACGACCTACGACGGTCTCGAAGGTGATCCCTACGCGGTGATCACCGAGAACGCCTTCGCGGCCGGCCTCATGGTGATGTCCGCCCCCGACCTGGCGCGGGTCTATTCCGCGCTCTTCGACGACCCTGAGGCCAGCGGTCTGCTCGACAACGGGACGGTCGATCAGATGCTGTCTATTCCATTCGCCGCAGGAGAAGAAGTGGGATACGGACGCGGCTGGGTCAATGAGGACTTTTTCACCAATTCCGGCCACACCGTCGGCTGGCTCACGAATCCGAACGATCAACACCAGGTCTTCGGCCACGGAGGGGGAGGCGGCGGCGTCCACACTCTCGCCGTGTGGCGCTCGGACGGCATCGTCTTCGTCATATTCACCAACAAAGACCCCATCGCTCCGACCATCGACTTCCCCGAAATCACATCGTGGCCCGACCATGATCTCTGGGAAACGGTCTGCATCTCCACCGAGCCCGTGGGCTCGGCGACGGCCGAATCGTGGATTCCTGCCGTCGCTCATGCCGACGGCGTCGGGGACAGCACCTGGCGCTCCGACGTCGGTCTGCTCAACCGGTCGTCAAGGACAAACGTCGTCCGTCTGAGGCTTCACCGTGGCAATCAACCGGTCGATCGCGAGGTCGAGCTGGCGCCCGGAGAATCGCGCGTGATTTCGGACGCGGTCGAGTGGTTTGGCCGGAGCGGTTCCGGCCCTCTCCAGGTCTTCTCATCGGAGGGCCTCACCGTGACCTCGAGAACCTACAACCAGTCCATCGATGGAACATTCGGCCAGTCCCTCGACGGTGTGACCGCCACCGGTGGCCTCGAGTCCGGCGAATCGGCGGTGCTGATGCAGCTGCAGGAGGACGACGCAGCTCGCACCAACATCGGCATTCACAATCAGTGGCGGCGGTCGGCGGTCGTCGAGATCGCTCTGTTTGACGGCGACGGCTCGCTGATCACCGGCCATACCAGGGAGATCGCGCCCCAGCAGACGGTGCAGCTCAACCGACCGTTTTTCAAGCTCGGCCACCGCGACGACGTCGCCTCCGGTTATGCCGTGATCACGGTGGTCTCGGGGCAGGATGTCTACGCCTCTGCATCGGTCATCGACAATGTGACCGGGGACCCCACCTCGATTCCGATGAAAACCGGCCAGGGGCATCATCTGCAGTGGATCGCGGCCGCCGTCCACGGCGAGGGTGCCCATGAGAGCCAGTGGCGCACAGACCTCAGTCTCCTCAATCGCTCCGGCGAAACCGCGACCGTTGACGTTCGTTTTCGTGGCGACAATGGGACCTCCAGCAACGTTGTCGTGACCCTTGACGATGGCGAGCAACGGACGATCGGCGACGTCGTGGCCTCGGTCGGCGCGGAGGGTTCCGGTTCGGTGGAGATTCAGTCTTCGAGCCCGGTCATGGTCGCGTCTCGAACCTACAACGCGAGCGACTTCGGCACCTATGGTTTGTTTCTCGACGGCATTTCAGGAGCGGACAGTTGCCGGGAGGGAGGCACGGTCTGGCTGCCGCACCTGCTGCAAAACGACCTCTTCCGAACCAATGTCGGTCTCGTCAACACCGGCGAGACCGAGGCGCGTATGCGGGTGACGTTCTTCGACAGCTCCGGAGTCGAGCTGGCGTCACGATCGAGGACCCTGGGGCCCGGTGGGTGGCTGCAGCTGCAGGAACCGTTCGCCCGCATCGCGGGCCGTACCGACATCGACGCCGGCTATGCAACGGTCCACGTCCAGTCCGGGCAGGGGCTGATCGCCTACGCGTCGGTCATCGACAACCGCACCAACGACGGCACAGCCATCTCCATGAAACGGTAGGACCCAGTGACCATCTCAATCGATGCCAAGAGGAGGAAAACCATGGAACCGCAACGTCGCGGCTACACACCACCGTACGGTACCAGCGGCGAACCGAGACCGGCCGACGTGCCGGTCACCGTCCTCACCGCTTTGATCTTGTTGGTGGTCCTCATATTCGTCGCTGCCATGTGATGTGGTCAAAAGCTGTAGATCGCCGACAACGAGAAGGTGTCAACGAGGTCCGAAAAGTCGGCTGCCAGGTCAATCTGAAACGACGAAAAGGCGAGCCCGATTCCCAGGGCCAGATGAACCTCGTCCTGCCCGGCCTGGAACAGGGCCTGGTGCTCCGGGTCGGTACTGATGCTGTGGAAACGGTGATCGGGATCGAGCCAGACACCCGCACGGACCGCGATCACGGGTTTGAGATCGAGAAACGCGTATTCCGCACCGAGATGGAACTCGTCGCCGTCTTCAGCCACCAACTCGATGCCGAGATCGAGGTCGTCATCGATACTTTCGATGACCACCGGATCGAAGCTGCCGAAGATCGATGAGTACTCGACGCGATCCCACTCGAAGCCAACCGCGAGCTTGCCGTCGCTCGATCTGTAGGCCAGACCGAGACCGTACACGTCCGGGAACTGCATCGGTGTCGAGATCGTCAGCACTGTCGCACCTTCCGTGAGCGCCGGCTCGAACAGGGGGGCTATGGGTCCGGCAACAACACCGTACACCACACCGAACTCAGGCCCCTGGCGGTAAAAGGCGCCGAGGCTCCAACGTTCGGCGAAGGTCCACAGAAGACCCGCATTCAACCCCCAGTCGGAATCATCGATCGCCATGTCTCCAGTGACCAGCCGTCGCTCCGGCAGGTAGGAGTTCGGTCCATAAAAGCCATCGAGCGTTGAGTCGTCGAAAAAGGTCCACTCGAACGGGGCGTCCAGCCGTCCCTCGAAGTACACCAGACCCAGACCGACACTCAGGTGATCGCTGACCCTGTAGGCGCCCGCCAGGCCATAGCTGACGATATCGAGATCGGTCGACCACCGACGGTCATGGGTTCGAAAGACCCCGGTGCCGGTGCCGCCGGTGTGAAACAAACCCTGGGTTTCGGTCTCGGCCTTGAATTTCGCCGACTGATGCTGGTAGACCGCGAGGGAGAACTTCCCTTTTGGATACACAAACGACAGGAAGGACAGCCCTGTCAGCTGTTCTTCGGATTCCGAAGCTCGAAGACCGCTGGTGGTATCGAGACCGATCCCCGTCGGCTCGCCCTCATATCGCCCTCCCTCGATGTATGGCGTCGTGTATCGCCAATGACGAAGCTCTGCTGACACCTCCGGCCGGACGAGCTGGACCAGACCGGCGGGGTTGGAAAAGGCGGCGGTCGCGTCGTCGGCAAAGGCTGCAAACGCGCCGCCGAGACCCAGGCTGCGCGCTCCGGGGTTTGAGAAGCTGAACTCGAAGGTGGCAGGGGTCTCCTGGGCGGAAGTCATCGCCGGCGCGATGGCCACCAAAGCGAGCAGCATGAGTCGAAGTCGAGCTTGCATGGTTGTGTCAACAGCGCCCGGGCCCACCATGGAGTCCCAAAGATCCTAGCACGAGGAAAATCCTCATCGGAGCCTCATCACACCCTCAAGACTCTCGATCCCCCTCTGCCTAGTTTAGAGAGGGAGAGGAGGATTCGACCCTGAAGTCGTCCTGTCTGTGGGCAGACGAAAGAACCGACCAATGAACATCGTTCGCACTTCCGCGTTTGCCATCGCCCGCTTTGTGCGCCGTTTCGGCGGACACGGTCGAGAGGAGATGACACCTTCTGGACCGGCGCGGGTCGATCATTGGTCCGAGCGTTTGACCCAGCGCATCTTGAGCACGATCCACAACAACAGCATTCTGCTCTGTGGACCGCCCGGGAGCGGAAAAACAGCTATCCTTCTCGATCTCAAAGACCGTCTGTCGGCAGGCAGAGGCACCAGCACCTTTTTCCCCGTCTACGTCAACCTGCGCAGCATTCCAGAAAACGTGCTGTTTTCGACAGTGAGTGGGGCCGTTTTCGATCAGCTCCGGCCCGAACACTTGGCGGGTCCCGAGGGTACTCACACCGGCTACGGCCACCGCGATCTCGCGCACGATCTGCGCAGGATCATCCGCGCGCTCAAGAAACGCGAAGGTGGACGCCCCCGGCTGGTGTTGCTGGTCGACGGGATTGACGAACTCAACCACTACACGCCACGGACCACCCAGAGGGTGAGGAGTCTCTTCATGATGAGTCTCGATGGTGCATTGGTCATGGTGGCGACGGCGGTCGAAATCGACAAACACTGGGTCGAGGAGGGCAGCCCCTGGTACAACTTCTTCGAGGAAATTCGGATAGCGCCCGTCGGCGTCGACCCTCTCTCCGACGCGAGTCCGGGATAGAATGCGTGGAAATGGACCGCTATAAAAATTCCGAGCCGCCCGCCGCCGCTGAATTCAGAATTTCCGACTGGCTCGTCCAACCGAGCCTCAACCGGCTTTCGCAAGAGGCTCAGGTGATCCAACTCGAACCCAAGCTGATGGATGTTCTGGTGTTTCTGGCGTCGAACGCCGGGCGGGTCGTCTCCAAAAACGAAATCACCGATGCGGTGTGGTCCGACGTCTTTATCACCGAGTCGGTGATCACACGATCCATTGCCGGGCTGCGGCGCGCCTTTGGCGACGACGTCAAGAGCCCTCGCTATATCGAGACGATTTCGAAGCGGGGCTATCGGTTGATCGCCGACGTCGAGTACGAGAACCACCGCGGTGGAGGGCCGGTCCTCTCACGACAGTCCGAGTCCGCCCATCGCACCGGCGAGGTCCCGCTGCCGTACGTGATCGGACAGTGGGTTCGCGGTGAGAGGTTCTATGGAAGAAAGGCCGCGATCCACGAAGTGCTCGTGGGGAATCGAAACTGGTTGTGGTTGCTCGGAACCCGCAGGATCGGCAAGACCTCGCTGCTCAAGCAGCTGGAACTGATCGCGGCGACCTCACCGGATCTCGGGTTTGTTCCCGTCTTCTGGGACCTCCAGGGAGCGGACCGGCCCGAAGAGTTCCACCTCGATTTTGCAGATGCACTGCTCGACGCTGAAGAGCACCTCGAGGGGGCGGGCATCCCGTTGGCAGAAATTCAGTCGGAGGACTGCTTCGACTCACTGGCCAGGATGCGACGAGCGCTACTTGCGAAAAACCTGCGCCTGTTGCTCCTGTGCGATGAAGTGGAGGAGTTGATCAACCTCAACCGCCAGGACCCCTCGCTGCTGAGAAAGCTGCGTCGGGCGCTGCAGTCGCGGGAGGGCATCCGCTCGGTATTGGCCTCGAGCAGCCGATTGTGGAAGCTTGCCGATGCCGGCGAGGACACCTCCCCGTTTCTTGACGGATTCACACCACCGCTTGCGATTGGTCCCCTCGATGTCGACGACGCCCGCGCTCTGATTCTTCAGACGCAGCTCCCGGAGGCTTCACGGCCGGATTTCGCCGATCGGCACATCGAACGCATCCGAGACCTCTGCGGAGACCACCCCTACCTGATCCAGATGTTGTGTCGCCACGCACTCGATCACGGCACTCTTGACGATGCGATCGAAGAGGTCCACAACGACCGCGCGGTGTCGTTCTTTTTCTCGGTCGATTTCAATCTCATCAACGAGGCCGAGCGCGCCATTCTGATCCAACTCGCCACCAATCCCGCATCCGAGCTGAAATCGGCTGGCGGCGCCCCGCCGGATCCACCGACCGAGGCCCGTACGAGTCTGGCGAATCTCCAAAATCTCGGCCTCGTTCGAAGAGACCCGTCCGGTCACTACACCGTCGGCAACGAATTCCTCCGTCGGTGGCTCGAGGACGGGCCGCCGTCCGCCTGAAACGACCGCCCGCCCGGGGTTCAGTTCACCTGCACGCGGGTTCGGCGAAAGCGGTCGCGCTCAAAGTTTCTCTGCGACCGTCTGATGTTTCATGCTGCCGTCCGCCATCCACACGACGAGAGCGGCGAACCGTGTGAGCTGCTGTCCATGCCGCCATGAACCGCCTGCACCAAGATCGACACCTGGTTTCGGGAACGTTACGATTGGCCGAGATTCAAGGGGAGGTACGGACTCATGGTCGCAAACATCAATAAGGCGTCGTGGGCTGTCGTTTCGATCATCGGGTTGGTCGGCTTCCTCGTTTGGTCGCCCCCCTTCTTGGCTGCGGGCGAACGACCGTCTTCCAAACACGTCCTTGTCCGTTGCGATGATGTGGGGATGTCCCACACCGTCAACCTGGCGGTTCGGGAGCTCCTCGCAACCGGCATCCCGTTTTCGACGTCGGTAATGATCGCGTGCCCCTGGTACCTTGAGGCTGTCGAGATTCTCAAGGCCAACCCGCAGGTCGGAGTCGGGATCCACCTGACCCTCAACTCCGAGTGGCAGCACTACAAGTGGGGACCCGTCGCCGGCGCGTCCGCGGTGCCGTCCCTGGTAGATGGGAACGGCCACTTTCACGCGTCGGAGGTCGACTTCAAAGCGGCCGACGTCAATCTCGACGAGGTCAGGTTGGAGCTTCGCGCGCAGATCGACCGCGCATTCGCGGCGGGACTTCGGGTCGACTATCTCGACTACCACATGTTGACGGCCGTCTCGACCCCTGGTCTTCGGGCCATTGTCGAGGAACTGGCGGCCGAGTACGGCCTCGGCCTTGTCCCGCTACTTCGGCGAGGCCTCGGTTTCGATCTGGGCAGACGCCCCGGAGGACAAGTTGTCCAGCCTCCTCACGCACGTACGAAGCATTCAACCCGGTCTCAGTCTGCTGGTGATCCACCTTGGCATGAACACACCGGAAATGTCCGCAATGGTCGATTTGAACAACGAAGAGGATCCTTACCGGGTAGCGATCCACCGCCAGGCGGAGCTCGACGCCATCACCTCACAGGCGTTTCGGCAGGCCGTAGCCGATTCGGGGATCGAGTTCGTGACCTATCGGGACATCGTGTCGGCGCTTGGCCTCGAGGCCATGCATCCTCCCGCGGACCTGTCGAGTTACTCAACAGGATTCGCGGAGGACGACTGACCCGCGAGCTTGAGCATCTCGCTGCCGGCGAGCAGGAAGGCTCCGGTTCCGTACTCCATGCTGTCGTCGGCCGACACCGAACGTGGGTCGTAACCGATCTGCTGAACCCAACCGAGCCGCCCGTCCGGCTGCTGCGCCCAGACCAATCCTTGCCAGCCGCGGCGCGCAGCCGCCAGCATCTCCTCTTCGACGAGGAGACCGTTGTTGACGCCCCAGGCGAGACCGAATGTGAAGAATCCGGTGCCGCTAGATTCCGGGATCGGGTACTCGTCCGGGTCGAGCAGGCTCGACCGCCACAGACCATCGGACCCCTGAACCCGGATCACGGCCTCGGCCATGTCCTGAAAAAGAACCTCATATCGTGGCCGATCGGGATAGTCAGCAGGCATGTATTGAAGTACCAACGCGAGCCCGGCAAAAACCCACCCGTTTCCCCGTGACCAGAAAACCTTGGCGCTGTTGGGCGTTCGAGGGCCCGACCCGTCCTCCTGAATCACGTAGCGGCCGTCCCGATACCACAGATGCTCCTCGGAATCGTAGAGGTAGTCGTAGGTTTCCCACCACATTGTGTTCATGAGATCCAGGTAACGCTCCTCGCCGGTGGCCGCGCTCACAAGAGCCATGGTGGGCGGCGCCATGAACAGCGCGTCACACCACGACCAGTTGTCGTCCTCCGACCAGCCCACCTCGGCGGCCGGCCGCGGCTCGGCAATCATGTCGTCGAACCTCGAGGCCGTGGCCTCGATCATGACCGGCTCCGGCTCGCTCAGATACAACCTCGTGTAGGCCTGCGCAATACAGTGGTCGTCGGCGTGCCGCGGCCGCGGTCCGGGCTGCCAGCCGTTCTTCTCGCCGATCGCTCGTACAGCGTCCCTGTATTTCGGGTTCTCTGTGGCATCGGCAGCCGCCGCCACACCGGCATAGAAAGCTCCCCGAACCCATTCGGTGTCGCTGACGTCTTGAAAGCCTCCATCGGGCAGAGGTGCCGAGTAGACGATGTGTTCAATCTGCCAATCGAAGGCCCTCTCCATCGCGGAGAGCACGTTGCGGGTGGCGAAAATGTCGGGCTCTGCCGCAGGTTCTTTCATCGGTCCACAACCCCAGACCGAAACGGAGAATGCAACCAACGCAACGAGCTGGAAAAGAGTTCTCATCGGTGCCCCCTCTTCGATTTCGGAGTTCAGAATACCAGCTGCGGATGTGAGATGATTCCCTGGAACACACCCCCACGTCCATCCCGTACGTCTGGAGGGACCCATGAACGACCATGATCAGTACTCGGCCACGGAATCCCGTTACAGCTCCATGGAGTACCGCCGCTGCGGCCGCAGCGGTATCAAACTGCCCGCCGTTTCACTGGGGCTGTGGCACAACTTCGGCGCCGTCGATTCTTCCGACAACGCCCGCGCCATGCTCCACCGCGCATTCGATCTCGGAATCACCCACTTCGACCTCGCCAACAACTACGGACCACCGTACGGCTCGGCTGAATCGACCTTCGGTGAGATTTACGCTCGGGACTTCGTACCCTATCGCGACGAGCTCATCATTTCGTCAAAGGCCGGCTGGGACATGTGGCCGGGCCCATATGGCAACTGGGGCTCCCGCAAGTATCTTGTGGCCAGCCTCGATCAGAGCCTGCGCCGCATGGGCCTGGATTACGTCGACATCTTCTACCACCACCGCCCCGACCCGGAAACGCCCCTCGAGGAGACCATGGGCGCCCTCGACTTCATTGTCCGAACGGGACGCGCCCTCTACGCGGGTATCTCCATGTACCCCCCCGACCTGACCGTGCGAGCGGTGAAAAATCTGCGTTCGATGGGCACACCGTGTCTGATCCACCAGCCCAACTACAGTCTCCTCGATCGTTGGGTCGAGGCCGGTCTTCTGCAGGTGTTAGCGGAGGAGGGTGTGGGTTGCATCGTTTTCTCGCCCCTTGCTCAGGGTCTGCTCACTGACCGCTATCTCAGTGGCATCCCGGAAGGCTCGCGAGCGGCTCGCGACGACAGCTATCTGTCGCGTGATCAAATCACCTCCGACGTGCAGGCCAGGGTGAAACGTTTGAACGAAATTGCTGCCGCCCGCGGCCAGACCATGGCACAGATGGCGATCTCCTGGGTGCTCCGGCAGCCGGCCGTCACCTCGGCCCTTATCGGAGCCAGTCGCACTTCGCAGATCGAGGAGGCGGTCGCAGCCCTCGAGCACCCCGGTTTCGGTACCGACGAACTGGCCGCCATCGATCGGGTGCTGATCGGCTGACGAACGTTATCACCCGCAAGGCACCAGTCGGATGTCCGAAAAACGAAGGACGAGGCTGCCTTCTGTCGCCAACACGAACGGCGTCGTGACGTGCCCCAGGTCGAGACCCGCATCCGCCAGGTCGCGGAGTGGGACTACGATCGTCTGCCATGTGGCCGGCGGCATGCTTGTCAGCATTTCAGTGATGTCGACATGGCCTTCGCAATCTTCACCGCAACGCATGCCCAGCAAGACCGGAGAGCTCGGTGGCTCTTCGATCATCAGGTCACAGGCTATAGCCATGCAGCCTTCGGATTGCCGGGTCAGATCGATCGCAGTCGCGGCTTCAAGGTAGAGGTGAGCAAAATCGTAGCCCGCCCACCGCGCCACGCGGGCGTCCTCCTGAACCTCCCGATCGACAGTATTGACCACCAGGTTGTCGCGGTCCCACGTCGATGTCTGTCCGCCACCCGCCTCGACCGCCCAGTTGTGTTCGTCTCCGATGAACAGCCGCCACGGCGCCACCGGGCCACCCCTGAAATAGACGGTTCGGCTGAGGTCGGGGGTTGCCACTCCAGAGTCCTCGGGCAGCGTGGCGAGGTCGCCGAAATCCGCGTACGTGAGACCGAATCCATAGGGGAAAAGGGGATCGTATTCCGAATCGCCGCGGTTGAGCGGCGTCTGGGTAGCCGTCCTGGGCCACGAGTACGATAGGGTGCCCTTGAAGTCGTGTCCGATGGAGCCGTCGGCGGCACGGAAAACCACGTCCGCCACTCCGGCGCCCTCCGAACCTGGCAGCCAGGCCGCCACGAAGGCGTCCGAGGCGTTGAGCTCAGGGTTGATCCACAGCGGCCGGCCCGAAAGGAAAACTGACACCACAGGGATGCCCTTGGCGGCAAGTTGCCGCAACAGCATCACGTCCCGAGGTCGTGTGAGACCGTATTCGAGACTCTCCCGGTCCCCCTGATACTCTGCGTAGGGGTCCTCGCCGAAGACGACAACAGCTACGTCCGGCGGGGTGTCAAAGCTCCCGTCAACCGACAGCACCGCCATGCCGCCGGCTCCATCCACCAGGTCTCGAATCCCGTCCCAGATCGACGAACCTTGAGGAAAGTCCTGATTGGTGGTGTCGGTGCCCTGCCAGGTGACGGTCCATCCGCCGCACTGCTTGCCGATGTTGTCGGCGCCGTCGCCGGCCACCAGCACCTTCTGCGCCCGCGCCAGGGGCAACAGTCCGCCGTCGTTCTTGAGCAGCACCAGGGATTCCCGAACTGCACGCCGTGCCACCGCCCGGTGCTCGGCGGAGCCGAGCAATTCCGTCCTGCCGGCCAACGGCCGGCTCGAGGGTTTGCCGCGCTCGAATAAACCGGCCCGCATCTTGACCCTGAGGATACGGCGCACGGCGTCGTTGAGACGCGACATCGCGATCTCCCCCGACCGTACCTGGGCGACGGTGTTTGCGTGCAGCGCCTTCCAGTCCTCGGGAACCATGAACATGTCGATTCCGGCGTTGAAAGCATCCGGGCAGCTGTCGTTGGCGCATCCCTCCAGTTGGCCGTGAGCGTTCCAGTCGCCGACGACAAACCCGTCGAATCCCATCCGGCCCTTGAGAACGTCCGTCACGAGCTCGGGAAAGCCGTGCAGCTTGCGGCCGTGCCAGCTGGAGAACGAGACCATTACTGTCTGCACGCCGGCTTCGAGCGCCGAGACGTACCCGGCGGCGTGGACGTCTCGCAGCTCGGCCTCGCTGCAGAGAGTGTCACCCTGGTCGATTCCCTGGAAGGTGCCGCCGTCGCCCAGGAAGTGTTTGGCACAACCGATGACGTGGTGACCGTCGAGGAAATTTCCCGAACCGACTGCGCCCTGCAGCCCGGTGATCATGGCGCCAGCATAGGAGCCGGCGATCTCGGGGTCTTCGGACCAACCCTCGTAGGTCCGCCCCCAGCGGTCGTCCCGGACCACAGCGACGGTCGGCGAGAAATCCCAATCGAGACCGGTCACCGCCATTTCGGTGGCGGTGACCCGGCCGATCTCGCGAATCAGCTCCGGGTCGCGGGTGGCGCCGAGACCTATGTTTTGTGGAAAGATGGTCGCACCGATCACGTTGGCGTGACCGTGGACCGCGTCGGTTCCCCAGATCACGGGAATCGCGAAACCTCCGTCCGAGGTGTCCATCGACGCTTCCCAGAAGGCGTCGGCCAAAGCCAGCCAATCCCCCGGGGCCGCCCGGCGGACGTTTCCCGGCTGCACGCCGCCGCCGTTGAGGACCGATCCGAGACGATACTGGCGAACATCCTCCGGCGTCAGGTGGCGGATCTCGCCCTGGACCACCTGCCCCACCTTGTCCTCCACCGACATCTGGGCAAGGAGAGCGTCAATCCTCTCTTCGACATCGGGGTCGAAGCCCATCGGACTCGAGAGCGCCGGCCAGATGTCGGGGTGAACCACCGGCATCGGTGCGGGCACCTCGTTTTCCGACGAACCGCAACCAACGAGCGCCAGCACTCCAATCATCAATCCGGCCGCGACGAACCAGGTCGTGTTCATGTGCCTTCTCCGTCTGAATAGAAAATGATTCTAGCCCAGCTCCTTTTGGGCCAAGAACCGCTCGCCCTTGACAAATAGTACGAATCGTATTATATCTATTCGTATGAATAACGCCGACACTCCCCTGACCCCGCTGCGGCTCGCCATCCTCGGTCTCATCGCCATGCATCCGCAGTCGGGGTACGACCTCAAAAAGGTCTTTGAAACGACGCCGATGGGGAATTTTTCCTCGAGCCCTGGGGCGATCTACCCCGCCCTCAAGGCCCTGGAAAAAAAGGGGTGGGTCACTAGTGAGACGGACAACCCCGATTCCCTGAGGCCTCGGCTGGTCTACTCCATCACAGAAAAGGGCGACGCCGTACTCAACGCCGAACTCGAAAAGACGGTCACCCACGAGGACCTGATCTGGCACTTCGATTCCGTGATGCTCCGCTTCGCCTTTATCGAGCGTCTCGGGATCGGCCAGGCGCTGTGCTTTCTCGACGAGTTCAGAAACGAAGCGCAGAAATACCTCCGCCATCTCGAAGGGCTCCGCGTGTCGATGCGAGAGCACTTATCGCCGTGCGGTCGGCTGGCGCTCGACCACGGCATCGAGAGCTACGCGGGCAGCACCCGTTGGGCGACGCGAGCCATCGCCGAACTGTCAATCGTCGAAAAGAAGTGAGGAGGTTCTGACATGAGTCCCGCCATCGACCGCCGAAATACCGCCTGGCTGTGGAAGGTCCCGCTGATCGCCACAGCCTACTTCATCGCCACAATGATCAGCGGAGCGATGATCATGGGTCTGGGTATGGAGTTCCCGAATTTTCCCGGGCAGTCGTACAATCCCCTGCTCAGTTTCGTCGCCGCTCTCGTCCTTGCAGGAGCCGTCTACCTGCTTGCCCTGGGGATCCGTGGTTCGGCACCGACCCGCACCTTGATCCTCTTCGTTTTCATCTACATTTCTTTCTGCGTCAACAATCAGATCGAGGGGTTCGTGTTCACCACCATGGGGCACGCTGACACGATGCTCGTCTTCTTCATTGTCCCGTGTGCGCTGGTCGCAGGGGCGGCCGCATTCCTCGTCGGACCATCCGTCGAGTCCGCCGCCATAGAAACGGTTTTCAGCGACCGCCCGGCGTCGGCGTGGTGGTGGCGTGCAGCCCTCGCGTGGCTGGCCTTCCCGATCATTTACCACTTTTTCGGCGCCCTGATCTACTGGAGTGTCGCAGATTTCTACGAGGGGGGTGAGCTCGGCCTCGTGGTGCCCAGCCAGGGCATCATACTCGGCGCGGTCACGCTTCGCAGTCTGTTCTTTCTCCTCGTCACCATCCCGATCCTCATGAGCTGGTCGGGGTCCCGCCGCGGATTGATGGTTGCCCTCGCCGCCGGCCTGACAGCTATGGTCGGCGTCGTGGGCATGATCGAAGCCAGCTGGTTGCCCATGACGATGCGCATTGTCCACGGGCTGGAGATCACCGCCGACTCGATCGTCCACGCCTGGGTTCTGGTGGCGCTCTTGGTTCCGAGAAAGATGGTCTCGGAGAGCAGACTTTCCCCGATCGCAGCCACGTGACCGGACCTTTGTGCCGGGTCACGAACCCCGGTTCATCCTGACAATCCGGTCGGTGACGTCGTCCTTGAACCGTCGCAGGAGGGCGAGTGTGAAATCGGCGGCGGTCACGGCATCGTCCTCCATCAGGGGTGTCAGATCCATGGCGAAGCTGAGCTTTTCCTGCCGATCCACTTCGTGTGACTCGTGAAAGGTCGCGTTGGCGACATGGCGGCCGCGAACCGCAAGATCGTACCTCTTGCCGCCCGAGATCTGCGAATCGAAAACGCCGCACAGCGCCTCTGCGATATTGTCCCGATCAGGCAGTTCGAGAGCCTGCTTGTCGTCATCGAACAGCCAATCGAGGCCTCGCCACACCTCGCAGCCGTAAACCTTTTTCGGACGGACATCTCGGGGGAGCATGCGGAGCGCATCGAGAGACCGCAGAAAGCACGCCACATGGGTGTCGTGCTTGTCGGCCGGATTGTGGAGGTACACCACCTCAGGAACAGCGCCCTCGAAGAGAGCCTTGAGGAAGACAGTCACCTCGTCGTTCGAACCGTCCTTGACAACGGAGCTCGGGAACCCGAGCTGGACCTGGCAGGCGTAGTCTCCGATCAGCGCGGCCTTCCGTTGTTCGGCGGCCCTCACCCCGCGCATCTCCTCGTCAGAGTACTGCTCGTACGGCCCGCTTCGTGGACTGCCGCCGCCGTGGGTGATCGGTAATGCCGCTGAACCAGAGGTCGGACCGACCAAAACAGCTGAGAATGCCGTGCAGGGCCATGAACTCGATGTCGTCCTGGTGCGCACCGACCGCCAGATGGGTGGTTCGTGGCCAGGGCCTCGGTCAGACTCGACCCATCCGGGACAAAAACGTCAGCATCAGGGTTCTTCAGTTGCATATGGGCTTCTCCCAGTCATCGATCCGCGGCAGGCTGGCCGCCGCGATGGCCTGGCCGTGGCGTTTGAATTTTTCGTCGGGAGTCAACAGCCGGATCCCCGCCCTCTCTGGAAACTCGTCGCGCACCACCCGGTTCGCAGTATCGATGATGACCTCACCGCCCGGACCCGACGTGACACGACCGAGGATCAGGATGTTCTCGATGTCGTACCACCGCGCGAACCACGGGATCGAGTACCCGAGATAGCACCCGATAGTCTCGAATACCTGCCGGCCCCGATGGTCTCCCTGCTGCATCAAAGACTGCACCTCGGCCAGTCTTTCGGCAAACGGCATT
Source organism: Candidatus Sulfomarinibacteraceae bacterium (assembly GCA_963714885.1). Lineage (GTDB taxonomy): Bacteria > Acidobacteriota > Thermoanaerobaculia > Thermoanaerobaculales > Sulfomarinibacteraceae > Sulfomarinibacter. The sequence goes on along the minus strand of CAVQQV010000034.1, from coordinate 49,071 downwards.
TCGTCCGGCAGCTCGATTCCCGCCAGCGGTGCGAGCCGCGCCACAGCCTGCTGCGAAAAGTACTGGGAGCCGCAGCCGATATCACCCGACCACTCGTCCACCGGCCCGTCCTCGCGATAGTCCACCGGTGCGAACGCGAGCTCGTTGAGCTGCGGGGTGATGTGCCCGTCGATGTCGCAGTAGCCCGAAGCCAGGCTGGTGCCCATGGCGATGCCGAGCGGTGCCCGGACATCGAGCTTCAAGGACGCCGCCAGGGCCGTCACCTCGCCGTCATTGACCACCTCGAACGGCACACCGCCCCACGCCTCGCGGAGGCGCCGGAACAGGGGGCGGATCCCGACATCGAAATCGGCATCCGAAATGCCGCGAAACAATGACCCGACCCGCGGCTCATTGTCCACATACACACCCGCCGCGCTGCCGCCGATGGCGTCCACCCGGGGGAGGTGGACGGCGACACGGCTCAACGAATCCATGATGCCGTCGAAGTGGTACTGCGGGTCGGATTCGAAGTAGGGATTCCACGCCACTTCCTCCGAGTGCACCACCCGGCCGTCGACGACAGCGGCGCATTTGCGGTCGCTGCCGCCGAGGTCGAACCCCAGGCGACATCCATCGAGGTGACCGCCGAGCGACACCGAAGAGGTCCGGCTCGCCGGCAGGTGCTCGAGACTCATCGAAGTCACGGTCATGGGTTCGAGGTATATCCGCCGCGCGACCACATCACAGTCGAACGCCCGTGGGCCTTGCGGTCTGTAGATTCGAGAAATATCCCGCGCCAGGGCATCGTGTCCACCGATGACGATCCCCGATCCACCCTCGGTCCACAACCAGAACTTGACGGCTCGCTCGAGAAAACGGACGTTCGCCGCCACGTTGTCACCCTCGTGCGGCAGCACCCGCACCTCGTGGCGAAACACAGTTCCGTCGGGTCTGACCAGGGCGACGCCCACCGTCCGGCTCCCGGGATCACCCGCAACCCGGGCCTCATACTCTCGATTCCAGATTTCCGCCGGCATGAAATCGGGATCGAGAGTCGGAGGGTGGCGAAGCTTCAAACCCGGCCCTCCTTTGGAAGGCTCTCGTCCCGCCAAATTTTTGGTACGACCCGGGCCAAGCCGATACCGGCGGCAACGGTCACCGTCAAACACACCGCTCCTTGCAGGGTCTGCCCATACAACAGGGCGCCGGTGCCAAAGAGCGCCGAATAGACGAAGGTACAGCCAAAAACCCAGCCCAGAATCGCCAGTGAAAGGTTGTCACGAGGTCCGACAACTTTTTCGGTTCCGACGACCTTTGCCCAGCCTGCGACCCGCAGGCCGTACCTTGCGATAAAACGACACGCAGGGTCTCGGTGTCCGTCGGCTTCGTCAAGAAGGTCACGCGCCACCCAGACCAGGGTCGTCAAAACCACCGACCACACGAGGGCCGCGTCGGACGACATTTCGAGCCCTGACTTTGCGCGCAACGAAGAGCGAAAAGGCGATGGTGAACGACGCCGCCATGGCGGCGATCTCCGACCACGCATTGATCCGCCACCAGAACCACCGCAAGAGATAGATCAGACCTGTTCCGGCGCCGATCGAAAGCAGCAGCTGGAAGGCCTCACCGGCGGTCGACAACAGAAATACCGTCGCCCCTGAGACCACCATCAAGAGCGCCGTGATCACCCTCGACAACCACACGAGGTGTTTCTCCGAGGCATCCGGCCTGAGGAATCGACGGTAGAAGTCGTGGACCAGATAGGAGCAGCCCCAGTTGAGGTGGGTGGACATCGTCGAGACATAGGCCGACAGCAGAGAGGCCACCAACAAACCGAGCAGCCCGGCCGGCAACAACGTCAGCATGGCCGGATAGGCGAGGTCGTTGCCAATGAGATCATCGGACACGTGGGGCAAGGCAGTTTTGATGTCTGCCAGGGTCGGGAAGACCAGCATCGAGCACAGGGCAACGATGATCCACGGCCACGGTCGCAAGGCGTAGTGGGCGATATTGAACCACAGGGTCGCGGCCATGGCGTTCTTTTCGTCCTTCGCCGCCAGCATCCGTCTGTGCGATGTAGGAGCCGCCGCCGGGCTCCGCGCCCGGGTACCACACCGACCACCACTGGATGGTGAGTGGTATGACCAGGACCGTCAGCGTCAGCCCCCAGTCAGAGAAGTCGGGCAACAACCGCAACGTCGCGGGGTCGAGCTTCGTCACCAACCCACTCAGGCCGCCGACCTGTGGCTGCGACAACGCCACGTACGCCGCGGCGACAACTCCGACCATGGCGATGGCAGAACTGGACAAGGTCCGACGCGAGCACGCCCCACAGCCCCGCAATGGCCGAGAACACGATGCAGATGAGACCACAGACAATGACCGTTTGGAGGCGGCTCCAGCCGAGCATGACGTTGGCGATCTTGACCGCGGCCAGAGTCACCGACGCCATGATGGCGCAGTTGAAGAACAGGCCCAGATACACCGCCCGGAAACCGCGCACAAAGGCGGCCGACCGCCCCGAGTACCGGAGTTCGTAAAACTCGAGATCGGTGAGGACCCCGGAGCGGCGCCACATCCGGGCGTAGAAGAACACCGTCAGCATCCCGGTGAGCAGAAAGGCCCACCACGCCCAGTTCATCGACACGCCCTTGGTGCGCACGAAATCGGTCACCAGATTCGGAGTGTCGGTGGAAAAGGTGGTCGCCACCATGGAGGTGCCGATCAACCACCACGGTGCGGATCGGCCGGAGGCGAAGAACTCCGCGGTTCCCGTGCTGGCCCGCCGCGCAAAAAAGACCGCCGGCGCAACGGCCGCTGCGAGGCACAGGGCGATGACGATCCAGTCGATCGAGATGAGCTGCACGAAGTCTCCTTTTTGCTGCCAGAATCTTACCGCAGAGGTGGCATGTATCGTCCGGTTGCGAGAGAATGAGTTGCCATAAAGCTCTCAGCAAAATCAATTCTGGGGGGAAAAATGAAGATTCCGTTCCTCTGCCTCTGCGCGATGCTCATCGCCGCAGCCACACCAGCAGCCGAAACCACCTCCACAACTCTCGATCTCATGCCCGTTCCCGCACAAATCGAGCTGAACGCCGGCGTTTTCGAAATCGATGAGGGATTTGCGGTTGCCATCGAAGGCAGGTGGCGCCACTCCCCGGTTGCAGCGCGGCGTACGGCGAATGCTGCGCCGATTGTCAGACCGCTCGGCGATCTTTTTCGACAACGCCGTTTTTCTCCAACTCTCGGACCGCACAGACCGCATCGGTGACTGTCGTCGCCGAGCGCACCGGATCGTTGAATGTCGGAGACGATGAGAGCTACCGGCTGACGGTCACCCCGGAAAGCATCGAGCTGCGGCGGTCACCGACATCGGCGCCCTCCGCGGTCTTGCAGACACTGCTCCAGCTCCTGACGCTCGACGCAGCACGGCGTCACCTTCCCGGCGCGTCACGATCGTCGACCATCCGCGCTTCCCGTGGCGCGGTCTGATGATCGATTCGAGCCGCCACTTCATGCCGGTGGAGATGGTCAAACGCAACCTCGACGGCATGGCCGCGGTCAAGCTCAATGTCCTCCACTGGCACCTGGTGGACGACCAGGGTTTCAGGGTCGAATGTCTGGTCCTGCCCAAGCTTCACGAACTCGGTTCCGATGGCTACTACTACACCCGCGCCCAGATTCGCGAGGTCATCGACTACGCCGCCGACCGCGGCATCCGGGTAGTGCCGGAGTTCGACCTTCCCGGCCACGGCACCGCCTGGCTCACCGCCTACCCCGAGCTGGCCAGCGCGCCGGGGCCCTATGAGATCGAGCGCAGCTGGGGCATCTTCGACCCCACTGTCAACCCCATCCTCGAGGAGACCTACACCTTTCTCGACGCATTCTTCGCCGAAATGGCGGAGCTCTTCGACGACGAGTTCATTCACATCGGCGGCGACGAAAACAACGGCAAACACTGGCTCGCCAACCCGGAGATCGTCGCCTTCATGGAGGCCAACGGCTACGACGAGCCGCTGATGCTGCAGCGTCACTTCAACGAACGGGTCCTCGAAATCCTGACCAGGCACGGCAAGCGGATGATCGGCTGGGACGAGATCTTTCAGGACGGTCTGCCGAAGAACGTCGTCATCCAGTCGTGGCGCGGTCGGCAATCGCTCTTCGAGGCGGCCCGCCTCGGCTATGCGGGGATCCTCTCCAACGGCTATTACATCGATCTCATCCACCCCACGGACCATCACTATCTCAACGACCCCATGCCGCCGGACTCAGACCTGTCGGCGGATGAAGCGGCTCGCGTCCTCGGCGGCGAGGCCACCATGTGGGCGGAGTATGTCTCGCCGGAAACGGTGGACTCCCGGATCTGGCCGCGCACTGCGGCAATCGCCGAGCGCCTCTGGTCTCCGGGATCGATCCGCGACCTCGAGGACATGTACCGGCGGTTGGACCGCATCAGCCTGATGCTCGAGGAGCTCGGCCTGCAGCACGAACGCAACCGCCAGATGATGTTGCGCCGGCTGTGTCAGTGCCGCGACGTGGCCGGTCTAGAGGTCCTTTTGGGCACTATCGAACCGGTCAAGGTCTACAACCGCGGCCGGCTCAAAAAACACACCCAGTTTTCTCCTCTGACCCGGATGGTGGACACGGCCTGGCCCGATGCACAGCCGGCGCGGGAGTTCCGATGGGCGGTCGAACGCTTGATCGACGGCAGCTTCGCCGACCCGGCGCAGCTCGAGGCCGTTCGGATGGCTCTCGAGATCTGGCGAGACAACAACACCGAGATCGGGGGCATGTTGGAATCCTCTCCGGCACTGGCCGAGATGATTCCGATGTCCGCCTCGTTGGCCGAGGTGTCGGCAGTCGGACTCGAGGCACTCGGTGTTCTAGGAAACGACGAACCTGCGACCGCGGACTGGCTTCGTCCGCACATGGAAACGCTCGAAAAGGCGAAGACATCTCACGGCCAGACCGAGCTGGTCATCATCGAACCGATCGTCCGGCTGGTGTGCGCTGCCGCCGGACCGGCCGGTCTCGACGAGCAGGGTTGCTCACCGGATGAGAAGGCGTCAGAAGTCGTGGAACACTGAACCGACGGTTCGAGGATCTGTGGGTGTTACGGATCTCTGGGAGGTGCCGATGAAAAAGAAACCGAACCGCCTTGTAATGTTCTGTGCGGCTGCGCTCATGGTCCATGGTCTCGCGGCCGACGCTGGAGGCGCGACCGGCGAAGACTGGTGGGACGTTCCCTATCCGCAGCCGTTCGACGCTTCACAAATCGAGAATGCTCCATCATTTATCCGGGTCGAGGGCAACCGTTTTGTGGACCAAGACGGCACCACCCGAATCTTCCACGGCGTCAACATCTCCGATCCCGACAAGCTCGAAAAGGACGGCCATTGGAACCGCGCCTACTTCAAGGTTATCAAGGACTGGGGCGCCGACATCGTCCGCGTGCCGGTCCACCCGGTGGCCTGGAAGGGGCGCGGAAAGGACGCCTATTTCGAGCTGCTCGACCAAGGCGTCGTGTGGGCGTCCGAGGTCGGGCTTTATCTGATCGTCGAGTGGCACGGCATCGGCAATCTGAAGACCGAGGTCTTTCAGCACCCGATGCACTACACCACCCGGCAGGAGACGTACAACTTCTGGCGCGACATCTCTTTCCGCTACGCCGGTGTGTCCACCATCGCGTTCTACGAACTCTTCAACGAACCCACCACCTATTTCGGACAACTGGGCCGGATCAGCTGGGCCGAATGGAAGGCCATGAACGAAGAGATGATCGGCATCATCTTCGCCCATGACCAGAACGTCATTCCGCTCGTCGGGGGCTTCGACTGGGCCTACGAGCTGCGAAGCGTGATCGACGACCCTGTAGCCTTCGAAGGCGTCGGCTACGTCACCCATCCCTACCCAATGAAGGCACAGCAGCCGTGGGAGAAGAACTGGGAGAAAGACTGGGGCCACGTGGCCGACACCTACCCGGTGATCGCCACCGAAATCGGCTTCATGGCCGCCGATCAACTGGGGGCCCACATCCCGGTCATCAGCGACGTCAGCTACGGCGAAGAGAATCACCGCTTTCTTCGAATCCAAAGGCATGTCGTGGACCGCCTGGTGCTTCGACCCCGACTGGCCACCGCAGCTGATTGCCGATTGGGACTACACACCGACCGAGCAAGGCGCGTTCTTCAGGTCCTACATGTTGGAAAATGACTGAGGTGGCCTGACCACAAGCGAGGGGAACGGAGATGGCTTCACTGCAACTGACCGGTCTCGATCTGAGCATCATCGCCGTCTACCTGGTCGCGGTGACAGCCATCGGTTTCGCCATGCGGCGGCGCGCGGCAATAGAGCATGGAGTCGTACCTTCTGGGCGGCAAGGACATCCCGTGGTACATGCTGGGTCTGTCCAACGCTTCCGGAATGTTCGACATCTCGGGCACGATGTGGCTGGTCACCATCGGCTTTGTCTACGGCCTCAAGAGCATCTGGCTGCCGTGGTTGTGGCCGACCTTTAACCAGATCTTTCTGATGGTCTTCTTATCGGCATGGCTGCGCAGGTCGAACGTGACCACCGGCGCGCAATGGATCGAGACCCGCTTCGGCACCGGTACTGGGTCGCGCCTCTCACATACCGTCGTCGTGGTTTTTGCCCTCATCGGCGGGCTCGGTTTTCTGGCTTACGGATTTGTCGGTCTCGGCAAGTTTATCGAAATTTTCATCCCATGGGAGGCGGTGCAACCGTACCTCGGCATCAGCGTGGCACCCGAGTTCGTGCCCCACCTTTACGGCGTCGTCTTCACCCTTGTGGCTGTGGGATACACGGTCCTCGGCGGCATGCGGTCCATCGTTCTCGCCGACGTCTTGCAGTACACCATCATGAGTATTTCAGCGGTGGTGGTCGCGGTCATCGCCATGTCCGCCCTGGCCGCAAATCCCCTCGTAGTTCCCGACGGCTGGATGAGTCCCTGGTTCGGTTGGGAACTCAACCTGGACTGGACGGGAATCATCTCCGAGGTCAACCAGAAAATCGCGGATGACCACTTCGGCCTTTTCACGATCTTCTTCATGATGATGGTCTTCAAGGGGATCCTGGTGAGCGCAGCGGGGCCGGCCCCCAACTACGACATGCAGAAGATCCTCGCCACCAAATCGCCTCGTGAAGCCTCGCTGATGAGCGGTTTCGTGAGCCTGGTTCTCGCCCCGTCCCGCTATCTGATGATCGCCGGTTTCATGGTCTTGGGCCTGCTCTTCTACGAGCGGCTGGACCTCGTTTCCGGCGGTCGGCTCGATTTCGAACAGATCTTGCCGTCGGCGATCAACGAGTTCGTTCCGGCGGGGTTCACCGGCCTGCTGCTGGCCGGTCTGGCCGCCGCCTTCGTGTCGACCTTTTCGGGGACCCTGAACGCCGCTCAGGCCTACGTCGTGAACGACCTCTATCACAAGTACATCGACCCCAGAGCGTCACAGCGTCGGACGGTGATCGTCAATTACGCCAGCGGGCTGCTCATCGTCATCGTTTCCATAGTCCTCGGCTTCTTTGCCAAGAACGTCAATAACATGCTGCAGTGGATCGTGTCCGCGCTGTGGGGCGCCTACCTGTCCTCCAACGTGCTCAAGTGGTACTGGTGGCGGTTCAATGGTTACGGATACTTCTGGGGCATGGTGGCGGGGATCATACCGGCCCTGATCGCCCCTATCATCTGGCCGACGATCCTGCCGCTTTACTACTTCCCGCACCTCATGGCGATTTCGCTGGCCGGGTGTTTGTTGGGCACCTATCTGACAAAGGCCACCGACGAGGCAACGCTGAAGAATTTCTATCGCAGCGTGCGGCCCTGGGGTTTCTGGGGGCCGATCCGCCGCCAGGTCGAAGCCGAAGACCCGGATTTCCAGCCCAACAAGAACTTCAAGCGCGACATGGTCAACGTCGTCGTCGGCACCGTCTGGCAGACTGCGCTGGTGGTTTTCCCCATCTACTTTGTGCTCATGCGATGGACGCCGGCGGCGGTCACGGCCTCGATCATCGCCTTGACCATGGTCTTCCTGAAAAAGAACTGGTACGACAAGCTGGAGCTCGAATGATCGGTCTCACGGGGCGCGCGGCGTGGAGAGTCACGACCCTTGTCGTGGCGGCGGCACTGCTGCTCATCTCGTGCGCGCAGGCGCCCCCACTTGTGGCCCAACCATCGCCGGGGTTCGTCACGGCCCGCGGCGACCGCCTTTTCGAAGGCCAGGACGAGTTTCGCTTCCTGTCTTTCAACGTCCCCAACCTCCACTACATCGAGGACGACATGCGGTTCGCACAGGCGATGCCCTTCCGCTGGTCAAACGAGTACGAGGTTCGAGACGCCCTCGACTCGATCCGCCAGATGGGGGGCCTCGTAGTCCGGATCTACGCCCTCTCCGTCCGCAAACCCGACGATCCGGACACCATGCCGCGCCACGTGCTCGGACCGGGTAAATTCGACGAGCGGGGCTTCGAGGCCCTCGACATGGTGCTCGATGTGGCCCGCACCAAAGGCGTGCGGGTCATCATCCCACTGGTCGACAACTGGTCGTGGTGGGGCGGCGTGGCCGAATACGCCGCCTTCCGGGAGGAACCGCGCGAAGCTTTCTGGACCGACCCCGAACTGATCGACGACTATAAAAAGACCGTGCGATTCATGCTCGAGCGCGTGAACACCCGCAATCAAGTGACCTACAGCGATGACCCGACCATTCTCGCCTGGGAGACCGGAAACGAGCTCCAGTGCCCCCACGCCTGGACGGCTGAGATCGCGGCCTACATTCACCAACTCGATCCCAACCACCTCGTGATCGACGGTCGCCAGGAGGAGGTTCTGCGCCCGGAATCGATCGACGACCCCAATGTCGATCTGCTCCAGACCCACCACTACGAAAAGGACCCAAGGGACATCATCGCCAACATCCGCCGCAGCGCAGCCATGGCTCGTGGTCGCAAGCCGTACCACGTGGGCGAGTTCGGGTTTCTGACGACGGCCGGGATGACCGCTGTGATGGACACCATCATCGGCGAAGGCCTGGCCGGCGGGCTGGCGTGGTCTCTGCGCTTCCACAACCGCGACGGCGGCTTCTACTGGCACTCGGAGCCGCTCGGCGGCGATGTGTTCAAGGCCTACCATTGGCCCGGTTTCGCGAGTGGCGACGCCTACGACGAAACCCGACTACTGCGTGAAATACGGCGCCGTGCCTTTGCGGTGCGTGGCATCAACGACCTGGAACGGGGTGCCCCCGCGGCACCAGCCGTCATCGAGGTCAGTTCCGGCGGCCAGCTGAACTGGCGTGGGTCTGCGGGCGCGAACGCCTACGATATCCAGCGGACGGAATCGCTGGACGGTACGTGGAGGACCGTCGCCACCGGCGTTTCCGATGCCACCGTCCAGTACCGGCAGTTGCACTCCGACCAGTCGGTCGTTCCGGGCAGGAGTTACTGGTACCGAGTCACCGCACGCAACGACGCCGGTCGGTCGGCGCCGTCGGAACCCTTCGGACCAGTGACGATGACGCACCGGACGCTGGTTGACGAGCTGTGGAGTGACGCGCGCATATTTCTCACGGAACCACACCTCGATTTCCGACACGACCGTGCCCGCAGCTTCAAAGAGGACGCGCACGGGCTCGTGGGAACCAAGGGAGCCGCGGTGATGTACCGCACTGACGGCCCGATCGTCGGGGCTCGTGTGTGGGCGTTCACGTCGACGGCGGTCGAGCCCCTCGCCTTCAGCGTCTCTGCGGACGGCACGACCTTCTCGCCGGCCAGTCTTCGCAAGGAAACCATGGAGTACGAAAATGACTCCACCTACGATTTTCAGCAGCCGGTTCGGTACCGGCTTGACGACCCCTTGATCGGGTCGCGGTACCTGCGATTGGAGTTCCTGGGCACCCAGGTGCGAGTCACCCGGGTCGAGGTCGAGTACGGCGAGTAGCTGATGATCGACCAGGCGGCACTCCGGGTCGAGATCGAATCGGAGCTCAGGAACAACCTCGTGCCCTTCTGGCGTGAGCACAGCGTCGACCACGATCGCGGCGGGTTCATCGCCGAGATGGCGAACGACGGCAGCGTGCTCGAGGACGCGCCGCGAGGACTGATCCTCAACACACGGCTGCTCTGGGCCTTTGCGGCCCTCCACCGGCATCTCGGCGACACGAGCGACCTCGAGCTGGCGCGGAGAGCGTTCCGATATCTCGACTCGCGTTTTCGTGATCCCGACCACGGGGGCTACTTCTGGCGGCTCGATGCCGGCGGACGCCCCCTCGACCGATCGAAAAAGACCTACGGACAGGCATTCTGCGTCTACGCACTGAGCGAGCTCCACCTCGCCACCGGAGACTCCGGCCCGCTCGAGCGCGCACAGGACGTGTACCGGCTGATCGAAGAACATGCCCGCGACAGAACCTTCGGCGGTTACCTCGAGGCCCGCGCCGCCGACTGGGCGGAGGCGCAAGAACTCCGCCTCAGCGACAAGGACATGAACGAAGCCAAGTCAATGAACACTCACCTCCACGTCCTCGAGGCCTACACCAACCTCTACCGCGCGTGGCCTGACCCTGGGCTCGCGTTGCGGCTCGAGGAGGTCATTGCGATCTTCGGTCGGTTCATCATCAGCCGCGACGTCGGCGACCGCCACCTCCACCATTTCTTCGACGAAAGATGGAATCTCCGCTCCGACACCTGCACCTACGGGCACGACATCGAATCTGCGTGGCTCCTCTGCGAGGCGGCGGAAGTGCTCTCAAATCCAGAGCTCGCGGCGACCGTCCGCCTGTGGGCGGTCGATCTGGCACGGACGACGCTGGCCGAGGCGATCGACGGCGACGGCGGACTGGCCTATGAGGGGCGCGGCGGCGAAATCACCAACCCCCACCGCGACTGGTGGTGTCAGGCGGAGGCTGTTGTCGGTTTCTGGCAGGTTTATCAGCTCACCGGAGAGGCGGCATTCGCGGAAGCGGCCGCGGCCTGTTGGCGGTTCATCGACCGCCATCAGGCGGACCGAACCCGAGGTGAGTGGTTCTGGAGGGTCCTGGCGGACGGCACGATCGACGAGAGCGAGCCCAAGGTTTCGGAGTGGAAGGGCCCCTACCACACGGTCCGCATGTGTCTCGAGATGCTGCGGAGACTCGCAATCAACCATGACGGGAGAAGGCATGAACCGGCAGGAATTTGACGAGCGTAAACAGCAGCTCTTCGTCGACTACGAAGATCTGGTGACGCGGAACAACGAACCGGTCACGCCCAGCAACGGCGTGGTCCAGCGCTGGCGGCACCCGGTTCTGACCGCCGCTCACACGCCCCCCTTTTGGCGCTACGACCTCGACCCGGCGACCAACCCGCACCTCATGGAGCGTCTGGGGATCAACGCGGTCTTCAACCCCGGCGCCATCGAGCTCGACGGAAAGTTTCTGCTCGTGGCGCGGGTCGAGGGCGCAGACCGCAAGAGCTTTTTTGCCGTTGCGGAAAGTGAAAACGGCGTCGATGGTTTCCGCTTCCGCGACCGTCCGGTAGTCCTGCCCGAGACCTCAAACCCCGACGTCAACGTCTACGACATGCGGATGGTGCGGCACGAAGACGGTCACATCTACGGGCTCTTCTGTACGGAGCGCAAGGACCCCGAACCGCCACACGGCGACATCTCCACGGCGGTCGCCCAATGCGGTGTCGCCCGCACCTCGGATCTCGAAAGCTGGGAGCGTCTGGCCGATCTCAAGAGCCGTTCACCTCAGCAACGAAACGTCGTGCTCCATCCTGAGTTCATTGATGGAAAATATGCCTTCTACACCCGTCCGCAGGATGGTTTTATCGAAGCCGGATCCGGCGGCGGCATCGGCTGGGGCCTGTCGGAGAGCATCGAGGAGGCGCAGATCGATGAGGAGATCATCGTCCACGACCGCAAGTACCACACCATCACCGAGGCCAAGAACGGGCTCGGCCCCGCCCCCATCAAGACCGGCGAGGGCTGGCTCCAGCTGGCCCACGGCGTGCGCGGCACCGCCTCGGGGCTGCGCTACGTGCTCTACGCTTTCATGACCGACCTCGACGAGCCGTGGCGCGTCACTTACGAGCCTGGCGGTTACCTCCTCGCCCCAGCGGGAGACGAGTACATCGGCGACGTCATGAACGTTACGTTTTCGTGCGGTTGGATCGCGCGTGAAAACGGCGAGTTGTTCATTTACTACGCCTCGTCAGACTCTCGCTGCCACGTCGCGACGACCACCGTCGAACGGCTGGTGGACTATTGCAGAAATACTCCGCCTGACCCGCTTCGTTCGGCCGCGTGCGTCGGGCAGAGGATCGCCCTGATCGACACGAACCTGCGTCTGATGCGAGGTGAGTGACATGAGGAAGACGGCAATATTTTTCGCCGCTGTCGTCGTGACCGCCGCGGCCAACGTCGGTGCCCAGAAGTTCGAGAACCTGGCCCTGACGCCGCCGATGGGCTGGAACAGCTGGAACCACTTCGGGTGCGATGTGACCGAGGAGCTGATCCGGCAGACCGCCGACGCCATGGTTTCTTCGGGGATGCGGGAAGCTGGCTACCTCTACATCAACATCGACGACTGCTGGCACGGCGAGCGCGACGGCGACGGTTTCATTCAGCCTGATGCCGAACGCTTTCCCTCGGGCATGAGGGCCCTTGCCGATTACGTTCACTCGAAAGGCCTCAAGCTGGGCATCTACTCGGACGCCGGTTGGACCACCTGCGCCGGCAGGCCCGGCGGCCGTGGCCACGAGTACTCCGACGCCTTGACCTACGCACGCTGGGGCATCGATTATCTCAAGTACGACTGGTGCGCGACCGACGGCCTCAATGCCGAGGGCGCCTACCAGACCATGGGTGCGGCCCTGGCCTCGGCAGGCCGGCCGATGGTTTTCAGCATCTGCGAGTGGGGCAACAACCGGCCGTGGGAATGGGGCGGGGGCATCGGCCACATGTGGCGCACCACCGGAGACATCGCCGCCTGCTTTGACTGCGAGGTGGACCACGGCGACTGGTCGTCGTGGGGGGTGATGCGGATCCTCGACATGCAAGACGGCTTGCGGGTCCACGCCGGTCCCGGGCACTGGAACGACCCCGACATGATGGAGGTCGGCAACGGTATGAGTGAGAGCGAGGACCGTGCCCATTTCTCCATGTGGGCGATGCTCGCGGCGCCGCTCATTGCCGGCAACGACCTGAGGACGATGTCCGAGGCGACGCGACGAGTCCTCACCAACCGCCGGGTGATCGAGGTCGACCAGGACCCCCTCGGTGTCCAGGGTTTCAAGTACGCCGAGCGCGACGGTCTCGAGATCTGGTTCAAGCCCTTGGGTGGCGAGGACTGGGCGATGTGCATCCTCAACCGGGAGGCTTTACCGCGACAGGTCAGGTTGAGGTGGCAGGACGAGTTGGTCGCCGACGAACACTCCGGCAGGGAGACCCTCTTCAAGGCCCGTCTCTATCGGGTGCGCGATCTGTGGTCCGACGCCGACATGGGGACCACCCGACAGGCACTGATCGCGGAGGTGCCCGGCCACGACGTGCTGATGGTGAGATTGCATCGCTTGCTGGAGGCAGAGGAACAATGAAAGTCTCGACCATGGGCGGATGTTTCAGTCTCCTGCTGTGCCTGACGGCCATCTCGTCGGCCGCCGCGACCGATTTCACGACCTCCCTCCTCTTCGGCGACCGCATGGTCCTCCAGCGCGGTGCCACCATCCCCGTCTGGGGCACGGCGGAGCCCGGAGCCGAGATCAAGTTGACCCTGGCCGGCCAGACTGTGACGGTGCGGACGGCCACCGACGGCACATGGCGAGCGCACTTCGGGGCACTGCCCGCAGGCGGCCCCCATCAGATGACGGTGGCGAGCGGCGATGTCACCCGGCGGTTTGACGACGTGCTGGTCGGCGACGTGTGGGTGTGCTCGGGCCAATCCAACATGGAGTGGACGGTGGCCGACTCCAAGGACGCGGCGATCGAAATCGAGGGCGCCGGCGATTCCGGAATCCGCCACTTCAAGGTGCCCCGCTCATGGGCGGCGACAGCCTGAAGACACCCTCGACGGCGGTGCCTGGGAGCCCGCCGACCCCGAGCACGTGGGAAATTTCACAGCGGTCGGATACTTTTTCGCCCGTGAGCTGCGCGGCCGCGCCTCGGTGCCCGTCGGCCTCGTCAACACCACCTGGGGCGGCAGCCGTATCGAACCGTGGATGAGCGCCGAGTCGCTCGGAATCGACGGAACCGAGCTGAGCGCGCTGTTGGTGTCGGAGGATGCGTACGCGCGCGAGGTACTGCAGCGGATCAGCAAGATTGCGGGCGGACTGCCCGATTCCGACCGGGGTCTCGTCGACGGGCGCGCCGTGTGGGCGAGCCCCGAATTCGACGACACCGGCTGGCTGACGCTCGAGGTCCCCTCGCGATGGGAGGAACAGGGCTACGAGGGGATGGACGGCGTCGTCTGGTTCCGCACCGCATTCGAATTGACCGCTGCCGAAGCGAAGCTGGGCGTCCGTCTCGGGCTCGGCACCATCGACGACTCCGACACCACCTGGGTCAACGGCCACGAGGTGGGGAGAACGGTCCTGGCCTGGAACAGGCCGCGCATCTACGAGGTGCCGCCGGACTGCTTGCGCGAAGGACCGCAACGTGATCGCCGTGCGGGTCGAGGACACGGGCGGCGGAGGCGGCATCTGGGGTGACCCCGAACTGCTCTTTGTCGAGGCAACGGGGGTCAAACGGCCGCTCGCCGGGCTCTGGAAGATCGGCCTCGGGCTGGTCACGGTCAACCCCGACGCGCGCAAGAACCAGGTGCCGACCATGCTCTACAACAAGATGGTGCACCCCCTGCTGCCCTTCCCGGTGGCCGGCTTCCTCTGGTACCAGGGCGAGTCCAACGCCGACGTCGAGGGTGCCTTCGTGTATCGCGACCTCTTCACCGCCATGATCACCGACTGGCGTGCGCGGTGGGGCCGCGGCGACCTGCCCTTCCTGTGGGTGCAGCTCGCCAACTACATGGCGACGGCCGACGAGCCCGGCGACAGCAGCTGGGCCATGCTCCGCGAGTCGCAGTCCGCAGCGCTGGCGCTCCCCCGGACCGCCCAGGCGGTCATCATCGACATCGGCGAGGCCGACGACATCCACCCGCGCAACAAGCAGGAGGTGGGCCGTCGTCTGGCGTTGGCGGCGCGCCGGGTCGCCTACGGTGAGAAGCTGGTCGTCTCCGGTCCCTCGTACCGCGGACACGAGGTGCGCGACGGCCGCGTCATCATCGAATTCGACCACGTCGGCGGCGGGCTGGTGGCACAGGGACAGGAGCGACGGGAAGCTGGCGCGGTTTGCCGTCGCCGGAGAGGATCGGCACTTCGTGTGGGCGGAGGCGGCCATCGAGGGCGACCGGGTGGTGGTGCGGTGCGACGACGTGCCCGAGCCGGTCGCGGTGCGCTACGCCTGGTCCGACAACCCCGACGGGGCCAATCTCTACAACTCGGAAGGTCTTCCCGCTTCGCCCTTCCGCACGGACTCCTGGTAGGAGGAGGAAGCACTACATGCGGGTACTGTTCGTCGGTGGCACCGGGATCATCAGCTCGGCATGCACCCGCCTCGCAGTGGAGCGCGGGATCGAGCTTTTCGTGCTCAACAGGGGGCGGAGCGCGCGGCCGATCCCCGACAGCGTCACACGGCTCCCGGCCGATATTCGCGACCCGGAGACGGCCCGGCAGGCGATCGGAAAGCTCGAGTTCGACGCCGTCGTCGA
The DNA here is from genome assembly GCA_963714885.1 of Candidatus Sulfomarinibacteraceae bacterium. Classification (GTDB taxonomy): domain Bacteria; phylum Acidobacteriota; class Thermoanaerobaculia; order Thermoanaerobaculales; family Sulfomarinibacteraceae; genus Sulfomarinibacter. Next base: position 33,336 of record CAVQQV010000034.1, on the reverse strand, counting down.
CTGGGTGGCCTTCACGCCGGAGCATGTGGAGATCGACCTCGCCCTGTTTCGTCGGACGGACCGCCCAGTACATCTTTATCAGCTCGGCTTCGGCCTACCAAACGCCACCGGACAGTCTCCCGGTGACCGAGTAGACACCCCTCGAAAACCCGATCTGGCAGTACTCGAGGGACAAGATCGCGTGCGAGGCAAGGCTCATGCGCGCCTTCCGTGAGGACCGCTTCCCGTGCACCATCGTCCGGCCGTCCCACACCTACGACTGCACCCTGTCGCCCCCGCGCGGCGGCTGGACGGTGATCGAGCGGATGCGCCGCGGGAAGCCGGTCGTGGTCCACGGCGACGGCTCCAGCGTGTGGACGCTGACCCACCACCGTGACTTCGCGAGGGGTTTCGTCGGGCTGCTGGGTCGCGACGACGCGGTCGGCGAGGCCTTCCACATCACCTCCGACGAGTGGCTGACCTGGGACCGGATCAACCGCACCCTGGCGCGGGCCGCCGGCGCCAGCGCAGAGATCGTTCACGTTCCGTCAGACATCATCCGCCGCTACGACCCGGCGTGGGGGGAGAGCCTTCTTGGGTGACAAGACCCACAGCAAGATCTTCGACAACTCCAAGATCAAGCGCTTCGTCCCCGACTTCGAGGCGACGATCCCGTTTTCAGCGGGCGCCGAGGAGATCATCGCCTGGCATGACGCCGATTCCACGCGCCAGACGGTCGATCACGAGCTCGACCGCACGATGGACCGGATCATCGCCGACTGGCGACGTTCCTTCCCCGCCTGACTCGAGACCATCGACTCGCGGCCGACCTTCATCGTTTCCCGGTTTGGTGGGCGGAAAGTCCGAATTCACGCAGCTATATCGCCGGCATGACGTTACCGCCGCACACCGGGATGAAGGCGCCGGTGATGAACCCGGCGAGGTCGGAGGCGAGAAAGGCGACCGCATTCGCGACGTCCTGATCGACGCCCCGCCGACGCAAGGGGACCGTCGCCTCGTAGTCCGGCTGCTTCTCCGTCCCCGCCGCACGGTGGGCGTCGGAGATCATCCAGCCCGGCGCCACCTGGTTGACGGTGATCCCGTTCGGGCCGAGCTCACGGGCCAGCACGCGATACAAGCCATCCATCCCGCGTTTGGCGCTGGCATACGCCGCCTGGGTCTCGTGGCACTGCATGGCGCACTCGGTGTTGATGCCGATCACCCGGCCCCACCCCGAAGCCGACCATGGCCGGGGCAAAGGCCTTGACCAGGTGGACGTTGTGCAGGACGCAGGAGCGGAACTGACTCTCGAAATCGCTCGAGTGGCTGGTCGAGGACCGGCACCCAGTCGTACTGGACGACCGCATTGTCGACGATGATGTCGGCCGGGCCGAGCTCCACGTTGATCGCGTCGCGCATAGCCTCGACCGAGGCCATCTCGGTCACGTCGGCCTGCACCGCCATCGCCGTGACTCCCTGCGACTCGCAACTCCTCGAGCAGGCCGGCCGCCCGCTCCTCACCTCTGTAGTAAGTGGAGCGCCACCGCCGCACCGGCACCCCCGAGGGTTCGGGAGATGACCCTTCCCAACTCGCCGCTGGCACCGGTCACGACGCACACGTGACCCGAGAGGTCGATCTTCATCACCGACCGCCTCACTCCACCGACGGGTCCGCCGGCAGCCCGAGCTCGCGGTAGAGCTCGCGCCGGCCCTGCCTTGTCGCCGTCGAGGATCGTCCGGGCGTAGCGGGCCACCTCCGCGGCGACGGCCCGCGGCACCACGACGACGCCATCGCCATCGGCCACCACGACATCGCCCGGAATCACCAGCACGCCGCCGCAGACCACCGGACGGTTGACCGACTCGATCTCGTTGCGGCCCGGTCTGATCCCGCGGCCGACGCCGCGGAAGTAGAGCGGCACCCCCTCGGTCTCGATCTCGTCGGTGTCGCGGGCGGTGGCGTCGGTCACCACACCGACCATCCCGCGCTGCTTCCAGGCGAGAATGTTGTAGGAGCCGATCGATCCCACGTCGACCCCGCTCGGCGTCGTCGATGACCAGTGCGGTCCCCGGTCGGAGCAGCACGTCGAAGGGTTCAGGTGAGAGCTTGGTGTACCAGTCCCCGACCCATGCGTCGAAGTCGTCGACGATCTGCTTCCCGGCCGGCGGGCGGTTGGTCGGCACGTAGCGAGCCGTAACGGCGATCCCCACGAACCGGTGGCGGTAGGTCTCGACGTCCTTCCACAGCGGATGGATCGCCGGGTCCATCAGCCCCACATTGTGGAGCCCCACCGCGTCCATGCCGTCGGAGACGTCGGCCACCCTGAGGCCCTCGAAGAGCTGCGAGAAGCTCCCGGTCCTCCGCTGCCGTGAAGACCGGCGTCGCGATGAAGCCATGACCGGCCCGAAGCGATCTCCACCGCCGCCTCGTCGGACGCCGTCTGCGCACCCACCCCGATTGCCGTGAGCAGAACCAGGCTGAAGATGGTCGAACGCATCACTCACCTCCGGGTCGGTTCTCGATGTTGAAGAGCAGACGAGGTGCGTCGCCCTCCCGGGTCGAGAAGGACGCGACGATCGACCCCAGCGGCGTGAGGGCGAGGCCGGGGTGGTGCCGTCCACCAGTCGCTGCAGCACCGGTCGCGAGATCGTGAGCGAGGTCGTGGCGCCCGCGCCCTCGCTCACCGGCCAATCGATGATCATCTGCGGGTTGAAGACCTCGGTCGATCGATTTCTCCCTGGAGGAGTCCCGTCGAGCGTCACCGTGTCTCTCCGCCACGCGGAATCGCCGCCCGAGATCTCCACCACGCGGAGGAGACCGAAGTCCTTGATCTCGTTCGGCATTTCGTTGCACCGAATGCGTGGTCAGCTGGAGGAGGCCATGACCACCACCCGTCGGCCCTCGAAACGCCTCCAGGTCCCAGCGAAGGATCACCCACATCGTGCCGCCGACCGTCAGCACCCGGGTTCGGTTGCCGCCGTCGAGCACCGACCATTCGCCGAGATTGACATCCGGATTGGCGAGGTCGACGACCGCAGCGTCGGCCGCCTGCATCGCGATCTCGAAACTGCCGGGATCCGGGATCGGCGGGTGGTAGGGCAGCGGCTCACCGACATCAGGTCCCGCACGCTCCGCCTCCACCACATCGACCTTGAAGTAGTCGACATCGAGGTCATAGCGATCGTGCCCCCAGTCCATCAGCGCCATCTGAGCGAAGACCGTGTCGCCCGGCTCGAGCAGAAAGTCACGGGTGGTCATGCTGATGGTGTACCAGATGCCGGCTTTGGGAATGTCGTACTCCATGAGGTGGCTGTGGAAGTCCGTTGTGCGCTGGGTGTTCACGTGCAGGTTGACCCGCCGGGGGCCGTGACTGGAACGGATCCTCGCCTCGACCCGGAGCTCCCAACCCGGTCGGGAGAGCCGCTCCAGGTCCAAGTCCTGCGAGACCCTGTGTTTGATCAGCGCCCACCAGACGTTGCGGCGGTCGCGGGTCGCGTCAACGCGGATCGAAGCGTAGCCCCGTCCGGTGGCCATGAAGTCGATTGTCGTTTGACCGTCACCGGAAAAAAAGGACCAACCGTCGATGCCGGCCGGGTCAACCTGCAGGTCCTGATCCTCAAAGGCTTCCAGGAACTGGGCCTCGGCGACACCCGCCAACGAAACGACGAGGCAGCAGACCAGCGAAAGCCGATAACGCCGTTTCACCGCAGATCCATCGCCCGCATCCGGCCGGCGTATTCCTCGAGGACCGACAGCGTCGAGGTGTCGGTCGCAAACACCGAGTTGCGACCCTGGGGTTCCTGGGGCGGATCGCCGGTGAAGTCGTCGCCCCGCCGCCAGACGGCCTCCGCGGGGTCACGGGTGCGCCCATAACCGCCCCAGGTCCAGAAGTTGCTGCCCGCGAACGGCCCGCCCGACGCGGCGTTGTCGCGAACGTGCTCGAATATCCGCGCGACGTAACGATCCCGGTACTCCGTTGTTGAGTCCGGTGAGAACGAGTGCATGTCCCTCGGGATACCGAACTCCTCCAATACCAGGGGCTTGCCGAGCTCCTCGGCAAAGGCGATGTGCTGGTCGAGGTAGTCTATGGCTTGCTTCTCCGCCCCGGGATAGGTCGCCTCCGGCTCGAGCGGATCGTACCAGCTCCAGTTGAGAATCCACAGGTGGACGGTCATGTAGTCGATCGTTTCAAAACGGTGGATGTCAAGGTAGGTCTCGGCCGATTCGATGCAGCCCTTGAGCCCTTCGTTGCCCGTCGAAATCAGATGGTTGGGGTCGAGTGAGCGGATGAATGCCGCGGTCTCGCCGACCCACGTGGTGAAGACGTCGAAGTTCCGCCGGCCCGATTCCCCCTCCCCGGGTCTGGGTTCGTTGCCCAGCTGCCAGGCCATGATGGTGGGGTCGTCCCGATAACGAACGCCGGTGAGCGCGTTTTCACGATTGACCAGCATCTCGATGTAACGGCGGTACGCAGCGTTGGCATCGGCGTGGGTGTAGAACCGGGCCGAGAACTCCATGAAATCGGGCCACGAGTACTGCTCGAGGAACGGGTTCGGCACCGGCTCAGCGTCGAACCACGAGACGTACTGCGACATGCCGCCGGACCACACCCAGTAGTTGTTGAGGTACACCACCGCCACCATGTCGCGCCGTGCCATCTCGGCGAGCAGGAAGTCGAGACCATCGAGCAGCTGCTCGTCATATACCCCCGTTTCCGGCTGCAGCGGCGGCCGCACGGTGTTGCGCTGGGTCAGCCCCTCCGACGCGCCGAGCACCCGCAGGTTGTCGATGCCCAACGACCGCAGCAGATCGAGCTCGCGGAGCAGGCGCTCCCGGTCCCCGCCCTCGGCGAGCGACCCGAGATTGCAGCCGTACCACAGGTTGGCGCCCAGGAACGTGTAGGGCCGACCGTTGCGGATGAAGCCGGTGTCCTCGACGCGAATGAAGGACCGGTCGTCTTCGGGGGCTCCCGCACAGCCGGAGAGCAGTAAAGCGACCAGAAACGGCGTGACGAGGTGTTTCATACGATTATTCTGCCGGTCACCCCGCAAGTTGTCGACCGGCGACCCCTCCCCTCGAAGACCGTGTTAGGCTCCGCGCGGAGGCTGCCATGCGTTTCGGACACTTCGACGACGGTACCCGGGAGTACGTCATCGAGACGCCTCGGACCCCGTACCCGTGGATCAACTACCTGGGAACAGAAGACTTCTTCTCGCTGATCTCGCACACCGCCGGCGGCTACTGCTTCTATCGCGACGCCCGCTTCCGCCGCATCCTCCGCTATCGCTACAACAACGTCCCGGCCGACGCGGGCGGCCGGTATCTCTACATCCGCGACGGCGATGATGTGTGGACGCCGTCCTGGATGCCGATGAAGTCGGAGCTCGCAACGCTACCAGTGCAGGCACGGCCTCGGCACCACCCGAATCACCGGCGCCCGCAACGGAGTGACCGCGGAAATGCTCTTTGTCGTGCCACTCGGCGAGACCGCGGAAATCCAGCAGCTGACCTTGACCAACACGTCCGTCCACACGAAAGAGTTGAAGCTCTTTTCGTTCGTCGAGTTCTGCCTTTGGAACGCGTGGGACGACCAGACCAACTTCCAGCGCAACTTCTCGACCGGAGAGGTGGAGGTGGACGGCAGCCTCATCATCCACAAGACCGAGTACCGGGAGCGCCGCAACCACTTCGCGGTGTTTGGCGTCAACGCGCCGGTCGCCGGCTTCGACACCGACCGCGAGACCTTCCTGGGGCTGTACAACGGTTTTCACGAGCCCGAGGCCGTGCTCGAGGGATCGCCCCGCAACTCCGTGGCGAGTGGCTGGGCGCCGGTCGGCTCACACTGTCTGGAAGTCTCGCTCGCACCCGGGGAAAGCCGGCAGTTCGTTTTCGTTCTCGGTTATGTCGAGAACCCGGTCGACCGCAAGTGGGAGAGCCCGGGGGTGGTCAACAAGGAGCGAGCGCGAGCGCTGATGGCTCGCTTCGACAGTCCGCAGCAGGTGGCGGATGCGGTCGCCGAACTCCGCGACTACTGGTCGGAGATGCTCGGCACCTACACACTGGCGTCGCCGGACGAACGGCTCGACCGGATGGTCAACATCTGGAACCCCTACCAGTGCATGGTCACCTTCAACATGTCGCGCAGCGCGTCCTACTTCGAGAGCGGCATCGGCCGCGGCATGGGTTTCCGCGACTCCAATCAGGACCTGCTCGGGTTTGTCCATCTCGTCCCCGAGCGCGCTCGCCAGCGGATCATCGACATCGCCTCGACCCAGTTCGCTGACGGCAGCGCCTACCACCAGTACCAGCCATTGACCAAAAAGGGCAACCACGACATCGGCTCCGGCTTCAACGACGACCCGCTGTGGCTGATCGCGGGGGTCGCCGCCTACATCAAGGAGACCGGCGACTTCGCGATACTCGAGGAGGACGTTCCCTTCGACAACAACCCCGACGACAGCGCCTCCCTCTTCGAGCACCTGAAGCGGTCCTTTCACTTCACCCTGTCCAACCTCGGCCCGCACGGGCTGCCGCTCATCGGTCGCGCCGACTGGAACGACTGCCTCAACCTCAACTGCTTCTCGGAGGCGCCCGACGAGCCCTACCAGACGACCGCCAACCGCGAGGGCCGCACCGCCGAGTCGCTGTTCATCGCCGGCCAGTTCGTTCACGTCGCTCCCGACTACGCGGCGCTGGCGGACCACATGGGATTTTCGGACGAGTCCGCCGCCGCCCTGATCCACGCCCAGGACATGGAGCGTGCCGTTCTCGACCACGGCTGGGACGGCGAGTGGTTCCTTCGCGCCTACGACTTCTTCGGCAACAAGGTCGGCAGCCGCGAGTGCGAGGAAGGCCGGATCTTCATCGAAAGCCAGGGCTACTGCGTGATGGCGGGCATCGGCGTCGACGACGGCAAAGCGTTGCGCGCCCTCGACGCGGTCAAGGAGCACCTCGACTCCGGCTACGGCATCGTGCTCAACCAGCCGGCCTACTCGCGCTACCACGTTGAACTCGGTGAGATCTCATCCTACCCGCCCGGCTACAAGGAGAACGCGGGCATCTTCTGCCACAACAACCCGTGGATCATGATCGCGGAGACCCGGGTCGGCCGCGGCGACCGGGCTTTCGAATACTACAAGAAGCTCGCACCGGCCTACCTGGAGGAGATGTCGGACGTCCACCGCACCGAGCCCTACGTCTATTCACAGATGGTCGCCGGGAAGGACGCCATCCGCCACGGCGAGGCCAAGAACTCGTGGCTCACCGGCACCGCTGCCTGGAACTACGTCGCCATCGCGCACCACATGCTTGGAGTCCGCCCCGAGTTCGAAGGGCTGCGGGTGTCGCCCTGCATCGGTCCCGAGATCCCGGGCTTCACGGTCACCCGAAAATGTCGCGGCGCCACCTACGTCATCCGGGTCACCAACTCCCTCCGGCATCCGGAACCCCGGCTGGCCGTCAACGGGGAGGCCATCCAGGGGACTCTCCTGCCCTACGCACCCGTCGGCACCACGGTCACCGTGGACTGCGTGACCTGAGCTTCCTGTCCGCCCGGTCCGGCTTCGGCGCCCGGGGGCCGGTACAGGGTGCTGCAGGACTCCGTGTACAATTGACACGGCATCATGTGCGGCACCAAGAATGAAATCGGCACCAAGGGTGCGGAGTGACTGATTCCGCCGGCATCACGGTGGTTTTCACCCCTCTCGACTGGGTGTGGGTGGTCCTGCTCATCACCATCATGATCGCCTGCGGCATCATCTTCTACCGTCTCGGCAAACGATCCGAGGCCGACTTCTTCCTCGCCGGGCGCGGGCTGCCGTGGTGGCTGCCGGCGACCTCGGTGTACGCCACCCACACCGCCACCGACACCCCGATGTGGATCTGCGGCACCATCTACAAGTGGGGCATGCGCGGGATCTGGTTCCCGTTCTTCACCGCCTGGACCGCTATCTCCGCCATTGTGTCGACCCGCATCTTCCGCCGCAGCCTCGCCATGAGCCAGGCCGAATGGCAGACCCTCCGCTATTCCGGCCTCGGCGCCGAACTGCTGCGGGGTTGGCTGGCCGGCTGGCAGACCTTCATGAACATGTTCGTCCTCGCCTGGGTGTCGGCTGCCATGGGCAAGATCTGCACCTACCTCTTTGCGTGGCCCAATTGGATCGGCGTCATCCTCTTTACCTCGATCTGCGCAGTCTACGTGCTGGCGGCAGGCTACTGGGGCGTGATCATGGCTGATTTCCAGCAGGGCGTCATCAGCTTCCTGGTCATCACCCTGGTGTCGTTCTGGGGCATCGCGGCGGCCGGCGGACCTTCGGCCATCGTGGCGCGCTTCGGCGAGCTCGGCGAGAGCTGGCGCCTGAACCCGTTTCACTTCGACGGCTTCTGGGGCCTCGACCCGAACGGGTTCTACACCGCAGACTTTCTGACTCTGCTGGTGATGGCGACCCTCGGCGGCATCGGCATGGGCAACTTCATCGACTGGTACCCGGAGGCGCAGCGGATCCAGTCGGCCCGCACCGTCCGCGACGCCAGCTACTCGATCTGGGCCGGCGGTTTCGTGACCCTGATCCGGAACAGCGTGTGGGCCGTCGCCATCCTCGCCTTCTTCGTCATGTACCCCGCCATCGGCTCCGAAGCCCAGTACGAAATGGGTTGGTTCCGGCTCGGGTTCGAGCACCTGCCGGCCGGCATGATCGGCATATTTTTCGCCGGCATCATCGCCATCCACCTGTCGACTATCTCGACCCACCTCAATCTCGGCGCCCTTTACGCCACGCGCGATCTCTATCACCATTACGTCAATCCAGGGGCGTCCGAAAAACAACTCGTCAAAGTCGGGCGGCTCAACACCCTCCTGCTATTGCTCGGGTCGTTTCTCCTCGGTCTGACGATGCAGTCCATCACCTCGTGGTTGATTTTCGCCCTCTGGCTGCAGGCTGCCGGGATCTGGATTCCATCCATCCTGCAGGTCGTGTGGTGGCGATTCAACTCCTGGGCCTACCTCTCGAGCTGGATCGCGAATCTCGTCATGAGTTGGCTGGTGGTCTGGGTCCTGCCGGAGATCGGGGTTTTGCCGGAGCTGCCCAACTGGCTCAACTTCTGGTTGCTGGCCGCGCTGGTTTCGCTGGTCTACCTGCCGGTCACCTTCCTCACCGAGCCGGACGACCGCGAGCACCTGGTCCGCTACTACGTGCAGGCACGACCACTCGGCTTCTGGGGCCCGATTCGCGATGAGGCCGCACGGCGCGGCCTCCTGGTCACGGAGGGAGACCTGCGATGAGTCTCTTCACGAGAGCGTGGACGGGAGACGAGGCGGACCACTGGACGTGGCACGATCTTGCGGCCTGCGTCTTCGGGGTGTTGGCCTTCGTATTCGTCACCCTAGGGGTCGCGGGCTCGCTGCTGCTGCGCCCGTGGGGCTTCTTCACCCTCGCGCTCTCAGCCATCTTCACCTGGCTCACGTTCCGGGTGATCGACCCCAAGCTGCGAGCACTCTCCGACGCCTTCGATGCCAAGCAGGCGGGCTTCCTCGAGACGGTCGAGAAACAGAACCGGTGGGAGCGATGACATGGAAATGAGCCCGGCCCACGGCAAGATCCTCGGAATGATCATGGCGTACGCCGTCAGCTCGCTCGGACTCCTCCTCGCCTATATCAATTACCGCAAGCGGATCCTCATGGCCGAGACGATCTTCACTCCGAGAGCGAAAGTCGTGATCATCGGGGTCGTCACCGTAGCCGTGACGGGAGCGGTCCTGACAGCCGCCGCCGCCGGCAGCGACCGGCCCGGACTGTGGGGCGCCGTGACCGCCAATCCGCTCGGGCTGATCCTTCCGGCCCTGATCATCCTGGTGTCGGTGGTGCTCACCTGGATGTTGTACCGGCATTTCTCGACGCAGTTGTCGTCGAACCCTCAGGACCCCGAGAAAACACGTCCGGACGTCTGAGTCTTCACTCCCCGCCACCTACCACCCGTCGAATCACCGACGCCTTCGCGGGATCGGCCTCGATGTGGTCCCACGACCAGAAGACGACGCCGGCCGACGGTGGCTCGAGGGCGGCACGCAAACAGGCCTCGAACTCAGTACTCGAGACGCTCTCTCCCTCGCTGTAGGCCGCCGCGACCTGAATGCTCGGCAGAACCGGGCACGAAGTAACGCGTGACACGTCCTCCACCACGGAAGCGATCCAGGAAGGCTCGCGATGGAGCATGAACGAGTAGCACATGGGTGACAGGAAGTCTGCGAGACCGCCGAGGGCGGCACGATCCTGACCCGTGATGCGCGTGATGGCCCCGTCGAAGTCGTCGGCTCGCCAGGGGACCAGGTGGAGGTTGACCGCGATGCCCGGATCGACCTCGCGGACAGCCGCAGCGATCTCGGAGGCCAGGGAGGTGATCGTGGCGCACTTGAAGTCGACCCACCGGTCCGCGACGTTGGCGGCTATCCACTCAGCCGCGAGCTCCGGGTCGGTAGGGATCGACGCCTGATCCAGGCCGGCGAACTCGGCGAAGGCTTGGAGGCACACCGGGCAGTAACAGGTGTCGGGCAGTGTCGCAGGATCACGATCCGGCGCCACCATCTCCCAGAACGAAAAATAGCGGATGAAGTCGATGCTCAGCCCTGTCGGCTGGCACATGCGGGCGATCTCCACCGCCTCGTGAACCCGCTGCGCCCGAAATTCGCGACGGTTCGGACACGCGAACTCCACCCACTCTTCCTTCGCTCTCCCCCCGTCGGTCTTGATCGCCCACAAGTCCGGGTTCTCCTCGAGCTCTTCGGGAGCGTAGAAGACGGGGAAGATCACGAACACTTCGATATCATCTCGCGCCGCAAGCGCGTGGAACTCGTCTCTGGAGGCGAGTTTTCTGGCCACAAAGACAGTATTGACGCCGAGCTCCCGCCACTCGTTGAAGAGCTCGGGAAGGTCTCGATCGGTCTCGTAAATTTTGACGCCGATGACAGGTTCGGCGTTCGGCTCGGGCGGCGCTCCTCCACAGCCGATCGCAACGGCGGCAAGGACGAGAGCGAGAGTTCGGATCCCCGCCGCCCTCACTTCGACTCAACTTCCTCGTCAGCGGGATCCTCCTCCGGCGGGGGCTCGTCGTCGGGGCCCGGTGGAAAGAGGTGCAGCACCGTGAAATCCACCCAATAAAGGCCCTGGGCATTGGGAACCCTTTCGAGGATCGCGCGCCCGATGTCCCGCGGCGGATCTTCGAGCTGCGACCACCACGGGCGGTCAGAAGGATAGCCGTACTGGAAGGCCACCGGCGCCGGCGCGAAGCTCCGGCCCCACTCGGCGAACTCGTCGACCATGGCCTCGAGCGACGGCAGGATCTGACTGTCGTCGACAAAGAGGAGCCCGTCGCGAACGGTGGGCGGCATCTTGCCGCTCTCCCAGTGCTTGAGGAACAGGCGGTAGTTGGGGTTGTGAGCGCGCACGGCAGCCAGCCACGCCGCCGCCTCTTCGTCAGTCACCGCCTTGCCTTCAGGTGTTTCGGTGGACTCGTACCACTCCACATCAATCCCGAAGCCCACCACCGATGGGTGGTGCCCGTAACGATCGAGCACGAGGTGGATCAGCTCCTCGACGGGCGCGTGACCCGATTCCACCTGCAGCCACACCCGGTAGCCGTGCTCATCGAAGAGGTCGAGAACCGCCTCGTCGAGGTCGCTCTCGGAACCGAGGATCAAGGGATTTTTGACGTCGACCGGAAAGTTGAGCAGGGTCCCATCGCCCTTGAGCCGGCCGGTGATCCAGATGGCCTCCGGCACGGCGCCATCGAAGCGGGCCGCCATCTCCTCACCGACCCTCACCCAGTAGCGCGGGCCGGGGTTGTAGTCGGGCCCGTAGGCCGAGTAGCGGAATCCCGCTCCGAGCACGGGTTTTTCAGAAACCGCTTCTTTTCGCGCCGTGGCGCACCCGGCGATGATCGAGACCGCGCACATGAGCACCACGAGCTCCCGACAGTGTTCCGTTTGTGTCATCACAGACCTCCGCCTACCTCACGGCGTCCAGGTACAACGCCGCCGCCCCGAGGACCGCGGCATTCTCCAGCTCGGATCGGTCGACCACCAGACGCTCGACCACGCGGGGGTACGCGAACCGATCGAGCCCTTCCTCGGAGCCCGGCCTTGAAGAAGTCGAAGGCGGCGCTGATAGAACCGCCGAAGATCAGAGCGTCGGGATCGTAGGCGTAGAGGGCGATCATGACCGCCTCGCCAAGCTCGCGTCCGTAACGATCGAAGACTCTCGAGCGCCTCTGGATCGCCATCCAACGCCCGCGAAAAAATCACCTCGCCGCCCGACCCCGTACTCACGCACGAAGAACGGCCCCGAACAGCTTTCTTCGAGGGTCAGCCCCTTATGCGTCATCATTCCGATCTCGCCGACACCGCAGTTGGCGCCGCTGTAGAGCCTGCCGGCGACGATCACGCCCGTACCGAGGCCGGTGCCCAGGGTCATGCCGACGACGTTGTGAAAGCCCCGGCCTTTGCCGAATACATATTCACCGACCACAAAGGCGTTGGCGTCGTTGTTGACCGAAACCGGAACGCCGAAACGATCCTCGAGGGCCGCCTTGAGGTGCATCTCCTTCCACGAAGGGATATTCTCCACGTCGAAGACGACACCCCGCTCCACGTCGACCACGCTCGGCACACCGCAGCCGATGCCGACCACCGAAGAATCGAAGACCTCCGCAATCGTGTCGGCGATGGCGTCGAAGACCACCTCGGCTGCTTCCTCAGCCGGCACCTCGCGACGCACCAGCCCGTGCACCTCGCCGCCGGCCACCGCGCCTACCGACACCTTGGTGCCGCCGAGATCGACGCCGATGATGGTTTCTCGCATGAAATTCAATCCGCCTTGCGCCCGGTGAGCGACCGGAGCAGTTCACCCGGACTGACAGTGGCGTTGTCGATCAGGGGCTTCGCCCACAGACCGATCGATCCGATGTAGCCGAGGGTGACGAAGAGCACCATCATGCCGGCCCTGAGACCGAAATGGTCGCCGAGCCAGCCCACCAGGGCCGACACCACCGCACCACCGACGATGCCCGTGCACAAGATCCCCGAAAAGGACCCGTGGTGTTCGGCCACCGAGTTGAGCGCCAGCGAGAAGATCACGGACCACATCACCGAGAGAAAGAAGCCCACCATCATGAAGCCGATGTACGACACGCTGGTCGGCCCGAACAGGGCGACGGCAAGGCTGGCCATGGACGCCGCGGTGAACCAGACCAGCACCTTGCGGGCGTCAAAAAGTTTAAGGAGGACGAGCCCGAGCAGACAGCCTGCCGTGAGCAGGCCCCAGAAGTAAGACACCACCCGTGCACCCGCCACCTGGGGATCGAGCCCGTGGTAGGTCTCGAGGAAGCGCGACACCCAATTGGCCACGCCCTGCTCGGAGCCCACATAGGCGAAGATGCCGAAGAAAAAGAGCCAGACGTAGCGGTTCTTGAGGAGCTCGAGGTAGGACGATGCGGCGCCGGCCTTTTCGTCCTCCGCCAGCTCGACCTTCGGCAGCCGCACGAAGAACAGCACCAGGATCATGGCCAAGGTGACCACCGTGAACACCCAGTAGAGGGAGACCCACGGCAGGTTGGAGGGCACCACTCGAGCCAACAGACCGAGCACACCTCCACCGACAGTCTCATCGCCCTGCAGGTTTGTCACCAGGTAGGAGTAGACGTGGGGGCTGAAGAAGGAAGCCGACCCGAAGACCAACTGACCCATAACCGAATAGAAAGCAAAGTTTTCCTCGCCGCCGGCAACCCGCAGCAGAGGGTTGATGGCCACCTGGGTCATGGTCATGCCGATGCCGATCATGAAGAGCGACACCAGGGCGACCGTGAAGGTTGGGATTGAGGCAAAGAGGAATGATCCCGCAAAGGCGAGCACGAAGGCGGAGATCAGAATCGGCTTTTGCCCGAAACGGTCGAGCAGGACTCCGGCCGGGATCGACATCACCCCATAGGCGACAAAGAACGAAAACGGCAGAAAGCCCGCGAGGGTCAGACTGAGGCTGAAGCTCGTGATGATGTCCGGCACCAAAGGTCCGAGAATATTTGTCAGGAAGGACACCACGAAGAAGATCAGAAAGACGAGAAGCACGATCCCCACGCTGCGTTTCATCAGTTCACCTCTTTCCCTGGGTTCCCGTCAATCCGTCGCCAGGCCGACCTCGGTGGCCGCCACATTCCACCCCCGAACCTTCACGACCGCCCCCGATAGATCCTTCACCCCAGGTAACCGGGCAGTCAGATCTCGGCCCTCGCCCGGGAGGAGTGAAACGTAATTGTCATTCCACAATACCGGGAGAATCGAATTGCCGTCCTCACCCACCACTCGAAGTTCAACGAAGAAGGCCAGTCCGTCTGACGGATTGGTCAGACGGACCTGCACCTCGTTGTTGGCGACGGAAGTCGAAATCTCGAGTTCCACGACCGGCAGATCATTCAGGGCGGAGAAGTCCGCAAACGATTTCGTTGGGGTCACATACCACAGGTTGTTGTCGTAATCGAGCACGTCGGGCTTCGTGGACAGCCAGTAGAAGTTGCGTGCCACCTCCACGCCCGCGGCATCGTTCAACCGGAGATCGAGGAACCACACCGTGGTCGGCGGCTCAAGATCTGCCAGCGATACGAGCGGCTGCGAGCCGCCCTCCTCAAGGGCGATGTTGAACGATTGCCCGAAGATCTCCTTCGCTGAGAGATCGAACGCTCGAACGGACGCGGTCAACCCCTCCCGCGCCCATCGCGAGTCGTTCACCGCATACACCGTAGAATCGTCGTAATTGAAGGACAGATTCAGCGGTTGGCTCGCCGCCCGCGTGCCGTAAAAGGCTCCGTTCGGCATCAGGTACCAGTCGTAGAGCTGCCAGTAGGTCTCCGGCCATGCCGAGTTGAGCATCCACTGGATGAGGCCTGTGGTCAAAGGCCGGTTGACTGCGAAGCTTTCGAACATGGGGCGGATGGCCTCGTAGCTGGCCACCTGCGCCTTCATGGCGAACTCCTCCACTGACTCCGACGAACCGTAGCGCCGGTCGAGGGCCTCCACGTAGCGGTTCATGTCGCTGAACTCGCCACGGCCGCAGTGGTAGTTCCACACCTCGTCGATCGGCCACAGATGCTCGGGGGGGAGCATCCGCCGCAGGCTCTCCAGCGGCGGCGGTTGCGGTCCCGGGCCGGTCTCGGTATTGAACCCGTAGGCGCCGCCGTTTTCGGTGTCGGACCACCAGTAGACCGGCGGCACCCAGTCATAGGGCCCCCTCATCTTGACGCCGCTCGGTCCGCTGACCTCGGAGGTGAGCCAGCCGCATGACACCAGCGGCGGGCGCGTTGAGTCGGTTTCGGTCAGTACCTTTTCGTACCGGCGCTCAAGATCCGGGTGCGGCAGCAGGTCACTGGCCAGAACCCAGGTGAAGATGCTCGGGTGGTTGCGCAGAAAGCGGATCTGGTCGCCGAGAGACGCCGCCACGAGATCCATCTCTTCGGGTTCCAGCACACCGCCGTAGTCCTCACTCACCGGTTTTCCGACGTAATTCTCCCACTCCCACTGGCAGCTCCAGCCCGGCATGATCAGAACGCCCTCTCGGTCTGCCGCGTCGTAGAGGTACTGACTCGAGCCCCAGAACCCCTCGAAGCGGATCGTGTTGAGGTGCATCTGCTTGACGTACGCGAGTTGGGCGTCGATCTTGGCCGGAGTATCCGACAGCAGCAAATCATCGACCCACCCACCGCCGCGAATCAGCACCGGCTCGCCATTGACCGCAAAACCGCGGTGGCCGTCGTCGTTGATATAGGTCGAAACCTCGCGAATTCCGAAGGTGGTCCTTTCGGTGTCGGAGATCTCTCCGGCGACCACGGCCTTCATATCCAACCGGTAGAGATCGGGTTTGCCCATGGTGTGTGGCCACCACAGGCGGGGCTCGGCAAAGGTCAAAACATCATAATCGTCCGGTGTGAAATCAACGACCTGTCCCTCGCCGGGCGCGAGGATGACGTCAGCGGAAAAAACAACGGTGCCGATCTCTCCGCTCACCACCGATTTCACCTGCTCGGCGCCGTGATTCCTGACGGTGACCGAGATCGTGACCCCAGCCGTCAGTCCTTCCGGAAGATCCACGTCGGTTTGGACGTACACGTCGTCGAGCGACACATCGCCCGTCAGCCGCAGCTCCACCGGTCGCCAGATCCCCATGTTGTTGTCCGGGGACCGGGGGTTCCAGTCGACGAAGCCGAGCGTGAAGTCGCCCGGCTGCGGCGGGTGGACCGCGACCGCCAGGGCATTGAGGCCCGCGGTCAATCGCCCGCTCACCTCGATCTCGTGGACCCGGAAGGCGCCGACCGTCTGGTTGCGGGATGTCAGGCGTTCCCCGTTCAGCCAGATCTCGGCGCTGTAGTTGATGCCGTTGAAAACCAGGCGAGCCGCCCTCTTCGCCTCCTCGGGAGAGACGTCGAACTCGGTGCGGTACCACCACGCCTGTTTGAATTGCGCGGTGTCCACGCCTTCGAGGTTCTTGCCGACGTAAAGGTCCGGGTAGAGGCCATTGGCCACCAACGCCGCCATCGGGGTCGACGGCACGTCGGTGGAGTACCAGCCGGTGGCGTCGAATCCGGGCAGCGACACGGCGGTGCCGTCTCCGGAAACTTCAGAGGCCGCCCTCAGCCCCCATCCGTCGGACAATGTCCTCGAGCCCACGATGGGGGCCTCAGGTCCAGCGCAGGCCTGGAAAAGCACGAGACCAAACGCCCCGGCGAGGACGCGGCACCACAGTCCGGTTCTGGTCCTGTTCATGTGATCCTCCTTCTCTCGAGGTCGATGCAATACAGAACCCTTCGGCTCTCATCTTCCAATCCGCGAGCGATGGTACTGGGCCTTCTCCAACACCCGCTCGAGCTCCGCCTGCCGGCCCTGCCGCGAGTAGACGTCGGCCAGCAGGTAGTAACCGAGCACCTTGAGCTCGTCTTCATCGGTCCGTTCGAGACCGGCGCGGGCGAGGCGCTCGACCTCGTCCAGCTCTTTTTCCTGCTTCAAGAAGACGCGGGCGAGGGAGAGATAGGGACGGGGCAGATCGGGCGATTCTTCGATCAGGACCCGCATCTCGGCTTCCGCCGCTTCGTAATCTCCAAGTCGGAACATCAGCTCACCGAGGTTGAACCTCGACACCACGGAGCTCGGATACAACTCCAGCTCCCTGGCATAGGCGGCGCTCGCCTCCGCCAGCCGGCCCTGCTCCTCGTAAAGCAGCCCGAGGTGGTAGTGAGCGAGCGGGAATTCCGGCTTCTCGACAACAATGTCACCGAGGAGGGTTTCCGCCTCGGCAAACCGTCCGAGACCGACGTTGGCCGCCGCCAGATTGAGGCGGTTACGGGTCAGCTTGGGCTGGATCTCGACCGCCTTTTCGAGCAGCGCCAACGCCCCCATGTGATCGTTGGCGTTCATGTAAACCCCGGCCATCAGCGCGTACGCCTCGGTGTTGCGGTCATCCTCCGCCAGCGCCCGTTTGGCGAGGGCCAGGACTTCCTCGGTCTTCCCCTCATCGGAAAGAATGCCCGCCATCGTGATCAACGCCCGGGTGCTGTCCGGGTGATCACGCAGGTAGTCGTCGAGCAGTTCCTTGGCCTCTGCGGTGCGTCCGGTTTCCCGATAGGCGCTGGCCAACATCAGCATGGCCTGCGGGATCTCAGGATCGTCGTCGAGGACGATCTCCAGGACCTTGACGGCCTCTTCGTAGTCGTCCTCTATCATCAGGCTGGACGCGAAGCCGACCGACTCGAAGAGGTGGAGCTTGTCCTTGGGATCGGCCAGGTCTCCACCTTCGGGAGCCGCGGTGGCGCCGCCGACGTACCCCAGCGCTGCGAGCATGCCCAGGGTTTCCTCATCAAGATCGGCCTCCTGGATTTCGGGAGCCCCGGCCTCGATCTCCTCCCGAAGAGCGGTCAGCGTGCTCCGCAGACCCTCGGCGACCTCCGGTTCTCGCCGAATGAGGTTTTCGGACTCGGTTGGATCCTGCGAGAGCTCGTAAAGCTCGGCCCGTGGCGCCTCGATGAACTTGTGGGTGGACGTCCGCACGCTGTAGAGCGCGCTCCAGCCGTACTGGAGATGGACCGACATCGACTCCGAGTACGCGTATCGCGCTTCGCCAGCGCCTGGTTCGAGCATCAACGGCACCAGCGACTCGCCGTGGATCGGATCCGGCGTCTCGACGCCAACCAGGTCGAGGACCGTGGGCAGGACATCGATGGTCCGCACCTGCACGGGCACGCGAACATCTGCGAGGACGGCCCCCGGCACCCTGACGATCAACGGGACCTTCACAGTGGCATCGTAGATGTAGTAACCGTGCTCCTTCTCGCCGTGGTCGCCCAGGCTCTCCCCGTGGTCGCCGATCACCACCACGATCGTGTTGTCCGCCACGCCCTCCGCCTCGAGCCAGTCGAGGATCCGCCCCACCTGCGAGTCGGCAAAGGCGATCTCGCCGTCGTAGAGTCCGCTCTTGCCCCGCCCGCCGAACCGGGATCGGTACGGCTCCGGCGGCTCGTACGGGATATGAGGGTCGTAAAGGTGGAGCCACGCGAAAAACGGCCGCCCGTCCCCCGCCTCCAACCAGTCGATCCCCAGGTCGACCACCCGGTCGGCAGGCCGTTGCACGCCGGCCAGATCGAGGCGCTGGTCGGGCGCCATTTCAAAGTCGTCGTCGTAGTGCTCGAAGCCCTGACTCAGCCCCCAACGCTGGTCGATCACGAAAGCGCCGACAAACGCCCCGCAGCGGTAGCCCGACGCCGCGAGCCTCTCGGCAAGAGTCGTCTGGCCGTCGGCGAGTGCCGCGCCGCCGTTGAGCCGCACTCCGTGAAAGGGCGGGTACAGTCCGGTCATGATCGACGAGTGCGAAGGCAAGGTGAAGGCCGTCGGGGTCACAGCCTGCTCGAAGAGCACACCCTCTGACGCCAACCCATCCAACCGCGGAGTTTCTGCCGCCTCATATCCGTAGGCGCCGATGCGATCGGCACGAGTGGTGTCGAGCGTGATCAAAACGACGTTGGCGCCGGTGAGGTCGAGATTCCCTGCTCCGAGGCCGGCCGTCGGAGCTGAGATCTTGCCGCCGCGGCCCAACACAATCGCCATCACGACAACGATTGCGAGACCGACCACCCCGGCGACGCGTTTCACGTTCATTGAAACATCCAACCCCTTTCATCGTCGCAAGGAATTCGCTTCCTTTCGCGGATCAAATATGAAGGGCCCAGGGTGAAGAGTTCAGCCCACTCTGTCCGTCCCTTGACTCTCGACTTGTTTTCCCTCAGCCGCGTCCGTGCTCGGGAATGGCCGCAGATTCCAAAAATGGAGGGCCCGCAGCGGGCCCTCCGGATGATAGCAACGCCCCTGGAGACGGTTAGAAGTCGAACTTCACACCGAGGCGGAAAATCCGCGGCGTCACGAGGGAATTGACCTGACCGTAGTCCGCCCCCGTGTAGCCGACCCGGTTCGGAGCGCCCTCGTTGAACACATTGAGCGCATCGAGGGAGGCGGTGAAGCCCATCCCTCTGCCGACGCCGAACCGTTTGCGCAGATTGAGGTCGACGATGGTGGTCGAGGGCATCCAATCGGGGTTGTTCGGGTCCTCGGCAACCATCATATTGTGCCAGCCCGAACTCGTCAGAACGGCGTCCGGGTCATACGCCCCCATCCATGATTGATAGAAGGGACCGAGGTTGTTGTCGATCGCGAAGATCGGCCGCCCCGAGTCATAGCGGACACGGAAGCCGAAATCGGTCTCGACCACCGGAATGGTGTAGCTGCCGGCGAGCTTGGCCATCCACTCAGGGGTCATCAGGGCCGGTCCGCTGACGTTGTTCTGGAAGTGATTCGGCGTGCTGCCGAACGGCGTGTCCATGGTCAGCGGGCCGTCGATGTACCAGTTCTGATCGACCGGCCTGGGGAAGAACCCGTCGGTGTTGGTGTAATTGATGGAGAAGTTCCCCTGCCAACGGTTCGAAAAGCGCTTGGTCAGCACGAGTTGCACACCCTGGTAGGTACGGTCAACATCGTTCCCGGCAAAGGTCTCGAGGTTTTCCGCTCTCCACCCCCGGGTGGCGTCGCTGGACGGATAGCCCGCGTCGGTGCCGTCGATCACTCCGTCGCCGTTGAAGTCTTCGATCACGACCGTCCAGATCTGGGTTTCGTACCCCGTCCAGGTTGTGTAGGGCCGCGTCTCCCACTCGAAGTACTCGCCGGTCGAGAGGTTGTACGGTGTGAGGACCAGAAAATCCTTCGTTTTCTTATAGATGTAGCTGAGTTCCACGGCCAGGTCATTGCCCAACTGGCGCTGGATCGAGATGTTGAACTGGTCTGTGTAGGGGCTGGTCGTGCCTGGTTCGACCTCGAGTCTCCACGACGCCGGCTCGGCGCTGCTTGACCGTAGGTACGCCGGTTCCATGTGGGGCAGCTGTGAGGTCGCCCACACGACCTCGTTGGGGTCGATAAAGTTATTGCCATTCTGGTCGACATCGCCATACGGGAACCAGTAGATCCACTCATTCCGGGTGTACGTCCCCATGTCCGGTCCGAAGCGCCGCAAGGCCTCGACGCCCAGCGGAGCAAAATAGCGGCCGATGTGCGATCGCAGAACTGTCTTGCCGTCGCCGGTCAGGGTCCAGGCGAAACCGATACGGGGCGACCAGGTTTTGAAATCGTAAACATCGAAGCCCTGGGTGGTGCGGAGAACAGTCGGATTACTGGCGTCCGACGGCGAATCGAGGAACTCGTAGACCGCGCCCTGTCCGTAGCCGGCCGTCATATTGTCGTAGCGCAGGCCGATGTTGAGGGTCATCCGATCCGAGATCACCCACTGATCGTCGACGAAGGCGCCCAGCGAGTCGGCCTCCCGAACATTGAGCCACGGATTGCGGACGTACTCGATGTTGTAAAAAGCAACTGTGTCGTTCGGCGCCACGCACCACGTGTAGTCGCAGGACCACCATGCGTTGTTCATGTACTCGCGGCTATAGCCCCAGCCGTAGGGGTAGGCGAAATTGGCGGCGTTCTGGAAGTAGCCGCCCATCCAGTCACCGTTGGCGGTGGTGTACTGAACGCCGAACTTGAGCTCGTGTTGGCCTGCCCAGTTTTCGGCGTAGTGGGTGAAATCCGCCTGATAGGTGTCACGACTCGACTTCTGCGCCTCGATGTAGGGGAAATCACCGGCGACGCCGACCGCCCGTCCGCCGATCCACTTCCACCAGTTGATGTAGCCCGGGTACCCGACATTCTCGGGAATGGTCGGGTTCTGATCGGTTCTGAATCCGAGGTATTTAAAACCAAAGAGGTTGTGGTCGGAAATCACCCACTGGTACTCGGCCTGCAGTGTATTGTTGTCCGAAGGTGTGTCGTAGATCATGTTCTCGTCGAACGGCCCCCACGTTCCATTGCCGGCGAAATTGTCTTCGTAGTGAAAACCGAGCCACGCCCGGTGGGCGTTCGCGAACTGAGCGGTCAGCTTGAGATCGAAGATGTCGGCCTCATAAATGGTGTTCAATGGACGAAGGGGCTCATCGGTTTCAGAATCGCGCCGGTCGTACCCGGCAAAGAACCACAGCATGTCCTTGACGATCGGACCGCCGAGGGTCACGGCGATTTCTTTGTTGTTGACCGGTATCGTCATCAACTCATCGTCGGGGTTGGCCCACAGCCAATCCGCGTCAAAGTTGGTCGTGGAGTTGTCGCCGGCGTCACCCAATTGAGTGTAGTAGCCGCCCGAACCGTGAAACTCATTGCTGCCCGATCGTGTCATCACGTCGATCGCAGCACCCGAGAATGAGCCGTACTCGGCCTGCGACCCGAGCGACAGGACCTGCACTTCCTGCACCGTGTCATAGTTCACCTGCACTAACGAACCCCACGGCGCGCCGCGCGGATTGGTTGTATTGACGCCGTTGACCAGAAAGATATTCTCGTTGGCCGCGCTGCCATAGGCGGAGGGACTCGGCAGCCACGACCCGTCGGCGCCCACCGCCGACATCCCCGGTGCAGTCAGGGTCAGGTCGTAGAAGGAATCCCGCGACGTCGGGAGTGCTTTGAGCATCTCAGGGTCGAAGGTGGTGTCGATGGTCGACGATCTCGTATCCACGATCGGCGCTATGGAGGTAACGACGATCTCGCCCTCGGCCGCCGCCATCTCGAGGTTGAAGGTCAAGGGCACGGTGGCCCCGGCGCTGATGACGACGTCTTCGAAGCTGGAACTGTTGAAGCCCGCCAGACTCGCGACCACCAAATATGTGCCCCGCGGCACACTGAGGAATACGACCCTTCCTTCGGCATCCGCCACTGACGCCAACCTTCCCGACATGAGGGCCGGGCTTTCGAGGGAAACTGTGGCGCCCGCGCCGGGCGTCCCGTCGGGCAGGACCACGACGCCCGTCACCGTGCCTTTGCTGACCGATTGCGGCCACGCCGGGCTCACGCCGACAAGCAATACAACGCCCAGGACCAAAACCCCGGACCAACGAACGGTACTTCGAATCATTGAATCCTCCCTTCCATTCAAGCCCTCAGAAATTCGATGTCACCCTGCGCG
Organism: Candidatus Sulfomarinibacteraceae bacterium; assembly: GCA_963714885.1. Taxonomy (GTDB): domain Bacteria; phylum Acidobacteriota; class Thermoanaerobaculia; order Thermoanaerobaculales; family Sulfomarinibacteraceae; genus Sulfomarinibacter. Next base: position 10,782 of record CAVQQV010000034.1, on the reverse strand, counting down.
CCCGGGGGCGACACCGGACAAAAAAATGGCCGGGCCTCGAGGCTCCGACATCGGTGAATCCATTGATGTCTGACGGAAGAAGGTGAAAGCGTCGTTGGCGGGAGGGAGGTGAAAAACGGAGGGAAGCCGCCCACCGATAGTCTACGGTGGGTCGCACGAGGGCGGAACGCACTGCGCGGGCGCTGCTCCATCGGTATGTAACCCCTTCGCTATTCTTTGGAAGTATACTCGAATCACGATGTGCGCAAGAAGAAATTTCTCTCGTTGCTTCACGGTATCGATCTCAGGAGTCGCCAATGAGCCTGCATGATGAGATCCACGAACAACCAGCCGCCATTGCCCGGTTGCTCGACCTCCAGACCGAACCGGTTCGCAAGGTGGCGGCCCGCACCCTGGCCTGGATGGCAGCCCTCATCGGTCAGCTCTTCCCTGCGGTCATGGTCGCAGTGACAGTCGCGGCCGGGCCGGTGGCGCCGGCCTCCGCAGACCAAACTGCCACGAGCGAAAACACATTGCCAGTCCGCGGTTTCGCCATCGGCGCTCCCGCACCGGACCGCATGGACGACTTCATCGATTTCATCGACCACGTGCTGGTTCCCAGCGGGGTCAACACGCTGGTCCTGCGGGTGGACTACAACTTCGAGTACCGCTCCCACCCCGAGCTCCGCGATGACGAGGCGCTGAGCCGGAAAGACATGCGGAAAATCAGAAAGGCCTGCCGTCGGGGCGGCATCCGCGTGGTTCCGCAGATCAACCTGCTCGGCCACCAATCGTGGGAAACAAAAGCCGTCAAGCTTTTGGAGGAGTACCCCGAGTTCGACGAGACCCCGTGGATCGAACTCCCCGAGACCTACGGGTGGCCGAACGACGACGACCTCTACTGCAAGAGCTACTGCCCGCTCCACCCGAAGGTTCACGAGGTGGTGTTCGCGCTGGTGGACGAGATCGTCGACATCTTCGAGGCCGACGCCTTCCACGCCGGTATGGACGAGGTCTTTTATATCGCGATGGACCGTTGCCCACGTTGCGGCGGGCGGGACCCGGCCGAGCTCTTCGCCGGTGAGGTCACCCTGATTCGCAACCATCTGGCGCGGTCGGGGGTCGAGCTCTGGATCTGGGGTGACCGGCTCATCGACGGCAAGACCACGGGCATCGGCGAATGGGAAGCCAGCATGAACCGGACCCACCGCGCCATCGATCTCATCCCGAAGGACGTGGTGATCAACGACTGGCACTACGAACGCGCCGATCCCACAGCGCCGTACTTTCGCGGCCAAGGGTTTCAAGGTGGTCACCTGCCCGTGGAAGCTCGGCGACGTCGCCACCACTCAAATCGACGACATGTTGCGGTGGAGACGGACCTCAACGCCCGAAATGAGGTCGAACGCTTTGCCGGGATCATGCAGACCATCTGGTCGCCGGCCGGCGACTTTCATCGACCGGTACCTGGGCCGTACGCCGACGCCGGAAAACGAGCACAGGGGGTGATCCCGTCGAATGCGCCAGGACCGTCCTCGACGCTTTCAGGGAGTGCTGGAGTGACCAGTGATCCTCCGAAGGGAACGTACACCCTCACCCCGAGCCGGGCTCTCGTCCTCCGTCGGGCGACCCGTCTCGCGATGAGCTGCCCTCGAGCCCTTCGATATGTGGTCCGCCACGAATCCCGCCACCAAGACCGCCAGGAAGAGCTGGCCGATGAGGGCCTCCATCCAGGCCAGGGTGCGGGCCGCGTCGGCAACCGGAGTGATGTCGCCGTAGCCGAGAGTCGTCAGGGTGACGAAGCTGTAATAGGTGAAGATCGGCAGCAGGCTGGTCTCGCTGGCGGCCGACTGGATGATCGCCTCGTTCGAGACCGTAAATGCGGCCACGGCCGGATCGCGGTACTCCAGGTAGGCATACAACAGCGCGAACAAAACACCGATGAAGATATAGGCGCACAGCGCGCCGAAAACCCTCTCGACCGTTGTGCGATCTCCGGTCGAGATATCTCTCAAAATTTTCCAGATCAAATAGGCAAAAAACACCGCGCTCAAAAACAAGACGGCACCATTCTGTACCGGATTGTCAGGCCGGACCGCGGCCACCAGACGCGCGACGATCGCCGCACCGCCGAGCACAAGGGTCACAACCACTCCCCGGGGGTCGCGGACGGTTGCGATCAGCGCCGCAAGGATCAGACCCGAGATCACGAGATCGCCAACGTGGAGGAATCCGATGAGATCGGGCGCTAGGGCTTCAACGATGATCAGGGCCAACATCGCAACGAAGATGTTCCGAAAGGGGTGGCCGCGAAAACGATCGATTCGTGATGGTTCTTTCATGATGCGGCGATTCTAGCCGAAAGCACATTCCGATGCTTCGCTGTTCCCCGCGAAACCGTCAGATGTGTATGATCGTCGCAACCGTCTGGCTCAACGAGGGAGAATGTCATGCGCCATATTGTCTTGTGTCTCTGCTGCACACTGATCGCAGCCGTCCCGGCGGCCGCCACCGAATTTCTCGGTGTCGATCTGTGCGTCGGCTCGGTTGACACCTCGGTGGTGCTGCCAGTGGGATCGCCACTCTCGCTGGAAAGCGCGGAGATCGGCCGTTACGGGGGTCTGCTGCTGCTCTTCAAGGCCGAGAACGGCGACATCATGGATCACATCGACAATCTCATGGTCTTCTACACCGACACCCGCGGCACCGGCGACTCCAAGAAACTGCAGTGGGCCGGAAATCAGATCACGGCCTACGCTCAGTTGATCAAAAACGGCTACGCTGCTCTTGCGGTCAGCACCACCGATGCCTGTCTAGACGACACCGCCATTCCCGAAGAACTGGAGAGTGCTCTTGCCGCCCAAAACACGCCCGAGGAGACTATCGAATCGCCGGCCGTCACTCAAGATGCGGCGGCGGTAGCGGCCGCGATCCAAGCGGACGCCGTCACTGAGGCCGGGAATGACACTTCTGCAGAAATGGCAGCCGCCGCTGAGGTTGCCAAACCGGTCGCAGCCGCACCTCCAACTGCGGATATCGAAGTCAAACCCGAGCCCGCACCCGATTTCGAACTCAAGGGCAAACTCAAACACTCCGCGGCCGAGGACGGTTGGGTCGACATCATGGGCGTTGTGGTCAACAACTCCGGCACGGCCTACACCGTGGCCAGCTTCGACTTCAGCCTCTACGATGAAACGGGCGACCTCATCTGCGTCGACACGATCTCCGTCAACCAGCTTCGCGACGGCCAGGAACGTGCCTTCCGCTCAGCTATCCGCTGCGCCGACTACGATGCCGATGCGGTTGCCGACTGGAAGATCCAGTTCGCGGGCGCTCACTGAAAGCAATTCTGATCGCCGGCCGCAACGGCCGTCGGTCAGAATTGCTGTTGGCGCGATTGCAGCAGCGGCCGGGGGCAATTCCTGCCGAACCGCGTGAACAACGGGCTCTTCAGTTCTTCTGACAACGAAACCGTCCGCGACAGCAGTGGCAGGATGACGGGTCTTTATGGTTCTGGGCTGCAGACGGTCACCGAAGATACTGATCCGCAGCTTCCACGCTGCCGCCAGGGCGATCGTGGCAAGACCCGCGGCACGCTCCCACAGCTGACGGCCGAAGAGGCGGCCCGCGCGCTCATAGAGGTTTTTCGCCCGGTCCTTTTCCAGTGGGTTGACGGCGTTGTGCGCCACAGCCGGGAGGATCACGCTCCAGCTTCGCGCCTTGTCCCTGCACTGGGCCAGTCGTGCCTCGAGGCACGCGTCACGTTCGGACATCCTCGCAAGATGTTCGTAGCCGCGCACCGCCGTCTCCGCCATCCGGAACATGGAGCTCGAGTTCGCCTCGTAGTCCTGGCGGAAGGCACGGTTGATCCACATCTCCGCATCGTCGTCGGTGAAGGCCGGGTGGCGGAAGCTGAGGCGCTTCTGCCCGTGCCACTCCTGGAACGGCAGGTCCATCCTCAACAGCCCGCGACGCTGATGGTCCAGGTACAGCGCGGTGACCGGGATCGGGGTCAGGAGCATGAACTGGACGAAGTCCGCCTCGAGGCCGACCAGGAAATCGATGTCGTCCTGCATGTTCTCCGGCGTGTGGTGTTCCATACACAGAATGCCTGAGGCGAGGACCGCGATCCCGCGATCTCGCAGGTTTTGTACCAGTCGTTTGGCGTCGATGCCGTGGTTCTTGGCAAAGGCGGACTGGCGGCTGCGGCTTTCAAAACCGATCCACACCAGATCCACCCCGAGCCGCACGAGATTGTCGAGACCGAAGGCGGTGATCGCTTCCGCCGAAGAAAACAGGTGGAAGCGGAAGAAGCGCTGGTGGCGCTCGATCTCCGACAGCAGATCGAGCGCGCGGTCACGATCCTTGAGGAAGTTCTCGTCCATGACAAAGAAGCTGTCGGTGCCCCTCTCGTCGGCCACCTTGCAGGCGGTCTCGAAGAGCGCCTCGCCAGTAGTCGAGGAAAGGGGTATAGCGCTTGCCGAAAAAGTGCGACGTCGAACAGAAGCTGCACCCGTTGACGCAGCCGACTCCCGGAACCAGGAGGCTCGAGGCGGCCCCGGTCAACGGAACACCGAGAATGCTCATCCATTCGGCGCTCGGCAACGCGGGGTGGCGGATCGGCGCTTCCGGGTCCTGACCCAGGTGATCGCGCATCCAGCGGATGCCCTCGCCCTTGACCACGTGGTCGCAGTCGATGAGTCGCTCGACGCCTTCGATGGCCGCTCCGTGTCCACCGAGGATGATCTCAGCGTGCGGTGCTTTCTCGCGGACCACGCGGGCCATTTCCCGCGCCTTGTCCACATTCGGCATGATGAAGGAGATCCCCACTATGTCGTAGCCGCCCCTTTCGACCTCGCGGGCGAATCGTTTCCGGCTCGGAAAATCGAGAACCGTGACATCGGCATCAATGTTGTCGGCGATGAAGTAGAGCCCGAAGGAGCGGTGATGGAAGCGGAAGGAGGCCGGTCCCTGCGCCTTGGTCACCTGATTGTGATACAGCTCCATGATGTTTTCTTTGCGGCCGAATTCGTCGTCCACGCCGTAGGGCCCGAAGACCCCGCTCAGGAGAATTTTGGGGGTTCGTCCTATTGCCTTCCACGATTCCATGTCCGACTCCTGGTTCGGGTTTTGCGGCCGCATGGTCGGCGACCATTGCAGACCAGCGTATGGAGCCGAGGTCACGAAAATGTCATGGCTGATGGGGATTCCCCGAGACCACCCGAGGTGTGACAACGCGGCTGGAGGGCGCAATACTGTCGGTGATGACATCGGAAGCTGAGCAACCCGTCGATCGAAGTGCAAAGCCGAGCACGAGATCCCGGATCTCGGCGATGGCCACCGACGCCCTCGGCGATCGCCCCGCCCAGGTGGTGACCCGGCTCAAAAGGCTCGGCCCCAACTTGAGCCTGACCGGGGTGATCGTCACCCTCGCCGTTGGCGTGTTGCTGCCGGTGGTGGTGTTGACCTCGGTGGGCATCGTCAGTATCGCCCTCGGTGAACGCACCGACAATCTGGTGGTCGGCGTGCTGGTGGTCTGCTTCGCCGTCGCCACCATCGGCGGTGCGGTGACCGCCACCGTGCTGCTCGGCCGCAAGGCGCGTACCGCCAGGCTCCAGGCCGACTTCCTGGCCAACGTGAGCCACGAGTTGCGGACACCGCTTTCGGCCATCCGGATGTACGCACAGACACTGCAGAACGAACGTCTGCGCGCAGACCCACAAAAGACCAAAGAGTGCCTCGACACCATCGTGCGCGAAACCGAATGGCTCGATACCATTGTCGACCGGGTTCTGACCTGGCGCAGCGCCGCCAAGGACCGGCTGGTGCTCGAGTTGCGGGTCACTCCTGTGGCGGGGGCCGTGCAAACGGCATTGGATCGTTTCGCCCTGCTCACGGTTCCGGGCGAGGTGTCGCTGACCACGAACGTTGCCACCACCGTCCCGGTGGCCCACGATCCCAACGCGATCGTCACCGTGCTCCTCAATCTCCTGATCAATGCCTACAAGTACACCGGCGCGGACAAGCAGATCGCGGTCCGTGCATTCGATCGGGATCGAGAGGTCGTGCTGGAGGTCGAAGACAATGGCATCGGCATTCCGGTGACCGACTGGAGCCGGATCTTCGAACCCTTTTTCAGGAGTGACGACCGCCTTCGCGCCCGATCCTCCGGGGCAGGGCTCGGCCTCGCCATCACCAAGACCCTCGTCAAGGCCCATGGCGGAACGATCGACGTCAGCTCGCAGGAGGGCCGTGGGACCCGAATGACGGTCAGTCTGCCGCCAGCCTCCCAGGACATCGCCTCACCGGAGGCCAGGTGACCGGTCGTCACTCCACCATCCTCGTCATCGAAGACGATCGAGCCCTCCGAGATGGGCTGGCCCTCAACTTCAAACTTCAGGGTTATGAGGTGGAAACCGCCGCCGACGGTGAGGAAGGAATGCGCAAAGCTTTCGACCTCCACCCCGACCTTATCGTGCTCGACATCATGCTTCCGGTTTGGAGTGGTCTCGATATCCTGGCCGAGCTGCGCCATCGTCAGCAGGATGTGCCGGTGCTGATCCTCTCCGCCCGTGGCACGACCAACAACAAGGTCGAAGGGCTGTCGACCGGTGCCGACGATTACCTTGCCAAACCCTTCGAGCTGCCCGAGTTGCTGGCCCGGGTCGAGGCGATGCTCCGCCGCCGGCGCGCCGATCAGCCCTCCCAACCCACCATAACCTTCGGCCGGGTGAAGATCGATCAGGACAGCCGCCGGGTCACTGTCGAGGGCGAAGAAGTGGCGCTGTCCGCAAAAGAGTTCGACCTGCTCTCGTTTCTTGCTCTCGTCCCAGGGCGACCCAGAACCCGCGAAGAGATCCTCAACAACGTCTGGGGCTGGGACTTCGACGGCTCGCCGAGAACCGTCGACAACTTCATCCTCGCGCTACGCCACAAGCTCGAGGCCGACCCAAAACACCCCCGCCACATCCTCACAGCTCATGGAATCGGTTACAAGCTCGAGTTGTAACCCGTCGATCGGCCCTCAAACAACCAACACCATGCGATGTCTGACCATGAGGGCGTGATACCGTGCAGACTCAAGGGATCTTCGAACATGTGTCCTGCTTTTCTGGAAGATGTTGATGGCCTCCAGCCCGGGACGGAGGTCAGAACTCGTGGTTGAGAGCGAGCGCGAGACGGCTCAGAGCACCGCCTCCGCGGATCGGGCGCTGCGCGTTCGCGACGTGGCCAAACGGTACGAGCGCACCACCGCACTCGAGAGCGCCAACTTCGAGTCTGCGAAGGGGCGAGCGCCTGGCCCTGCTCGGTCCGAACGGTGCCGGCAAGACGACCCTCGTGCGGTGCATCTGCGGTCTCGCGGTGCCCGATTCGGGGGAGATCGAGATGTTCGACCGGCTCCTGCCCCCGAGCGGCGGCAGGCAGAGGCTCGGCTTTGTCCCGCAGGAGATCGCCCTCTACCCTGACCTGACCGCCCGCGAAAACCTCGAGGCCTTCGGCCGTTTCAACGGGCTGCGCGGCGCCGAGCTTGGCGAGGCCGTCGAGTGGGCGTTGGGGTGGACCGGCCTCGCCGATCGGGCCGGAAGTCTGGTCAAGACCTTTTCCGGCGGCATGAAACGCCGGATCAACATCGCGTGCGGCGTGCTCCACCGGCCGCTGGTCCTGTTGTTGGACGAACCGACGGTCGGAGTGGACCCGCAGAGCCGCGACCGCATCTTCTCCATGCTCGACGAGCTGCGGAATCAGGGCACTTCGATCCTGCTCACAACTCATCAACTCGATGAGGCCGAGCAACAGTGCGATCGCATCGTCATCATCGACCACGGACGTGCGATCGCGGAGGGCACGCTGACGGAGCTCATCGCGAAGACTGTGGGCGTGAACCGGAGAGTGATCGTCAAGCTGGCCCGGCCGGGGCCAGAGCTGGATGGGTTGGAGATGAGCGATGACCGGCGGCAGCTGGTAGCCGAGGTCACCGACGTGGCGCTCGAGCTGCCCGAGCTGCTGTCCCGGATCCGTGAAGCGGGCGGACAGGTCAGTGACCTCGAGGTCCACTCCCCCTCGCTCCGCGCCGTGTTCATTCACCTGACCGGGCGGGAGCTGCGCGAATGATCTGGACGGTGGTGCGGGTCGGGCTGCTGCGGATGTGGCATGGGCGGACGGAGATCCTGCTCACTTTCGTGGTGCCGATCGTGTTTTTCACCGTCTTCGCCTTCATCTTCGACGAGCAGGTCGGGCTCGGAAAGTCGCCGCTGGTGAACCTCGCCCTGGTCGACCAGGATGGGACCGAGCTCAGCCGGGAGCTCCTCACCTCCCTGGCCGAGAAGCGAAACGCTGCGCATCTTCTCTCCCGGCGGGGGCGGCGACGGGCCCTCGTTTTTCACTTCGATCGAGGAGGTCAGGGAACTCGTACTCGAGGGCGCCCTTCCCCTGGCCGTTGTCGTACCCGAGGGTTGGACGGCCTCTCTGACGACGCCCGGGGCGGAGGCCGTGGACCTTCAGCTCCTGGCGGATTCGTCGGACCCCGTGGCCACCCAGGTCGTTTCCGCCCTGATCCGGCAGACCTCCGGCCAGATCCTCGCCGAGCAGGCACGGCAGCTGATCCAGTCCGTTCTCTCCCTGTCGCCGGATCAGTTTGCCGCTTCTGCGATCGCGCGATACACGAAACCGGTGGGCGTCGAGGTGGTCGATCTTCTCTCGGCCGACAAGGCGAACCCGGTCGTGTCCATGTATGCCGCCGGCATCGCGGTGATGTTCCTGCTCTTCGGGGCGGTGGGCAACTCCGGAACGCTGCTCGAGGAGGAGGAGAACCAGACCCTCGAGCGACTGATGTGCTCCGAGCTGACCATGACGAGGCTCCTGGCAGGGAAGTGGCTGCTCATGACCATCGTCGGCATCCTCCAGGTGACGGTGATGTTTGCATGGGCTCAGCTGGCCTTCGGCGTGGACCTGTCCGGTCACCTCGACGGCTTCGCGGTGATGACAATAGTCACCGCTGGCGCCGCCGCAAGCTTCGCTTTGGCCCTGGCCGCCAGTTGCAAGAACCGGGTCCAGCTGAACGCGGTGGCGATCATCCTGATCCTCTGCATGTCCGCGCTGGGCGGCAGCATGGTTCCCCGCTACGTCATGAGTGAGACCATGCAGCAATTCGGCAAGGTGACCTTCAACGCGTGGGCTCTGGATGGCTACATCAAGGTCTTCTGGCGCGACCTCCCGCTCGTCGATCTCGCGCCGGAGGTCACGGTCCTGGCCGCCACAACGATCGTCCTCTTCGTTGCCGCCCGCCTGTTGGCCCGCCGCTGGGAGAGCTCGTGAGAAGTGCAGGCTAGAATGTGCGCATGAGCAACAACCAAAGACGACTCGTTTTCGTGCTTGCAGTGGTGACCCTCTCCGCCTGCGCGTCGGCGCCGCCCCAGCCTCCTGCTTCCCGGCCGCCCGGGACGGGACGCGTCGAGGTGACGATGGACGGGTTCCAAAGCGAGGAAGGGCACGCCATGGTCGCGATCTACCTCAACGACCAAGGATGGCCCGACGGTGCGGAGGGCCTCTTCGCGTCCGCCGTTGTGCCGATCAGCGGCGGGGATGCCGTCACCACCTTCGAGGATGTGCCGGCCGGTCCGTTCGCGGTTTCGGTCTACCACGACGAGGACGGCGACGGCAAAATGGACACCAACCTGGTCGGAATCCCGTCGGAGGACTACGGTTTCTCGGCCGACGCGAGCGGAGTGTTCGGCGCGCCGAGTTTCGAGGAAGCGAGCCTCGAGCTCGCAGCGGGAGCATCGATGCAGATCACGGTCCGGGTCCATTAGGAGGATCGATGGAACTCATCCTGCCGCGAAATGGCGAACACCACCGCGTCCCCTCGCCGCTGACCGCAGTGGTCGCCGGCGGCGGCCTCGCCGGAGTGGCAGCGGCGGTGGTGCTTGCCGAACGCGGCGTCTCGGTCGTCCTCGCAGAACGCGAGGACTTTCTCGGCGGGCGCGCCGGGGCGTGGACCGACCGGCTCGCCAGCGGTGAGCCCTTCGAGATGGAGCGCGGCTTCCACGCCTTCTTCCGCCAGTACTACAACCTCCAGGCCCTGCTCCGTCGAATCGATGACTCGCTCACCTTCCTCGAGCCGCTCGACGACTACCCGATCCTCGGTCCCGGTGGGCAGATCGAGTCGTTCTCCGGGCTCCCGAACAAGCCGCCGTGGAACGTCATCGCGCTGACCAGGCGCACGCCGACCCTCGGTCTCCGCGACCTGATCGGTGTCAACGGCCCCGCGGCGCTGGCCATGCTCCGCTACGAACGCGGCTGGACCTACGGCCGCTACGACGACCAGACGGCGGGGCAGTATCTCGACTCGCTCCGATTCCCACCGGACGCGCGCCGCATGCTCTTCGACGTCTTCGCCCATTCCTTCTTCAACCCCGAGGACGCGATGTCGGCGGGCGAACTGTTGATGATGTTCCACTTCTATTTCTCCGGCAACCCCGAAGGCCTGATTTTCGACGTCTCGAAGCGGCCGTTCTCGAAGTCCATCTGGGGCCCACTGGGCGACTACATGGCCGGGTTGGGAGTGGACGTCCGGACCGGCTGCACCGTCTCGAGCGTTGCGAACGGCTCCGCCCGAAGGTGGAGCGTCGCCCTCGACGGTGAGACGGTCGAGACCGATGTCGTCGTCCTCGCCCTCACCGTCCCCGGGCTCCAGGCCGTCGTGGCCGAATCGCCCGACCTCGACGATTCCGGTTTTCGCAGCTCCGTCGAGGGCCTCGCGCTGACCAACCCGTTCGCCGTGTGGCGGCTCTGGCTCGACCGCCC
>CAVQQV010000033.1:0-112775 GCA_963714885.1 Candidatus Sulfomarinibacteraceae bacterium | reverse complement strand
ATAAAAAACCGCGACGTCCGGCGTCGCGGTTTTGTCTCTCTTCGGACGGTTTCGCGGTGCTCTCTACATGGCGTCGATGATGGCGTTGAAGGTCGGGCTGGGCCGCATCTGCCGTTCGGTCGCGGCCTCGTCGGGGAGATAGTAGCCACCCAGATCGACCGGGGATCCCTGGGCTGCCAGCAGCTCTTCGACGATCTTCTCCTCGTTCTCGGCGAGCGCCTTCGCCACCCCGGTAAAACGAGCCTGCAGCTCGGAGTCCTTCGTCTGGGCGGCCAGGGCCTGCGCCCAATAGAGCGCCAGGTAGAACGTGCTGCCCCGGTTGTCGATTTCGTGGACCTTGCGTGAGGGCAGCCGACCGTTTTCGAGATACATCGCGATGGCCTCGTCGAGGGTGTCGGCGAGGATGGTGGCCCTTTCATTGCCCGTGCTCTCCGCCACATGCTCTAACGACGGCACCAGCGCGCAGTACTCGCCGAGCGAGTCCCACCGCAGGTGACCCTCCTTGAGGAATTGTTCGACGTGCTTGGGGGCGGAGCCACCGGCGCCGGTTTCGAAGAGGCCGCCGCCGTTCATCAGGGGCACGATCGACAGCATCCTGGCGCTGGTGCCGAGCTCGAGGATCGGAAACAGATCCGTCAGGTAATCGCGCAGCACATTGCCGGTGACTGCGATCGTGTCCTCGCCGCGGCGAACCCTCTCGAGGGTGAACCTCATGGCGTCGACCGGCTTCATGATGCGGATGTCGAGACCCTTGGTGTCGTGGTCCGGCAGATACGCCTTCACCTTGGCGATGATCGCGGCGTCGTGAGCCCGGTTCTCGTCGAGCCAGAAGATTGTGGGCGTCCCCGTGGCGCGCGCCCTCGAAACCGCCAGCTTCACCCAGTTCTGGATCGGCGCGTCTTTGGTCTGGCACATCCTGAAGATGTCGCCGGCATCGACCTTCTGCTCGAGGAGGGTCGCGCCCGAGGTATCGACGACGCGGATCGTGCCGCCCGCGGGGGCCTCGAAGGTCTTGTCGTGAGAACCGTACTCCTCGGCCTTCTGGGCCATCAGACCGACGTTGGCGACGCTGCCCATGGTCGCTGGGTCGAACTGCCCGTTTTTCTTGGCGTCCTCGATGATCTCTGCGTACATGGTCGCGTACGAGCGATCGGGGACCATGGCGATGGTGTCCTGGAGCTGGTCGTCGTTGTTCCACATCCGGCCGCCGTCGCGAACCACGTTGGGCATCGAGGCGTCGACGATGACGTTGTTGGGCACGTGGAGATTGGTGATGCCCTTGCGCGAGTCGACCATGGCGAGGGCGGGTTGGGTCTCGTAGACGGCGGCGATGTCTGCCTCGATCTCGGCCTTCTTGCGCGGCCGGCAGCCGGTCGAGCTTGGCCAGGACATCGGCGAGGCCGTTGTTGACGTTGGCCCCGATCTCGGCGAGGGCGTCCGCATGTTTGTCGAGCGCCTCTTTGTAGTAGACCGACACCGCGTGGCCGAACATGATCGGATCGGAGATCTTCATCATGGTCGCCTTGAGGTGGAGCGACAGCAGGACGTCGTCCTTTCTTTGCCGCCTCGATCTGCTCGGCGTAGAACGCCCGCAGAGCGGCGACGTTCATCACCGCAGTGTCGATGACCTCACCCTGTTGCAGAGCGAGCCCGTCCTTCAAAACCGTGACGGTCCCATCGTCGCCGACAAACTCGATCTTGACCTCGGTCGCGTCGGCGAGGGTGGTCGAGGTCTCACTGCCGTAAAAGTCCTTCTCATCCATGTGAGCAACCCGCGATTTCGATCCCGACTCCGGCCACGGTTTCATCATCTTGTGGGGTTTTTTCTGCGCGAATTTCTTGACCGACGCTGCCGCCCGGCGGTCGGCGTTACCCTCACGGAGGACGGGGTTGACGGCGGACCCGAGGCATTTGGCGAACCTCTTCTGGAGGGCCTTTTCGGCTTCGTTCTTCGGTTCTTCGGGGTAGTCGGGGATGTCGTAGCCCTTGGTCTGGAGCTCCTTGATGGCGCTCTGCAGCTGCGGGATCGAGGCACTGATGTTGGGGAGCTTGATGATGTTGGCGTCGGGCACCTTGGTCAGCTCGCCCAACCGTGCGAGCTCGTCGGGGATCTTCTGGTCGTCGGTCAAGTTGTCGGGGAAATTGGCGATGATTCGACCCACCAACGAGATGTCGCGGGTCTCGACGTCAATGCCCGTACCCCTGGTATATGCCTGAACGACGGGGAGAAGGGAGTAGGTCGCCAGAGCCGGCGCCTCGTCGATCTTTGTCCAGATGATCTTCGCTGTTGTCATGGTGTGACCCTCGTGAAAAATTTCATTTTGCCGCGACCCGGCATGGCAGTCTAGCCTTTCCGGCGTTGATTGTCAGTATTGAGATCCGGCCGGGCGGTTGACGTACAATCCGGCCGATGACCTGTTCAGCCGAAACGACCGTCCGCCCGCGAGCGAGGAGCCCGGGGCCGACCCGGTTGTTACAGGGCAGACGGCTCGTGTATTCCCTGATCCCCGCGGTTCTTGTCGTGGCGTTTGCTGGAGTGGTGCTCGAGGTCGCGTTGCGTCTCCGATACGAGCGTACCGAGCAGATCACCGGGGCCGCCGAATGGCAGGTGGCCGAATTCTGTGGTTTCAGTTATCACTGGGACAGATACCATCCGGCTACTCGGCTGGACCAACCAGCCCAGCTACCGGAGCGGTGCGGATGTTCCCTTCGCGGTGACCATCAACTCCCAGGGCATCCGTGCGACTCACGACTTCGCGCCCCGTGCGGCGGACGGCGTCCGTCGCATCGCCCTCTTTGGGCACTCGCTCGCCTTCGGTGAGGAGGTCGACGACGGCAACACCGTGGCCGACCATCTCGCGGAAATCCGGGCAGCCTGGGAGATTCTGAACTACGGTGCCCACGGTTACGGCCTCGGCCAGTCGGTGTTGCGGCTCGAAGAGGAGGGGGGTCTCCTCGAACCCGATCATTACGTCGTGATGGTCGTCTTCCCCGAGGACCTGGCCCGAGATCGCGCCGCCGAGTTCAGCCACCCGAAGCCGGTCTTCCGGCTCGTCGACGGGAAGTTGAAGGTCGACAAGGTTCCGGTGCCGGAAGCTTCCCGCACACCCTACTTGTTGCGGACCAGCTATGCCGCGGCGTGGTTCTTCGGACGCCGCGGTTCGTGGCACCGGGACACAGCCGATCCGGCTTCGGACATCGAACTCGGTCGAGCTATCGCCGAGCGGGCGGCCTCGGTCTGCGCCGCGCGCGATCGCCCTCTCACGGTGGTGGTGCTGCTCGCTCCCGCCGGAGTCGTCCGTTACCTCGCGGATCCCGGGTGGCGCCAGCAGTTCGATGCCGCCCGAGCAGAGTTCCTCGACCAGTCCATCGATATGCTCGACCTGGTCCCGGTGCAGGTGGAAGCCTACCGCGAGGAAAGATCGGCGCTGTTTGCGCCTCTCGCCCACTGGTCCTCGCGCGGCAACCAGATCTGGGCGGAACGCATAGCCGGCCACCTTGAAGGCGAGTAGAACCCAACGGCCGCGCCCAGAGAAGACGCTCCGTAGCAGACCACGAAAGCGTGGTAGGCTCGATCTGTAATGGCAGAATCCGCGAAGGAATTACCGGTGATGTGGCGTTGGTGGTATGTCGCGGTCATCGTTGTCCTTCTCGCCGGTTACACGGAGTTGTTGGACAACCCCGTCATGGTGGATGAAGTCCAGAATCGCGGTCAGACCTACCTGTTCGTGACCGGGGACTGGTCGATGAATCCATTCATCACCATGATTCCCGGTTATCACTTTGTTCTGGCGTCCTTGTGTCACGTGACCGGCTGGACATCCGTGGCCGCGATGCGGTTTTTTTCGCTCATGTTCTCATTCGGCGCCGTCGCCGCCTTTTTCCTACTGGCGCGCGAAATGTCAGAGGAGCATGCCGCCCTCCGCACACTTCAGTTCGTGTTTCTCCCAGTGGTGTTCCCATTCCTTTTCCTCCTCTACACCGATGTTCTGGCGCTGTTTCTCGTCCTGTTGCTATTTTTCTTTTCGTGCAATAAGCGCTACGGGCTGGCGGGAATCTTCGGATTGTTGTCCTGCGCGGTGCGACAAAACAACGTCGTCTGGGTCGGGTTTGCGATGGTCCTGTCATACCTCGCTGCAAATGGTTGGCAGTGGCGCCCTGTGAAAGAGACGTTGCGTCAATTCTGGTCGTACCTTCTGACGGGAGTCCTGTTTGTCGTCTATGTCGTATGGAACAAGGGGGTCGCGTTTGGCGACGCCGCCGCTCACCCCTCGTTTTCGTTGCATCTGACCAACGTGTGGTTCCTTCTTTTCGTGTCGTTTTTCCTTTTTCTCCCGCTGGCCTTCGCCTATCGAAAGAGAATGCTGAAGCTGGCGGGTCGCTGGTGGTTCGCGACATGGTCGATCAGGCCTTGATGCGCTCCATCTTCGGGTCGTACATGGGGCGCAGTGAAACTTCGGTCGGGTACCTCGTGCCGGCGATGTCGATCTCCCATTCACCCTCTTGAAGGTACGCCTTGTTGATGGGTTCGCCGGCGTCGATCATGGCCAGGCCCACGGCGCCGCCGAGGGTGAAGCCATAACTGGCCGCGCGGATATAGCCGACCGCCTTGTTGTTTCGATACACGACCTCGGCGTGGTAGAGCAGCGGCTCGGGGTCCTTGACCAGCACCTGCAGCAGGCGCCGGTTGAAGGCCGGCCCCTGCGCCTTCTTCTCGACGCAATAGGCCTTGCCGATGAAGTCCGGCTTTCGACAGATCGACGACGAAGCCGAGACCGGTCTCGAAGGCATCGTCGGTGTTGTCGATGTCGTGACCGTAATCGCGATAGCCCTTTTCCATGCGCAGGCTGCCGAGGGCCCTCAGGCCGGCGTGGCGCAGACCGAAGTTCTTGCCCGCCTCGACCACGCGGTCGTAGACGTGGACGGCCTGTTCCGCGGGGATGTTCAACTCGTAGCCGAGCTCGCCGACGTAGGTGATGCGGTTGCACTGCAGCCGTGCGAACCCGATGTCGATCTGCGCGCGAGGTTCGGAAGGGGAAGGCCTCGTCGGACAGGTCCGCCGAGGTGATCGACTGCAGCAACTCGCGCGATCTCGGGCCCTGCACGTTGAGCTGGCCGATGCCTCCCGTGATGTCGGTGACGAAGCAGTGGGCGTCCGCCGGGATGTGGCGCCTGAGCCAGGTCTCGACGTGGCGGTGCATGGTGTCGGTGACCACCACGATGAAGCTCTCCTCGGTCAGCTTGGTCACCGTGACATCGGCTTCCAGCATGCCGCGCTCGTTGAGCCACTGCGTGTAGGTGATGGTCTCGACCGGGCCGTCGACGCTGTTGGCCGAGATGTGGTCGAGCACCTTTCCGGCGTCGCGTCCCTGCACCAGGAACTTGCCCATGAAGGTCATGTCCATGGCGATCACGGCCTCGCGGCAGGCCCGGTGCTCCGCCTCCCAGTAGGGGAACCAGTTCTGACGTCCCCAGGAGAGTTTTTCGACCTCGGGTTCGTGGCCTTCCGGCGCGTACCAGGCCGGGCTCTCCCAACCGCTGACGTCGGTGAAGTAGGCGCGCTGATCGCGCAGTCGATCGTGGAAGGGCGAGCGCTTGCAGTCGCGCGCGGTCAGCGGCACGCGGGTCGGGTAGTGGCGCCGGTAGACCATTCCCAGGGTCTCGACGACGCGGGTCTTGCGATATTCGGGATTGCACTGATAGGGGTGGAAGCGATCCACGTTGATACCGGTGATGTCAGCGCCCGGGTCGCCGGTGGTGATCCACTGGGCCATGATCCTGCCGAGGCCGGGCCCGGTGATGAGGCCGATGGAGTTGAGCCCGGCGGCGACGAAGTAGTTCTGGATCTCCGGCGCCTCGCCGAAGGCAACCCCCATATCGGGCGTAAAGCTTTCCGGGCCGCAGAAGAACTTCCTGATGCCGACATCGGTCGAGATGGGGATACGGCTCATCGCTTTTTCGAGAAAGGGCGTCATGCGGTCCCAGTCGGGCTCGATCTCGCCGAACGAGAAATCCTCGGGGACGCCGTCCACCTTCCATGGCGCGCAGACCGGTTCGAAGAGGCCGATCATCAGACCGCCGCCCTCCTCCCGGTAGTAGCCGTGACAGGAGGGATCTTCGATAATGGGCAGCTGGCGGTTCATTTCCTCGAAGGGCTCGGTGATCAAATAGTAGTGCTCGGTCGACTGGTTCGGGATGGTGACGCCTGAGAGGGCGCCGAGTTGTCTGGCCCACATGCCGGCACAGTTGACCACGAACTCAGCCGAGATGTCGCCCTGTCTGGTGGTCACGCCCGTGGCACGGCCATTCTTGGTGGTGACGCCCGTGACCGTCACGCCCTCGATGATCGTGACGCCCTTTTGGCGAGCGCCTTTGGCCAGGGCCATGGTCGCGTCCACCGGGTTGACCCGCCCGTCCTGCGGGAGGTAGAAACCCGCTTCGAGGTCGTCGACCCTGGCCAGGGGGAAGAGCTTCTTGATGTCGTCGGGGCCGATCTCCTCGACGTCGTTGCCGTGGAAGCGGTTGAACGCCGCGACCCGGCGGTACTCTTCCACGCGGTCTGAGTCCGCCGCCAGCTCGATGAAGCCCAGGGCCTCGAAACCGGTGGAAAGGCCGGTCTCAGCCTCGAGGCGCCCATAGAGGTCGCGCGTGTACATGCGCATCTCGACCGAAGTCGCCGAGGTCGAGCCGAAGGTGGTCATCAGACCCGCCGCGTGCCAGGTGGTGCCGCAGGTCAGCTGGTCGCGCTCGAGCAGCACCACGTCTGTCCAGCCCAGATGTGCCAGGTGGTAGGCCACCGAAGTCCCGATAACGCCACCACCGATGATCACGACCCGGGCAGTTTGAGGTAATTCCTGGTTGGCCACGGCGCCTCCCCCGTTTTGCTTCAGGGAACTCTATGCGCCCCGGCTCGAGGGGTCAATGGAGGATCCGTCGATGGTCATCCGTTCACTGGAACTCGGGTGACACCAGGCCCTGTCTGATCAGCTCCGCGTGGATCGCTCCTCGGCTCCGCTCGAGGTTTTTGGCCAACTCTTCGATGGTCTTGCCTGCCTTGAACTGCGAGGAGGCCACCGCCCGGTCATCATCGGTCCACGGCAGGCCAGCGTTCCTCGGCCTCCCGAGTTCGAGGTTCTCCCGACGTTTCTCCTCGACGCTCTTCTTGGGTCTTTTCAATGACGCGGCAACGTCGAGAATCGAGAACAGGGCCCTGATCACCTTCGGATCGTTGTAAGGGCTCTCCGGGGGGAAGACCTCTCCGGTGGTGGGATGAACTCCCCGCGCAAGGGACTTGACGATGTTTCGCGATTCGCTGAGTTCCATCATCCATTCCTTTCTCTCAGGTCTCTTGTGCCGGAAGATCTGTGCCGGCTGATTCCCTGAGTTTGCGCGTGGACGGTTGCCTGGACGAGAGGCATAAATAAAGTATAATTTAGGAATCGATTTGTCAAGACAGCACAAGCAGGTTCTGCTCCGCGACAACGGTGCGGTCGAACCGCTGCTGGAGCCGGGTGGACTGTGAAGAGTCGAGGGTGAAGTCACGTTGGTTGCGAAACGGCTCCGCGACTCGCGAAAGCAGGATTTGACATCGCGCCGGCCGCAGGCCTGGCAAGCCGAAGGCGAACGCGATGCGAATCCTGCCCCGGTACGAAACCGCCTCGGACTTGGGCACGCAGGATTTGGCGTCGCGCCGGACGAAGGACGGATAAGCCGATAGGCGAAAGCGACACGAATCCTGCCCCGGTACGAAGCGGCAACTGCCGCTTCGTACGTACAACCAGCACGAAAAAACGCGGCGCTGGTGCGCCGCGTATCGTGTGCTGGTTGCGGGGGCAGGATTTGAACCTACGACCTTTGGGTTATGAGCCCAACGAGCTACCGGACTGCTCCACCCCGCGTCATTTTGGGAGGCTGAGTATAGGAGTCGGAGGGGGGCCTGTCAAGGACGGTCCCGACGGTGGGGTCGGTGTGGCAAGCAGGATGACGGTGTCGCCGGGACGCACCATGGCGAGCTCGCCGCGCGCCAGCGACTCCACCGCAGCCGGGTCGGTGCGGATGGCCTCGATGGTCTCCTCGTACTTCTTGATGTTCTCCGTGAGTTCGATCTTGCGCTGTTCGAGACTGTCTCTATCCTCTTCTGCCTTGGCGAGCTCCTCGAAGCCGTGGGTGACGATGGACGAGAAGACACCGAGTGCCACGAGCGCAAGAACCGCGAGCAGGATCAACGGCAGCCGTTTCATTTTCTCCCGAGCGCCAACGCTGAGCGCCCGCGGTAGCGGGCGGTGTCTTCGAGCTCGTCCTCGATCCGCAGGAGTCGGTTGTACTTGGCGATGCGATCGGTCCTGCAGGCGGAACCGGTCTTGATTTGCCCGGTGTTGAGGGCCACCGCGAGGTCGGCGATCGTGGTGTCCTCGGTCTCACCCGAGCGGTGAGAGATCACCGCCGTCCACCCGGCCTTGTGGGCCATCTCGACGGCATCCATGGTCTCGGAAAGAGTGCCGATCTGATTCAATTTGATCAGAACCGAATTGGCGACGTTCTTCTCGATGCCCTCGCGGATGATCTCCGGGTTGGTGACGAAGATGTCGTCGCCCACCAACTGGATCCGGTTGCCCAGGACGTTATTGAGTCTGGCCCAGCCGTCCCAGTCGCTCTCGGCGAGCCCGTCCTCGATGGAGACGATGGGAAAGTCGTTCACCAGCGAGAGGTAGACCTCGATCATCTCATCCGACGAAAGACCCACGCGCCCCTCGCCGGTGAGGTTGTAGGTGCCGTCGGCGAAAAACTCGGAGGCGGCCGGGTCCATGGCCAGCGCGATCTGGTCGCCCGGCGCATAGCCGGCGGCGTCGATCGCCTCCATGATCAGCTCGAGGGCCGCGCGATTGGACGGTAGGTTGGGAGCAAAGCCCCCCTCGTCACCGACCGCGGTCGACAACCCGCGTTTGGCGAGCACCTTCTTCAGGGTGTGAAAGACCTCGACTCCCGCCCGCAGGCCCTCCGAGAACGTCGGCAGCCCGACCGGCATCACCATGAACTCCTGGAAGTCCACCGAGTTGTCGGCGTGAGCGCCGCCGTTGAGGATGTTCATCATCGGCACCGGCAGTTCGCGGGCGCCGCAGCCGCCCAGATACTGGTAGAGGGGAAGGCCGCTGGCTTCGGCCGCGGCGTGGGCGACCGCCAACGAAACTGCGAGCATGGCGTTGGCTCCGAGCCCCGACTTGTTGTCGGTGCCGTCGGTTTCGATCAAGGCCTGGTCGACTCCCAGCTGATCACGGGCGTCGAGGTCTTCCACAGCCTCGGCGATGGGGCCGTTGATGTTTTCCACCGCGCGCAGAACGCCCTTGCCTCCGAATCGCTCGGGGTCGCCGTCACGCAGTTCGAGGGCCTCGCGCGAACCTGTGGACGCGCCGGAGGGAACGATGGCGCGACCGAAGGCTCCGCCTGACAGGATGACCTCGGCCTCGACGGTCGGGTTGCCGCGTGAGTCGAGAACCTCACGGCCGCTGACGAATTCGATATCGAACATGATCAACTCCTTCGTTGTGAGAAAAACTGCCGTACCAGATGCATGAGGTGTCGCCGTTCGTCAGAGGACCGGCCCTCGGCGTAGAGACGGATCTTGGGTTCGGTGCCGGCGATCCGGATCAAGATCCAGCTGCCGCCCTCGAAAATCAACTTGAGACCGTCCCGTCGATCGACGTCAGTGATCTTGAAGCCGTTGACATCGCTCCAATCCTGCGCGACCCTTCGTTCGTAAATTTCCCTCGTACGATCAGTGAGGGGAATCTGGGTACGACGGAATGAAAAGACCCCGACCCGGGCGGTCAGATCCAGACCGAGTTCAGCCATGGTCTTGCCCTCGACCGCCACCATTTCGGCGGCGAGCAGACAGGCGAGCACGCCGTCCCGTTCCGGCAGGTGTTTGTTCCACGCCAACCCGGCGCTTTCCTCACCGGCAAACTCGAGGGTCCCGTCCACCAGGAGCGGCCCGAAGTTCTTGAAACCGACGGCAGTCTCGACGAGATCGAGGTCGTGGGCTCGGGCCACCGCGTTGACCAGGCCCGATGTGGCGATGGTGAAGCCGACGCCTCCCCTGAGACCGCGTCGACGCGCCAGATAGTCGAGGATCAGGGCGATGGTCTGGCTCGAGTCGCACATCCGTGCACCGTGGTCGAGAATGCCGAATCGGTCGCCGTCGCCGTCGGTGGAGAGACCGAGACCGGCCCCGCTGCGGCGCATGACGTCGCGGAGCCGCGAGAGGTTTTCAGAGGTGCAGTCGGGAGCGTAGCCCCCGAAGTAGGGATCGCGGGTGTTGTGGATGACATCGACCGCAACCTCGTTCTCGAGCAGAATGTGGTCGAGATACTCCCGGGCGCTGCCGAAAAGCGGGTCGACCACCAGCTTGAGACCGGACGAGCGGATCGCTTCCCAGTCGATCAGGTTCTGCAACCGCTGCAAATAGACAGGTTTGGGGTCGTGGGACTCGATCAGCTCGGCACGTGGGAGAAAAGTGTCTTCCCAGCTTTCTTGGAGTTCTTCAAAACGTCTTTCCACCCGATCAGTGAACTCTCCGGGCGCGAGGATGCCGTCCGATGTGTAGATCTTGAGGCCGCCGTACTCGGGGGCATTGTGGCTTCCCGTAAAGGTGATGCCGGCGGCGGCCGACCGTTCGAGCACCATCGATGCAATGACGGGTGACGGCACGTCGCGGGGAACGACCTCCGCCGAAATGCCGTTGGACGCGATCAGTTGCGCGGCGGTTGCGGCAAACTTCTCCGACAACAACCTGGTGTCGAACCCCACCGCGATACGTTGAATGGGGCGGTTTTCGGCGCGGAGCGTCTCGATCATCGCCTGCACCACCATCCGCGCTCGACGGAAGGTCACCTCGCGGCCGATGATGCCGCGCCACCCTGATGTTCCAAAACGCACCATGCGCAATTCTACACCGAGCGCCGCCAGCGGCGCGCGGTGTAGAATTGCTGCGTGTTCGTATTTCGCGAGGGCGACACCACTGGTACCTACCTGATCCCGCAGGTTTCTCACGCGTGGCTGGCGTGGCAGCTGGCCGAACATTGGGGCAACCGAATGTTTGCACGGCCCTCTCCGCGCTCCGAGACCCTGGCCGCGATCTTGCTCCACGACGGCGGGTGGACGGATTTCGATAGCGCGCCAACGCTTGACGACCAGGGTCGGCCGCGGACGTTCGACCGCATGCCGGGGTCTGAACACCTCGCGATCTGGCGAACCAGCATCTTGAGGGCTGGGCAGTACAGCCGTTATGCGGGTCTACTGGTCGCATCGCACTTCACCTCCATGGCCGAGCGCAAGCTCGGCGACCTCCTCGAGCGCAACGACATGAATGGGGCGAGGGTGTGCCAGAGCTTTATCGCCGAGATGGAACGCCATGGCATCTCCTGGGCCGAGGAGCTCACCCGCGACCCTCGCTACGAACCGTATCTCGAAGGTCTGGGCCGTGAGATCAATTCCAGGCTGCTCGACACCTGCGATCGGATTTCGGTTTACCTGTGCGC
Organism: Candidatus Sulfomarinibacteraceae bacterium; assembly: GCA_963714885.1. Taxonomy (GTDB): domain Bacteria; phylum Acidobacteriota; class Thermoanaerobaculia; order Thermoanaerobaculales; family Sulfomarinibacteraceae; genus Sulfomarinibacter. The sequence goes on along the minus strand of CAVQQV010000033.1, from coordinate 101,241 downwards.
CTCGCTGCCGGCTCCCTTCGAGGTGTGGGCATCAAACGCCGCGGGCGAAACCGAGGTCATCACCTTCGAAACGGTCGACGCCACCACCTGGCGGGTCCACCCCTGGCCCCTCCAGGGAGATCGTCTGCAGATCCACTGCGAGGGGCGTCGATTGGCGGCTTCCACCTTCGCCGACGAGCAGCGTTTCCGGGAGACCCTGAACCGCGCGCCCACGGTGCGGTTGGTCTTCACCCTTCTCCGGTCGTCGGCGGTCGGTTGACTTTCGCCTGACCTTGCCTACAATATGCGTTTGCCACTGTATTCCGCAGTAGCTCAACGGTAGAGCGGGTGGCTGTTAACCACTAGGTTGGGGGTTCAAATCCCTCCTGCGGAGCCAGATTTCGTCGCCGGGGTACGCCCCGGCTTTTTTGTGCCCGTCCGATTGGGCAGAGGAGCGGAGGAGCAGAGGAGCAGAGGAGCAGAAGAGCAATTGAGAAGATGCGAGCCGACGTGAGAACCTCACGATCACCGCATTTCATCGGTCCTCACGTCGAGCCGCTATCCCCGCCCGAGACAGGCCCCTTTGCTCCTCCGCCCCTCTGCCCCTCTGCTCAGTCCGGTAGGACTTTGACGGAAGATTGTGAAAATTGGCGCAAGAAGGTATTGACGTGTAAGATCTGAGGGCGTATAACACGCGCGCGGCGGCGCAGCCGTCAGCGAGGAGGCAATGATGGCAACAGAGTTCAATGCATTCGCGATGGCCCAGCGGCAGTTCGATGCGGTGGCCGACAAGCTCCAGCTCGACGAGGGCATTCGCGAGCTCCTGCGCTGGCCGCAGCGCGAGTTCCACTTCACCGTGCCGGTCCGGATGGACGACGGGAGCTACAAGGTCTTCAAGGGCTTCAGGGTTCAACATAACGATGCGCGCGGCCCGGCCAAGGGCGGCATCCGGTTCCACCCCCAGGAGACGGTTGACACGGTGCGCGCACTGGCGACCTGGATGACCTGGAAGTGCGCCGTTGTCGACATCCCCCTCGGTGGCGGCAAGGGCGGCGTGATCTGCGACCCCCACGATCTCTCACCGCGCGAACAGGAAGCTCTGTGCCGTGGTTGGGTGCGCCAGGTGTCGAAGAACGTCGGTCCGGTGCAGGACGTGCCGGCGCCGGACGTGATGACCAACCCGCAGCACATGGTTTGGATCCTGGACGAGTACGAAAAGCTTGCGGGCGGCCACTACCCGGGATTCATCACCGGCAAACCGGTTGAAGTTGGAGGCTCTCTGGGCCGGACCGAGGCCACCGGCTACGGCGTCATCTACACCGTGCGTGAGGCCTTGAAGCGGTTCAACATCCCGGTGAAGGGCGTCCGCGCCACTGCCCAGGGGTTCGGCAACGTGGCCCAGTACGCCGCCAAAAAATTGATTGAACTCGGCGGTATGGTGGTCGCGGTGGCCTGCTGGGACAACGACGACCATTGTGCCTACACCTTCCGCAAACTCGACGGCATCGATGTGGATTTTCTGCTGTCGATCACCGATCGCTTCGGCACTATCAAAAAAGAAAAGGCCGAGGCGGCGGGGTACGATGTCCTCGAGGCCGACGCCTGGCTCGAGCAAGAGGCGGAGATCCTGATCCCGGCGGCGCTCGAGAACCAGATCACCGGCGACAACGTCAACCGCATCCATGCCAAGGCGAGAATAGTTGCCGAGGGCGCCAACGGCCCCACCACGCCGGAAGCCGATGCGGTGCTCAAGGAACGTGGCATCTTCGTGATTCCCGACTTCCTGGCCAACGCGGGTGGGGTCACCTGTTCCTACTTCGAACAGGTCCAGTGCAACACCAACTTCTTCTGGCCCAAAGACGAGGTCTTGGATCGCCTCGACCAGAAGATGACCAGGGCCTTCAACGCGGTCGCCGATCTCGCAGCTGAGACCGGTGAGTACATGCGCGATGCGGCCTATATGATCGCCATCCAAAGAGTGGCCACCGCGTGCCACCTGCGGGGATGGGCCTGAAGAGAATTTTGAGTTCTTAATTTTGAATTTTGAATTGCGGCCCAGCCGCTCTGGAAAATGTGGCTTATGGGCTCCGGTCATTCAAAATTCATAATTCAAAATTCAGAATTGAATATTGGTCGTGTGTTGACCAATGCGGTGACGTTGATATAATCTCCGCCCTTGTCTGAGACCGTGTTGGGGTGTCGTCCAATGGTAGGACATGCGGCTCTGGACCGTAGTATTGGGGTTCGAATCCCTGCACCCCAGCCAATTCAATTCAAACGCCCGGCTTTGGCCGGGCGTTTTTCTTTGGCAGAGGAGCGGAGGAGCAGAGGAGCAGGGAGAGAAAGGGAGAAAGGGAGAACGCCGATTATCGATCGTGAGTGAGGAATTGCCGGTAGGCGATCACGGAACCTCCCGAGGCGGAGATGTGGATTTTTCCGGCGGTTGCTTGGTTGGAGATCGACGGTCGACCGCTCGCGTCGAGTGCAGTTCCCTCGATCGGCCAGCGGACGCCTGCGACGCTTACCTGGACAGCGGGATCGTAGGTCCAGAATGACCAGGTTTCGCCGGGGACCGACTCGAGTCTGAGTTCGCTGCGCGTCGCCATCAACTGGTGCGCGTCGCCCACGAAAATGAGCCGCTTCCCGAGGGCGAGACGCGCCAACAGCCCGAGATTGCCGAGGTCGTGGTCGACCCGGCCTCCGGTGGCGGCGAGCACGGTGACCTCCTCGAGCTTCAGATCCTCGAACGCATACTCGAGAGCCTTGTCGAGGTCGGTGCGATCCTGATCGGGACGCTCGACTATCACCGCCTCCGTGAGCCAGGCCCGGGTGGGTCCGCTGATGGAGTCGAGATCGCCCACGACGGCGGCCGGTCGCAGACCGATCCGGGCGAGGTGGTTGGCACCGCCGTCGGCCGCCAGAACGACATCGGCGGCGGTCGCGAGGGCGGTCAGCCGTGGCGTCCATCGGAGAGGAGCATTCGCTACCAGGACTGCGTTCGCGTGGGCCATCAGTTTGATGGTACAGGAGTGCCGGCCACCCGCCACTGGAAGCCCATTGGTGCTAAACTGAATACCGATGCAGAACTCGGTTGAAAACCTATCCGGCACGGTGTATATCCCAGACACATCGGCGCTTATCGAAAATCCCGACGCCCTCGATCGCCTCCTCACCGGCGGCAATATCGTGGTGCTTTTGCACCAGGTCATCGAGGAACTCGGCCGCGTGCAGGCTTCGCGCTCGAAGTCCGAGGGGGTCCGGCACGCGGCGCGGCTGGTGATGCGCAAGATGCTGGAGTACCGGCGCCACCAGTTGATCCACCACAGCGTCGAGCGCCTCTTCAGACACGAGACCGATGCCGAGGACTTTCGCAAGACCCCGGCCGGCGGCATTCTCGCCTGGGAGCCTGATGGAGCGGTGGCGGCCCCGTACTCGGCTGAAAACGGTGACAACCTCATCCTCGCCAGCGCGCAGCGCATCGCCAACGTGGCCAGGTCCAACGGTCACCCGGGCTACGAGGTGGTGGTGATCTCGGAGGACTCCAACCTCCTTCTGAAGTGCGACGCCTTGTCGATCGCCGCCGAGAACCTGCGCTACGGCAAGGTCAGCCTCGACAGTGTGGACCAGATCTACCGTGGGGTGGTGGAAGGCGAGATTGACGAAGGCGCGGTCCAGAGTTTTCTCGACAGCGGCGCCCCCGGCGAGCGAGCGCTGCCGTTTTCCGAGATCCGTTTTGCCGAACCCGTGGACCTGTTGTGGAACCTCGGCGTGGTGTTGCGTTGTGGTGACGAAGTCTTCATCACCCGTTGCAATCCCGACCTGGAACGGGTCGAGGACCTGCGCTTTGCGCAATACTGGGACCGTAAGCGGGCCGCCTACAAACCACGTCCGATTCTCGGTTTCACACCGCGCGATCCGCAGCAGATCCTGGGCATGGAGTTTTTGCTCGACCCCGAGATCCAGCTGTTGGTGCTCGATGGTCCGGCCGGTTCGGGCAAAACGCGGATGATGGTCGCGACAGGGCTCTACATGCTGATTGGTCAACCCACGACGTGGCGGGTTGCGCCGCACTCGCAGGCGTTGACGCCGGACTACGGATACGATCACGGTCTCCTGCTGCTGCGTCCCGAGCACGCCTCGAGCCAGTACGATCTCGGCTATCTGCCGGGCGACTACGAGAGCAAGCTGTCGCCGTGGATGGAGCCGTTTTTTCAGGCGGTACGGTCGCTGTCACTGTCCAACGAGCACGACTTCATGGAGGAGTTGCGCTCCACCGACCGGCTGACGATGGTCTCCACGTCGATGCTGCGAGGCCTCGATATCGAGCGGTCCATCGTGCTGGTGGATGAGCTCCAGAACGGTGACCGCCACCTCGCAAAGACTTTGATGAGCCGCTTCTGCGCGACCTCTAAGGTCGCCCTCGCCGGGTGTCTCGACCCGGTGCAGATCGACAATCCCTACGTGGACTGGCGGTCCAACGCCCTGACCCGAATCAAGGAAGCCTACAAGGGATTCGGTCCGCAGGTTGCGCAGGTGCGGCTCGAGCACAACTATCGCGGACCGATCTCCACCCGCGCCGATCAACTCTAACGGCGCGAAGCGCCGTTAGAGTTAGCTGTCAGCTATTAGCTCTTAGCAATTAGCTACTGGGCTGTCCGAAACCTGTGGCTAACAGCTAACAGCTAATGGCTAACTGCTCGAGACCCGGGTTTCCACGTGGAACTCCGGGGGCGACTCGATGGTCTTCTTGACCGCGCACTGGCTGGCCGCGCGAACCAGAGCGGAGTGGTACTTCTCGGGGAAGTCAGGTGGCACCTCGATGTCGATTCTGATCGACGTGAGCTGTTTGGTCTTCTCATCACGCTCCCAGCTCTGGTGAAGCCTGACGCCGTCGTGCGGAATGTTCCGTTTCTGACAAAAGCCGAGCACATAGATTCCGGCGCACGTGGCGAGCGAGGCCAGGAAGATACTCGAATGGTTCGGGCGCGGATCCGTCGCCGCCGTTCTTTTCTGACTGGTCGGTGATGACTTCGAAGCTGTCCCAGGTCGCGTTGACACGCTTACCGCCGGGAAACGACACGGTCATCTGGTCGGCTCATCGTCCCTCCTTCAGGCGAGACGATGATAACCGGAACACGGCGAGTTCTTCGAGATTGCCCTTCTGGCCCCGGATCGGCGACGGCACGCTGCCGACCGGCGCGAGACCGAGTGCAGTCAGTGCCTCGATGGTGGCGTCGATCACCTCGCGGCGCACCGCCTCGTCGCGGACGATCCCGCCCTTGCCGACCTGATCACGGCCGGCTTCAAACTGTGGCTTGACCAGGCACACCAGCCACGCATCCGGCAGCAGGTGCGGGATCAGCGCCGGCACCACCAGCCGGAGCGAGATGAATGAGACGTCGACCGTGGCCAGACCGGCGGCAAATGGCAGCGCCCCGGCCTCCAGGTGGCGGGCGTTGACCCCCTCGATCACGGTGACGCGGGGGTCGGTTCGCAGCCGCCAGTCGAGCTGCCCCCGGCCGACGTCGAGAGCGATCACTCGCGCTGCACCTCGTTGCAGACAGAGATCGGTGAAACCGCCGGTGGAGGCGCCGACGTCGAGACAGTCGAGACCGGCGGGCTTGATCTCGAAGGCGTCGAGTGCGGCGGCGAGTTTGAGCGCGCCGCGTGACACGTAGGGGTGATCGGGGATGGCGATCTCAATGATCGCATCGGGGCCGATTTGGGCTCCGGCCTTGCTCTCGACGGCGCCGTCAACCGTGACCTTACGGGCGAGAATCAGAGCCTGGGCCCGCGCCCTCGATGGCGCCAGACCGCGCTCGGTCAACTGCGACGTCAAGCCGTTTCTTCTTCGTTGCCACCCCTCGATCGTAGCCGGGAAAGGTCGATGAGGCCATGAGCCGGTGAGGCAATGAGGCAGTGGCCGGCCGCGGTGCGGCCTGGCAATGAGGCAGTAGGGCAGTGGTCGGTCGCTTCGCGACCTGGCAGTGGGGCATTGAGGCGGTGGCCGGTCGTTTCCGGCTTCGCCAAATGGCTTCGCCGTGACACGTCGCGGCTTGGCGATGAGGCGGTGAGCTGGACGGAGTTTCTGAAATGAGGGTTGGGAAACGGAATCGCGACCACGGTTCGTGACTCGTGCGTCATCCCCAAACTGTTCCACCCCTCACTGCCTCACTGCCTCACTGCCAGGCCTCACTGCCCCACTGCCCCACCGCCCGAATCAGTCGCCGAGAGGAACCCTTTCCAGACGATGCTCCCAGGTCAGCGACACCAGCAGGTTGCCGTCGGGGAGCAGGGCCACTGCGGTGACGCCGGGCAGGCCGTCGCGCAACAGCCGGGCGGGGTTGTGGCCGGTCGGGTCCGCGATCCACACCTCGCCGGTGCGTGGTGCGGTGGCCGCCAGGTCCCCCGACGGCAGCACCGCGAGGTAGGCTTCCTGTTGCTCGCCACTGCTCCAACCGGGGACCTCGAGACGACGCACCACCTCGCCCGACGAGGGGTCGACGAGGAGAATTGCGCGGTCCACCGGGACGGCGACGGCCACCAGCCCCAACACCGGGGCCAGACCGGTCACTGGTCCCGGCAGCGTCGTCACAACCGTCTCCTGCCAGTTTGGTGGATCAAATCGCAACAGCCGGCGATTGCCGGTGTCGGCCACGAACAGGCTGCCGTCGGCCGCCCACAGGGCGTCGCGCGGCCCGAACAGGTTGGTGCCGAGGGTCTCCAAGGAGCCGTCCGGCCGCACCAGTTGAATGCGCCCGTTCCAGGTGTCGGTGACGGCCAGCGTGCCGTCGGCGGCCAGGGCGAGCCCCGAGGGCTCGTTGAACATGCCCGGAGCAGTCCCCTCCGACACCGAATGTGTCGAGACAGGCGCCCTGTTCATTGAACCAGCGGATGCGGTGGTTCTGGGTGTCGGCGACCGCGAACCAGCCGTTCGGCGACACCGCGAGCCCCCGAGGCTCGCGCAGACCGGAACCGGGAGCGCCGGCTTCGTTCTGCCACGGTTGTGAGCAACGGGCGACGGTCGAATCGATGATGTGGCCGTCTGAGCGAACGAGCCACAACCGGTGGCCGTGTCCGGAAAGGGCGGAGATCTCACCGGCCCCGGCGAGGAGAGGGCGCCACGGGAGCAGACCGCCGCCGCTGCGGTGAACTCCCCGGTCGTCGACGGCTACCAGGTCCTTGTTCTGCCAGGCCAGAGAACGGACGCCCTCGAGGGCCCCGGCGACCGGCGTCGGCACGCCGTCACGTCCGACCAGGACGGTTCGACCATCGCTCCACGCGAGCCAGTCGGCCTGGGCCGCTGCAGCCGTCACACCGCCCGAAAAGACGCGCCGCCAGGTGCCGCCTTCACGCCGCCAGACGCCGCCGCCACCCCACGCCCACACGGTGTTGCCCGCGGTCAGTCCGACTGCGTCCGGCAACTGACCCTCGGGCTGGAAGCGTTGTCCGTCGAGGCGGAAGACCCGTCCGTCCGAACACAGGAACCAGGGATCGCCCCGCCACCGTGCCGCTGAAATGACGTCGCAAGGCGGCGTCGAAACTGTGTCCGATTGCCGACCGGCGAGGTCGAGTGCGACCACCCGGCCGTCGGGGAGGGTCACGAGGGCGCCGGTCTCGTCGAGCGCCATCGAGCGGACAACGTCGCATCGAGTCTCGGGCAGTCTGGCGATGACGGTCGCCTCCTTGGGCAGCTCCATCGCCGGGACGACGGGTGGAGGTCGGGTGGCGCCGTCTCGCACCTGGTAGAGGATGGCGCCGTCGTGTTCAGCCACCTTCACGACGCCCGGGACGCCGACAAACGGGTCGTCCTCGGTCAATTCGTAGCGTTGTCGTTCGAGATCGGAAAGCACGACCCAACGGACGTCGTAGCGATCGAGCACGGCCCTTCGGGCGCGCCGGTCGTTTCCGGAATACAGGGTCTCGAGGTCCTCGAACCGGGCGCCGATCTCCTGCACCGACTGCCCCCGTTGCTGGAGGTGCCATTCCCAGCCGACGACCGTCGGTTGACCGGTATGCATCACGATCCTGGTGTGCTGGGCGTAGGAGGGGCCGGCCGACTCGGCCACCACGTCGCCGGGGCGGGCCACGCCCTGGAGAGCTCGGACGAGAAAGGAGGTCTGACGGTCGCGGGTCGCCAGGAAGGCCTGGCCGTCCAACGACGGCCGGGGCGACGAGATTCTCGGTTGCAGCCAGCCCTGGACGACCCCGAGCGGCAGGTTGACTGCGGCCAGAACCTGCAGGGGCAACCAGACGGCAAACACCAGGCGGCGCCGGCCGCCCCGGGTCCGCAGCAACATGGTGGCGAGGGCGACGGCGAACACCACCCACACGCCGTTGTAGATCTTGAACAGGGTGTTCATGCGGTCGATCAGGGTGAACCGTTCGCAGGCCGCGATCGCCAGCGACCCCAGTGTGGCCAGGGCCCACCCGAAGCGCTCGAGACGGGGGCGGGTGAAGACGGCGACCGTCGCAAATACAGCGGTGGCCGCAAGCGCCAGGGCGGCGGCTGTGGATCCGAAGGAGAGGCCGCCCAGGATCCCCAGCCCTGCGGTGGGCAGAATGAGCCACCACCGCCGCCCGAGGATGGCGACCGCCAGCACCGCGAGCGGCACCAGAAAGAGACCGAAGTGGCGCAGCACCGCCCACGCGGGGGCGAAATCTGCGGCGGTGAGGAAGAGACCGCGTCCACCGGCGCCCGCGTTGATACCGGCGACCAGCTCCACGACGAACGGGACCGCCGCGACCAGGCTGAGGACGCCCGCTGTCGCCAATCGCCCGAGACCGGCAAACGGCCGCCGCGCCGCCGCCACCACTCCGGCCGCGAGGGTGGCGGTGAACAGGAAGAGATCCCACGGGTTGGTGGCGACCACAACCGCCGCCCCGATGCCGCACACCCCGGCCGCGGCCAACCACCGGCGATCGCGCGCGCTGACGGTGATCCAACCCCAGAAGAGCGTGGCCAGAAAAACCGGCAGCGCGATGAAGTGGCCGTGGAGGTCGGCAAAGAGCGCGGTCCACAGCGGGTACTCGTCGATCGCGAAACCGGGAATCACACGCGAGGTGGCCCACCACAGATCAAAGAACTTGCCGTCCTTTGCGAGCTTGAGCATCCACGGCCAGGCGAGGTTTCCGGAAAGCAGAACCAACAACGGGAGCACGGTGACCGCAAACCACCGGCGTCGGCGGGCCAGCGCCAGACCGAAACGTCGCGAGCACCGCCGCACCCAGGGCGGGGATGGTCGCAGAAATCAGGTTGTAGCCGACACCGGCGCTGCAGCCCACCACCAGGATCGGGAAGGCGGCGAGGACCTCGCCGAAGTAGTAGTAGTTGAGCGGCATGCCCGCCATCCACGGTTCTCCTGGCGGCCAGGCGGGAGCCCGGAGAAAGGCGTTGAGAAAGGCGAAATCCATCGGCTTTTCGCCCCAGAAGACGGCGGGGTTGAATGCCCTGACGATGAGGAAGAACAGACCGACCGAGGCGGTGACGACCAGGACCTTGAGGATCGCGCCGCGGCGCCGGATGAAGACCGCGGCGATCTCCCGTCGGCCGTGCCACCCCCTGGCGGCGGCAGCTCCGACCATCGCCAGAAAGACCCAGGTGGCGGTGACGGCGCTGATCTCCCAGATCCGAAGCTCGCTGCCGAGCCACACCAGCCATGCCGGCAGGATCCAGCCGGTGGTCGCCGCGAGGCCGATTCCCGCGTCGGGCAGTTCTTTCAGGAGCGGCAGGAGGAGCACCCACGTCGCGAAACCGAGGCAGCTGATCACCAGCACCCACACCGCGAGGTCGATGACCTGGCGGGTGGCCGACGGCACCGACGGGACCGCGGGCAGGGGGTCGATCGTGCGCCGTGCGAGCTCGTGGAATCCGAGCTCGTCGAGGTAGGGCAGTGGGCGGAGGACCCGCTCGGCGAGCTCTTCGGGCGGCATTTCGGCGACCCGACGGAAGATCAGGACCTGGGGAAATTCATAGTTGACAAAGCTCTCGTCGGCATACTGAACCGACCACTCGAGACCGAAGATCCGCGGTCCGCGCTGCACCCGGGTCAAAAGCTCGAAGCCTGCCTCGCCGTCCAACAGCAGGCGATACAACCGCGCGGTGAGTGGGAACCTCTGGGGGTTGGCGAATACCGTCCGCGCGACCCTGTTCGATGTCATGACGACCCAGTCGGCGCGCGCCAGTTCGGTCGCCCAACGGAGGGCCTTGGCCTCGTCGTCGGGAAGGTCGTAGGAGGGCAGCGAGAGCCTTTCGACCGCGCCATCGATGCTGTCGAGGGAAATCGTCTCGTCCCAGCTCTCGAAGGCGACCACCTGGCCATCCGAGACCATTGGTGCCAGCCACTCCGACGCCGTCCGGTGGGGGTGGGGCTCGGCAAATGCCCACAGATAGGCGATGCCCCAGAGGATGGTGGCGGCGGCGACGACCGTTATCGCCCGGCGCCGAAAACGCGGGTGCAAGCGGCACAACCACCAGGCGGCGACCAGCGCTGCGGGCACCAGCAGGGGCTCCCAGTAGCGGAGGTACTTGACCTGCAGGGTACTCAGCCGGATGGACATGGGGATGAGCCAGGCCAGCAGGATCAGGAGGAGAATCGAGCCGTTGTTCCAGCGGCCGGCCAGCCAACGTCGCCAACGCTTGAAGAGCCGCCGGGTCGCGGCGGCCGCCGCGGCGATCGCGGCCAGTAGGAGCATTGGCCCCCAACCCCACAGCGCCAACTCGCGCAGCGGGTAGAGGACGGGGAGGGTGGCGGCGTAGACCCTCACATACGGGAGATCGGCCTCTCCCAGGACCATCCGGATCTGTTCGCCCACCCCGCGCACATAGGCCTGGTTGAGGTCGGGTCCCACAGACACGGTGGACAGCGCCCGTGCCGCGGGCCCGTCGCCGTCCGGGCCGAGCAGGGCCGCGACCTGAAGGGCTGCAAAGACGGTGCAGACCGTGGCAAGACCGACCAGCGCCCGCCGGGTCCCCTGATCGAGCTGGGCTGCGAACTGGAGGGCGAGCGCGCCAGCGAAAGTCGCGGCGATCAGCGCCAGCGGCGGCCGTCCCTCGGCGAAGGCCCACGGTTGGCACACCCAGAAGGTCGTGACGAGTACGCCGGCGGCCAACAATGTGAGGCGGAGGATTTCCGACAGGCGTAGTCGACCCGCGAGAAGGATGGCCAGGGCGAGCGGCAGCCCGAGGGGCAAGGACGCCACCTTGACCGCCAAGGATGCGCCGACTGCGGCGCCGGCGGCGATCGCCGCCGGGCCGCGGCCGCCGACAGCCAGCCAGAAACACGCGGCCAGCGCCATCACCACCCACACCGAGTGGTGGGCCTCGACAGTCGAATAGTGAGATTGCTGGAGGTCGAGGGGGACCCACGCCATCAGCAGCAGAAAGAGGTCCGCCGTATTCCGGCCCCACGCCTTGCGAGCCACGACCCAGCCGAGGATCAGGGCCAGCATCGAAGCCACCAGCGATACCGCCCGACCACTTACGGTCAGACCCCTGAGCGAGTCGCTCATGCCGAGAATGGCGGCCGCTGCTCTCGACCCCTGGAAGTGGAGCGAACCGTAGGCGAAAAACTGCGGGTCGGAAAACCACCCGTCCATCTTTTCGCTGACAAAGCTCACCTGGCGTTCGTCAGGATGGAGGGAGGAGGACGAGTAGCCCGAGTCCCAACCCTGCAACAGCAGGCGCAGACCCAATGCGAGGAGAAGGAGCAACCACGTCCGCTTGCGCAACATCATCTCTACACTAGCGGAAGAATGCAGAAATCACTGAGCGTTTGCAAAGTTTTTACCAATCTCCAGCGGCGGGTGTGACGGATTCCGATGGTCACAGCTCACGACGTGCGGCGGCAGACGAAACGGGCCAGCGCGGCGAGCTCGCCGTCCGGGCCTTCGATCTGTCGGGCGCGATCCACCAGCTGTTCCTCGGCCGAGTCGAGGCGCCGCCGCGCGGCCTCGAGACCGAACAGGGTGACATAGGTGAGCTTGTCGCTTGCGGCGTCCTTGCCGGGCGATTTGCCGAGGACATCGGCCGATGAGGTGGCATCGAGGATGTCATCCGCCACCTGAAATGCGAGACCGAGATCGTGGCCGAACAGGCCGAAGTCCTTTTGCGCCGATTCATCGGCTCGGGCAAGCAGCGCACCGAGCTCCACCGACGCCTGCAGCAGGCAGCCGGTCTTGTGGCGGTGGATCGTCTCGAGCCGTCGCTCGAGGCCTTGGCGGTCGTCATCAGTCCGGCCCGTGTTCTCGATATCGTCGGCCTGACCGCCCACCATGCCCCGGGACGACACCGCCTCAGCCACCAGCGCAACGGCGTCGGAACGGAGAGCTGCCCACGACTCCCCGGCCGGAAAACGTGCAAGCAGCAGCAGCCCCTCCGTGAGCAGGGCGTCGCCAACCAGGATTGCGGTCGCCTCGTCATAGGCGATGTGGACGGTGGGACGCCCCCTGCGCAGCACGTCGTCGTCCATGGAGGGCAGGTCGTCGTGGACCAGCGAGTAGGTGTGGATAAGCTCGAGGCCGCAGGCCGCTTCGGTGATTGCAGCGGGGTCGCCACCGGCAGCGCGGTGAGCGATGCGGGCGAGCACAGGGCGGATCCTCTTGCCGCCGGCAAAGACCGCGTAGGCGATCGCCTCGTGGAGGCGCCGGGGCCAGGTGTCGGGAGTCGCGACGAGGCGCCGGAGGGCCGCCTCGACGAGGGCCCGCTCATCCGCCAGCAATTGTTCGACGTTCACTCCGCGTCCTCGTCCTCGCTTTCGGCAACCGCGTCCGGTTCATCACCCTCGAGAAGTTGGCTCACCCGAGTCTCCACGTCTTCGAGTCGTTCGCGGCATTTTTTGGCGAGGTCCATTCCGTTTTCGAAGAGGCCCAGCGCCTCCTCGAGCCCGACCGATTCGTCCTCGAGCCGCGCGACGATGCTCTCGAGCTGTGCGAGTTGGTCTTCGAAACGTACAGTGGCCTTCTTTTTTTCACTCATGAATCGCTCCGTTCGCCGGGTGTCGAGCCCGGCTGCGTTGGGTCGTCGAACAGCGACGGCTGAGCCGCCGGGTCTTTCGCGGTGACAAGCCGTTCACTGGAGGTGCTGCTCACCAGTGATCTCACCCGGCCACGGGCAAGACGGGTCGTCAGGGTCTGTCCGCCGTGAACGACGGTGGCGTCCTTGATCGGCGTGGTGCTCCCCTCGAGGGTGGTGATCGAATAGCCGCGCTCGAGCACCCGTTCGGGGCCGAGGTGGTCGAGGGCGCGACGGGACGCTTCGATGCGAGCGCGCTGCCGTCGAGTCTGTGCATCCATCAGCTGGCGAAGCTGTTGTCGCCGGCTCGCGAGAAGCCGGCGGTGGCCACCGGCCGCGATTTTGGCCGGCAGGCGCTTGAGGCCCCGGTTGGCGTTTTCCAATCGGGCAGCGGCTGACTCGGCAACCCATCGCAGGGCGGGCGACAGCCGGTCCGCGCACCGCAGCCGTTCGCGGTACAGGCGGACGCGCTGCGGGAGCCTGGCCAGACCCGAGGATCCCGCGAGCCCTCTGAGGTGGGCGCGGGCGAGCCGGAGGTGCCGGTTGATGTCTCGGAGGAGGGCCTGGCGGGCGTCGCTCAGGCGGCGCTCCTGCTCTTCGAGGCGGGCGACCACAATCTCCGCCGCCTGGGTGGGGGTGGCGGCCCTGATATCGGCCACGAAATCGGCGATGGTGAAGTCGACCTCGTGGCCGACACCGGAGATGACCGGCACCGGGGATGCTGCGATGGCGCGAGCCACTGGTTCCTCGTTGAACGCCCACAAATCCTCGAGGCTGCCGCCGCCGCGGCCGACGATCACAATGTTGACCTTTCCTGATCGGGTGAGCCGCTCGATGGCCGCCGCGATCTCGGCGGCCGCGCCCGCGCCCTGGACGGTGGCCGGTGCCACCACGACTTCGAGGAATGGAAACCGCCGCAGCACCTTGAGCATGTCTTGAAGTGCCGCGCCCGAGGCCGAGGTCACGATGCCGACACGGTTCGGCAGGGCCGGCAACGGCCGTTTTCGCTCGGCGGCGAAGAGCCCCTCCTGTTCGAGCCGTTTCTTGAGCTGTTCAAACGCCAGCTGGAGCGCGCCCATGCCCTGCGGTTGCACGTCGTCGACCACGAGCTGAAACCGGCCCCGCTGGGCGTAGATGGTGAGCGAACCGCGGACCAGCACGGCGAGACCGTCTTCGAGTTGGAACTTGAGTCGCTGGGCCTTCGATGCCCACATCACGCAGTCGATGGCGGCGCTTTCGTCCTTGAGGGTGAAGTAGACGTGGCCGCGCCCGGACGGGTTGACGTTGGTGGCTTCGCCTTCCACCCGCACACCGGAAAAGCCCTGTTCGAGGAGGGCGTTGACCTCCGACAAAAGGGCCGCGACCGAGTAGACCCGATCTTTCACCGGTGGTTCACCGAGGCGGGTGGCTTCGAGCGCGATTTGACGCACCGCCCGGCTCAGCCTTCGAGTTCCTCACGCGACAGGGCGTCGTCGACCAGCATCACCGGGATACCGGAGACCACGGGATAGACGCGTCCTGCCGCCGAGGCGAGCCCGACCTCGATGACCGGTTCCTCTCCCTTGAACTGGTCGCGGTACTTCTCGACCAGGCGCCGCCGGACGGGCTCCGGCAGCTCCACGACCTCGAGCGGCGTCTTGTCCACCGGACACACCAGAATTTCCAGCAGCTTCGGGTCAACCGACATGACAGGCTCCTCCGGCGGCAAGTCTACACGAGGCGGAAAGGTCGGGAAAATGAAAAGGGCCCCGGAGAACCGGGGCCCTCGGTCATTCACACGCGACCGGATCAATCGTCGGTCGGTTCGGATCCGGGTGACGATGGTGGGTCGGCCGTTGGGTTCAGATTGTCTTCCATTTCCTGGCGGCGCTTCGTGCGCTCGATGCGTTTTTGGATAACGCGTTCCGTTTCTTTGCGCGCCTCCTCGAGGTAACCGGGGTGCTCGTGCTTGTACATGTCCTCCGGCATGTGGCCGGTGATCCAGCTCGGGTTCATGGGGTAAACGTGGGGGTGGAAGATCACCGAGTAGAAATGCCAAACCAGGATCGCGAGCGATGCCAGCCAGGCCTCCCAGAAGTGGACGACCAGCGCCACGTCGAGCACGCCCTTGGGCAGGAACTGGATGAACCAGTTGTCGAACCACAGCAGGATGCCGGTGATCACCATGACCACGGTGCCCCACACCAGGGCCCAGTACTCGGCCTTCTCGACGTAGTTGAAGCGCTGGATGCACTCCATGCGAGCACCGAGTCCGAGGTTGTAGAGCATGCGGCGCACGAAGAACTCGAAGTCGCGCCGGATCGGCCACATGTCCCTGACAAAGCGGCGGCCGCGCGGCGAGAGCAGGAACAGCGTGTGCCACAGGATGGTCGCCATGAAGAGGACCGCCGAGGCCCGGTGGAGGATGCCGCGGACCTCGAACCCGCCCTCCCAACCGAAGAAAAAGCGGGCCATGAAGCCCTGGTCGTAGCGCAGGGCGAAACCGGAGATCACCAACGCGATGAAGGAAATGGCCAGGAGAGCATGTTGGACCACCTCATCGATGTGCATCCGCACCAACTGCGGCCGCTTTTTAGAGACGTTGATGAGGTGGCGGATGAGGTCGATCAGCCAGTGCAGGATCATCAGACCGATGATCACGGTGATCGCGACGATGTAGATCTTCTCGATGACGTCGGCGGCGGGCGTGCGCAGACCCTGGCCGCCGACGCCGTGGATCGGCGTGTTCGCCATCTTCTCGGAGATGTTCGGGTGGCACTCCCCGCAAGTGGTTCGCAGATTTGCCGGGTAGACGGTCGAGGTCGGGTCCGGAGACGGCAGGATCCGGTGGACGCCGTGACAGGAGGCGCAGTTGGCGACGTGGGTGTCGCCGGCCTTCGACTTGAGGCCGTGGTAGGAGTCGATGAAGGTCGTCAGTCGTCCGGTTCGGATGTCGTACTTTTCGTTGAGCACAGCCGACTCGTGGCACGGCGAGCAGGTCATTTCGGCGACCTTCGAGCCCGACACCGGTGACAACGGGTCGTCCGGCGACAGGATGCCGTGCTCGCCGTGGCAGTCGGTGCACACCGGCGCGTCGGTCTCACCGCGCGCCGCCAAGCTGGCCGTGAATACCCTCCCGGTAGTCGTTTTCCACGCCCTTGTGGCAGCTGGCCGCAGGTGGCTTGGGGATATTGAAGTGATTGATGCTCGACTCCGGAGAACCGGGAGAGAGGATCTTGTGCGCCGTGCCGCCGGTGGAGTGGCAGTCGTTGCAGGTGGCGGCCAGGTAGACGCCTCCGCGAGAGGCCTTGCCGTGCACCGAGCGGGCGTAGATCTGGATCGGGTGGTCGATCAGGATGTCGTACTTGGCGGTGATATCGAGGTTCTCGTGGCACTTGCCGCAGGTCGTCGGGAAGATTGGTGGGGTGGGTGGAGGATCGGCCCACTGAAGACGGGAGAATGTCGTGCGAGCCGTGGCAGTCTGAACAGAGTGGCATGTCGATGTTTGCGCCGACAAGCGCGCGGCCATGAGCCTGATACTGTTCGGCGGCATCTTCGTGGCAGGTTCGGCATCCTTCACTGCCTGCTCGGAACTGCGCGTCGCTCTTCCGGTGCGGCACGGTGTCCCGGTCGGAGTGACAGTCGAGACACTCGAGACCGTCGTGGGCCGAGTGTGATATCTCGTCGGCGAAGGCTGAGCCTGCTGCGCCCGCTTCGTGACAGTCGGCGCAGACCGAACTATCGATGGCCTCGTATTCCTCGTCCTGGGCAGTGGCGGCCGAGACCAGACACATGCTGAACACAAGAGTCGCGAAGATCACCGCCAGACTGTTGGTGAATCTCTGGGCGTTGGGGTGGACCGGGGCGTGGATCATGACATCCCTCCACCAACATTGTGGAGCATTTCACAAGGTTGTCAAGAATAGAAAGCGTTTGTTTTCAGAAGCTTGAATGATTGCTATATTGCTGTATCAGTAAGTTTCTGTATCGAAAACATTTCCGAACAAGCTGTGTCGGAGACTGCGTTTCGATCCCTGTGATCAGCTACAACCGGGTCACTCGAACTTTCCGCAGACGAGGGCCGTCGAGCTCGACAAAGAAGATCCCCTGCCACGTACCGAGGCACAGGCGGTCGTCTTCGACCGGCACCGTCACCGAGCTTCCGAGCAGGGTCGCCATCAGGTGCGCGTCGGAGTTGCCTTCGGCGTGGTCGAAGCGGATCGACGGCACCATCGCCTCGTAGGCGGCGACGAGGTCCCGGGCGACATCAGGGTCGGCGCTTTCGTTGATCACCACGGCCGCGGTCGTGTGTGGCACGAAGACGTGGCACAAACCGTCGCCCGAACCCTCGATCGCGGCAGCGACCCGGGCCGTGATATCGACCATCTGGCGGTGGGATGTCGGTGCTGCACCTCGATCATCATGGTGGGGTCCTCCGCGGGTTGTCGTAGACCTGCCGGTAGGCCTCGCTGAGATAGACCACCCGACGCACATAAGTATAGGTTTCCGGGATCGGAATCTCTTCGCTGAACCGGCGAGGGTCGGGCTGCCGTTTCCACCACGCACGGACTCTGGTCTCGCCGCCGTTGTAGGCCGCGAGCGCGGGTTCTACGGCGCCGAACCGCCTCAGGAGGTGAGCGAGTTCGCGCGCTCCGAGGCGGAGGTTGAGCTCGGCGTCGCGAAGGTCGGGGGAGGAGCCGAGCCCGAGCGCACGCGAATGAACGCTTGCGGTGGACGGCAACAACTGCATGGCGCCGATGGCGCCACGCGGAGAGACCGCATGTGCCGTAAAGGTGCTCTCCTGACGGGCGATGCCGGCCAGGAGCCAGGGGTCGAGGCCGAACTCCGTGGCCGCCGCCATCAGCGCCGAGCGCCAGCGCAGCGGCAGGTAGACTTCGACCGCGTTGGCGGGGGCTGCTGTCATGTGGACGGTCCCGAGCTCCGGGAATCCAGCGCGAAGCCAGGTGATCGAGTCGTTGAGCTGGCCCAGCCGGGAGGCGAGGTCGGCGCCGGCGAGCGCTTCGCCGGGGGAAGGTTGCCGGGCCCGGCGGATGCGCCGCCACTCGCGTGCGGCCTCCTTTTTGGCGCCGACGTCCAGCAACCGCTGCACCGAGGCGGGTGGTTCGGTGGGCGCCACCGACGGGACCCGCTCGAGTGGCGGGGCGTGCGGTGCGGCCGAGCGCCTCGGCCGACCACTTCGCGTAAAGATCGGGCACCGGCGCCTCGGCGATCGCCTCGAGATCGGGGCCCGCCGATGCCGCGGCCGACGCGACCCAGAACCTCAGACACCGGGTCCTGGGCGGGAAGGGCGCCGGCGATCTCGAACACCCGGCCGGGGTCGCCGCCGCGGATCGCGAGCGCCACCCCGAGCCGGCGCCCCAGCCACTCCCGGCGCCCGTCGTCCCAACCGGTTGCCTCGAGCTCCCGCCAGCTGTCGAAGGCGGCATCCAAACGGTCGCTTTCAGTGGCGCACTCGAGGTGGAGTGCGAGAGCGGTGGCGCGGTTTTCGCCGCTGGTATCGATCGCCAGGGCCCGCGCCGCGGCTGAGCGGCACTCGTCGAACACCTTGCGGGAGCTGCCGCCCGGCCACAGATACCAGGCGCGGTTGCGAAGGGCCTGGGCGCGCAGCGTGAGGTCGGCAGAACCGGCATCGCGGCCGTCGGGGAGGACGCGCAGAGCCTTATTCGGCGAACCGGCGTCGAGCTCGGCCTGCGCCAGCTCCCGCCGTCGTTCGATCTCTGCGGCGCCGCTCCACCGCCCGGAACGGAGTTCGGCTGCGGCTCGCGACGGCGAGCCCTCACGCCGCCACGCGCGGCTTCGCTGCAGGCGTTCCTCCGGGCCGAGACCGGCCAGCAGGCTGCGGTCGAGGTCCTTGTCGAACGACGACAGACGCCCCGGCGCGGTCACGGTCAGACGCCGCGCCGCTGAGAGACGGATGCCGTCATCGCCGGCGGACAGAAGCAGTTCGTCGGCCGCTGGTCCGGAATCGTCGTCAAGCAACAACCTCTCGGCAGCGGCGCCGGCGAAATCCCCTTCGGTGATCAGGACGGCGATGAGTTGGAGCCGGGCACGCGCTGTAGATGAAGGCGGCGGGTCGGCTCGGAGGTACTCGCGCCAGGCGCCGGATGCGGCCGATGAACGTTCGAGGCAATCAGCCCAGCTCTCCATGCGGGCGGTTTCGAGGACCGTCCCCTCTCCAGCCTCGGCGAACAACCGGGCGGCCCATGCGGGATCGGATGCGACGAGGCTGAAGGCCTGGTCGAGCAGCTGGTCGCGGGCGGGCGCGGACGGGGCGACGGGTTCGGGAACGCACGCGGCGGCCGTCAAGGCCGCCGCGAGAAACAGGATGGACCGTAGTTGTCGAGGCCGTGTCACCCGCCGAAGAGGTCAGGGTTTCCATCGGCGAGAATCCGCACCATTTCCTCCTGAAAATAGTCGTGGCCGGCGCGGATCTCCGCCGGGATCCGTTTTTCAAACATCTCGCGGCTGCGGTCGATATCGTCTTTGAGGCGTTTGGCAAGGTCCCTTTCGGCCCGGCCGCGATCGACCTCTTCCTCGTTGTAGAGCTTGATCTCCGAGACCAGGAGACGGGCAAATCTCCGCGCCTCCTCATGACGGGGGTCGTCCGCCGCGGGGCCGCCCGGAGTTCCGGTCATCGGCGGTGCCTGGATCGGTGGTTCGATGGGACGCACCGGTGGAGGCGCTTCTGATTCATCGACGACGGGCGGTGCGACCGGCTGCGGGTCCGACACCAGCGAGGGCGGCGGGTAGGTCTCGTGGGCGGGAGGTTGGAAATCGGCCGCCGAAATCTCCTCGGCCACCTCGACACGCATGGTTGCCGACGGATCGAAGGCTTCGCCTGCGGGCTCTGCGCTCACCGGTTCGGGCTCAAAATCGTAGTCAACCTCGACGATCTCTTCGGCGAGCAGCCTCCTCAACGACAGGCGCCACCGCAACCTCTTCGACCTGGTCGTAGGACGCATCGAATGCCGGGGCCGCTGCCGCCGGCTCGAAGGCCGAAACCTCGGGTTGTCCGAACTCGGTTGCAGCCGGTTCGGGCTCGGTCACGGTTTCGAAGACCTCTTGCGGGGTGAATCCAGCCGGGCTGCGCTGGAGCGGGGCGATCTCCGCCAGCATCGAAGAAGGCGTCTCCGCACGATTGTGGAGGGTGTCGATCAACAGGCAGGCCGTAGCGATGTGCGCCTGTGCCGCGTCCAGGGCCCATGGCTGATCACCGTCGTGGTCGACGTAGACGATCCCCATGAGCTTGCCGCGGAGGCTGATGGGCAGCAGAGCGCCCTCAGCTGGGACCCCTTGATCCGCCAGCCACTCGGAGAGCAGCGGGTCTGCTTGCGGATCAATCATGAGCGGCGTTCCTGTTTCAACGAGCTGAGTGAATTGAGGTGATGCGGCGATGCCTCCGCTCCACGATCGGATCACTTCAGGGTTCTCGAAACCGGAACCGCTCCACGCCGTGACCACACCGTCGCGGATCACCAGAACCAGCGCCCTGCCGACGTGTTCGCCGAGCAATGGCAGCAGGGACCGGAGCAACTCGGACTGGCTCTTGGCGCCGTCCATGAGACGCAGGCTTTCCAGTGAAACGCCGGCCGATGGAAGGGGAATTTCAGCGGCGGCAATGCTCAGCTCGGCGAGTCCCGCTTCGACTTCTTTGATGGGGAAGAGTTCGTTGGCGTCGGACGGCAGAGCGTCCTGGACCGAGGCCTTCATCGTGTCGACGAGGCCCTCCAGTTGGGCGACAAAGTCGTTGAGACGGTTCGCCACCGCTTCGAGACCGTGACGCTGAGTCAATTTGAGATTCTCGAGCAGGGCATCGTATCGGTCCATGGTGCCTCCTATCGCGCTACCCACCATTATCCACACCACCCCGACGATCCGTCAAGCGCTTGAAACTGAGCGGGATCGCCGCCGATGACGATCTCGGTCCGGTGGCGGGACTTCTGGTGGAGATCTTTCCGGGTCCGGGCCGGGAACGCGGCGGTGTGTTACGGGGGAGTTCCCGCCAATCCCATGTGAGGGTTCGTGAATGTTGTCACAAGGCGCGGATTCTGGTAGCGTGCGGGGCGAAGGGAGGAGCTATGAAAAGCAGCCGATTCCTGCCGTGCAGCGTGGCAGTACTCGTCGCAATCACAATGATCGTGGGGTGTTCTCGAGGCCCCAGCGAGGAAGAGCTCGCGCAAGCCGAATTCGAGGAGCACCTTGCACAACTTCAGACCCAATATGAGGATCTGCAGCAGCGGCGCGCCGACCTCGAAGCCGCTCAGATCGCGTTGGTCGAAATCGAGGCGATCAAGGAACGCGATCGCACCGACGAGCAGAAGGCCGAAATGGAGGCCCTGCCGGTGACCATCGAGGAACTCTCGGTCGCGAGAGACGATGCGTTCGATGTGGCGCAAGGCAGCTTGGCCGACTTTCTCAACGTGGCGCTCAACGAATTCCCCGAGCACCCGGCGACCGTTGAAGGCCTCAACATCTACGCCGATGAAGCGATTTTGATCGCCCGGGACACCGTTTTCAAGGCAGGGGACTACAAGAAGGCGACCGATCAGCTGGGGTCTGCTCTCAGCTACTACGAGTCGCTGTCGATCCCGGTGTACCCGGTGCTGGCGGACACCCTCGCCGAACTCGAAGACATGCGGTTTATCAACCAGGAACGCTTCGATCTCATCCAAAAGAACATGACGATGGACGAGGTCAAGGAGATCGCCGGTGTTCCCTACTACCAGAACATCCAATTGGACGAAAAGCGCGGTGTCGAGACCTGGTTGTACCGCAAGGAAGACGGCGGCGCAGCGGCGATCTACTTCAAGACGAAGACCACCAAGTCCTACGACAAGAAGTGGGACGCCGTGAAGACCAGAGTCGTCAGCGACTGATATTTTTGAACATAGACCTCACGACACGGCGCCTCCCGGCTTCGGGGGCGCCGTGTTTGACGCTCCGAATAGCTGATGGTATTCTGCGGATCCTGTTGCGCGCGCCGGTCGACCCCGAGGGTACCGGCGCAGATTGCACCGAGAGGGGGTGAACCCATATGCCGACTGGCGTCACAGTTCGTGACAACGAGTCCTTCGAGGCCGCACTTCGTCGCTTCAAGCGGAAGTGCGAGAAATCCGGCATCCTCTCCGAGGTGAAACGGCGTCGCTTTTATGAAAAGCCGTCCGAACGCCGCAAACGGGAAATGATCCAAGCCCGAAAGAAGATGCTTCGCAAGATGGCCAAGCAGCGGCGCGCCGGCCTGCTGTAGCCGCTACGGTGGACCGCACGTTCGCTTCTGACCTCGAGTTCGACAAGGTACTCCAATTGATCGCGGCCCACGCCCGCAGCGGCGTGGGCCGCTCTTTTGTCGAGAGCCACATTTCCGAACCTCCCCGTGGCGGAGACCCTCACGCCGCCGCCCGGTTGACGCTCGCCCTGGCTCAGTTGATCGAAGACGAGGAGACCCTCTCTTTTGCGGGTGTTGACGAGGCCCTCCCGTGGTTGGAGGACGACGCACCGCCGCCGTCCGAACCGCGGGATCTCCTGGCCCTGCTCAACCTCGCCCGGAGGGTCGGCGCGGTTCGTCGCCGTCTCGGCGCGGCCGCCGACGACCGGCTGCGCGCGGTCGCTCGAAAGCTCCCCGACACCACGGATCTGGTGGCCGCGGTCGCACCCCGCCTCAACCGCGACGGCACGGTCGCCGACACCGCGTCGCCCGAGCTGCAACGCCTGCGGCGGGAGGTGGTGCGCGCCCGCACCGAGGTGACGGCGGAACTCGAGGGTATTCGACGTGCCCACGGCGAGGTGGTGACGGATGCACCACCGACCCTCCGCCGCGATCGCTACTGTCTGCCGGTGAGGGCCTCCGCCCGCGCGCAACTGCCGGGTCTCCTGCTCGATGTCTCGGCCCGTGGTGCGACCGCCTTTGTCGAGCCGCTGGCGGTGGTCGAGCTCAACAACCGGCTGACCGCAGCCACCGCCGGCGAACAGCGCGAGATCCAGCGGATCCTGGCCGAGATCGCGCGTCTCTTTGCCGGGGCGCACGACGACCTGGCGGCGGCCGTCGACGTGCTCGCCGAGATCGACGCCGTGCAGGCCAAGGTCCTGTTCGGCCGCCGCGTCGATGGGCGGATCGTGCTGCCAACCGACAGCGGCGATCTGGTGCTGCGCGGGGCCCGCCACCCCTTGCTCGACGAGCGTCTCCACGCCCTGCGGGTGGAGGTGTTCGGGGAGAGTGAACGTCGCGACCCCGGACACCGGGTCGTCCCGTTGGACTTCAACCTGCCCGAAGGTGTCAGAACACTGGTCGTGTCCGGGCCCAATGCGGGCGGCAAGACCGTGGTGCTGAAGACCATCGGTCTGATGGCGTTGATGTGCCGGCACGGAATCCCGCTCCCCGCGGATGAGGGTACGACCGTGCCCGAGTTCTCGTGTCTCTGGTGTCACATCGGCGACGAGCAGAACGTTGCGGCCGATCTTTCGACCTTTTCAGGTTCCATGGCGGCCACCGCCCGCCTCCTCGGGGAGGCCGACCGCGCCACCTTGGTGTTGTTCGACGAGCTCGGCGCTGGCACCGACCCACTCGAAGGGGCGGCCATCGGCTGCGCCCTTCTCGAAGAGCTGTCAGACCGCGGAGCGGTCACCGTGGTCACGACACACCTCGCGCCGATCGCCCTCGCGGCCAGTGCGGCGGAGGGCATGGAAAACGCCGCGGTGGAGTACGACGAGACCACCCAACGCCCCACCTACGTCCTGGTCGTGGGCCGGCCCGGACGATCGCGGGCGTTGGAGATCGCGCACCGCATGGGGGTTTCGGAGGTGGTGCTGGACCGCGCGCGCGAGCTCCTCGGCGGCGACCATCTCGAACTCGACCGGTGGCTGCGGCGGTTGGAGGCGCTCGAGCGGCAGCTCGAAGCCGAGCGCTCGGAGGTCGCCCTGCTCCGGGCCGAGACCGACGGCGTGCGGCAGGAGGCCGCGCGGGAGCTCGAGCGGCTCGAGAGTGAGCGAAGGAAGCTGCCGCAGGAACTGGCCGCGGAACGCGAGGAGCTGCGGCGACGGGCCAAACAGAAGCTCGATACCGCCACCGCCCGTCTCCAGAAGGCGCTTGAGGAACACGAGGCCCTGGGCAAGAGACGCCTGCAGAAACTGCGTGACGAGGCGCTTTCTCTGGACGACCACCGGTCGGCGCCGAAGCAGGACGGGGGCGGTCTCGAGGAAGGGGCTCGGGTGCGGCTCGCGGTCGGCGGCAAGGGCGTACTGCGCGAGATCCGTGGGTCGAGCGCCCAGGTCGAGGTGGCGGGCAAACGCCTGTGGGTTCCGGTGGGAGAACTCGAGCTGGTGGAGGGCCCGCCCCCCGCTCATCGCACCGCCGTCAAGGTCGAATCCCTTGACGTCATCGACCGCGAGCTCAAGCTGATCGGGCTCGACAGCGAGCACGCCCGCGACGAACTCGAGCGTTTTCTCGATCAGGCTTTGACCACGGGCGTTCCGGCGGTCAGGGTGGTGCACGGTCACGGCACCGGGACCCTCCGTCGCCTGGTCGCCGACGTGTGCCGCTCACACCCCGCCGTGCGGTCCTTTCGCCACCCGCCGCAGCACCGCGGCGGCACGGGTGCCACGGAGGTGGAGATCGACTCGGGGCAGTGAGGCAGTGGCCGCCGCCTTCGGCGGCTGGCAGTGAGGCCATGAGGCGATGAGGCAGTGAGCCGGTTGCTGCGGCAACCTGGCATTGCCAGACCGCAATGAGGCCACCGCGGCCCGTTCCAGGTCGCGACCGATCATTGCCTCACTGCATCCGAGTGCCTCACTGCCCCATTGCCCCTCTGTGCGAGAATGTCCCTCTGTGATCGACGCTGACCTGAACCGTGATGTCATCGCCCGTGTCCGCGAGGCCGCCGACCTCGTCGACGTGGCGGGCGAGCACGTTCGGCTGAAAAAGAAGGGCCGCACCTGGGAAGGGCTGTGTCCCTTCCACGAGGAGAAGACTCCCTCGTTCTCGATCGATGCTGAAAAAGGCCTGTACTACTGTTTCGGCTGCCATCAGGGTGGTGATGTCTTCAAGTTCCTGATGCAACTCGAAAACCTCAATTTCCCGGAGGTGGTGGAACGTTTGGCGCGCCAGTATGGGGTGACGCTGCCGCCGAGGAGCCCTGAGGCGCGCCAGCGGCGCGACGCGGGCGACCGCCAACGCGTGCTCCTGGAGGAGGCGCAGCGTTTCTTCTCCGAGTGCCTGGAGCAGCCGAGGGGTCTCCAGGCGCAGGCCGAGCTGGAACGCCGCGGGTTTTCAAGAGACAGCTGGCGGACCTTCGGGTTCGGCTTTGCGCCGGACGAGTGGCGCGGGCTTCTTGACCACCTGACCCGGCGGCACCCCGAAGGCGCCCTCGTGGAGGCCGGTCTCGCGGTGCGCCCCGACAGCGGGACCTCGCCGTACGATCGCTTCCGCAACCGCCTCACCTTTCCGATTAAAAGTGGCGACGGCGCCTTGATCGCCTTCGGCGGGAGGGTTCTGGGCGATGGGGAACCCAAGTACCTGAACAGCCCGGAGACCCAGATCTTCAGCAAACGGTCGACCCTGTTCTGCCTCGATTTGGCGCGGCGCCCGATCGCGGATCTGGCCCGGGTGCTGGTCGTCGAAGGTTACTTCGACTGTCTCTCGCTGCACCGGGTCGGCATCGGCGACGCGGTGGCGACCCTCGGTACCGCCTTGACGACTGATCACGCGCGGCTCTTGAAGAGGCGGCTCGGCCCTGAGGGCATCGCGCTCCTGTGCTACGACGCCGACAACGCGGGCCGTCGGGCCGCGGCAGCCGGAGCCCAGGTGCTCCTCGAGGCGGGGGTCGATGTGGCTGTGGTTGTCCTCCCGGCCGGAGAGGACCCGGACGATGTCATTCGCGAGCGCGGCGTCGAGGCCTTTCGAGCCGCCCTCGATCACCCGACGCCGCTGCTCGACTTTCTTCTCGGCGAACTGCCGCCGGAACCGGCGCGCCGGCGTCGTGCAGGGTTGCAGCTGGCGCCGCTGGTGTGTGCTTCGTCCGATCCCGCCGTTCGTCAGAATCTTATCGAAGAGCTCGCCCGGCAGCTCTATCTGCGGCCGCGCGAGGTGGAGGAGCACGGGAGCCGGGGGCGCCAACGCGCCGCGGCCCAGGCCAAACCCGCTCCGCAGCGGCGGGCGGTGTCGTCGGGCGAACGGGAGCTGGTGCGGATGGTCATCGAGTGTTCGCGGGAGTGGCGGCGCCGGATCTTCGACGCTGTGCACCTGGATTTCATCGAAGACCCGCGCGTCAGGACCATTCTGGAAGTTGCACGAGAGATCGACGAGTCGGCCGGGGGCGATGCCGATTTCATCGGCGCTCTGGTCCGTCAAACCACCGATCCGGACCTGAGCTCGTTGGTGGCGGAGTTGGGCACGTCGCCCATGCCCGAGGTGACCGATGAGACCATCCGCCTCCAGCTGCGGATGTTGTTGGACCACCAGGCCAAGGAGCGCGCCCGGCGTCTGGCGCCGTTGATTGCCGCCGCCGAGGCCCGTGGTGACCTGACTGAGTTGGACCGATTATTGGAGGAAAAGGCCAGATTACGTCAGAAAAATGCGGAAATCTGACATTTTCTGCTCCTGGGGGTTGCCAAAATCGGTTATGAGACCCATATTCCCCTGGATGGCGAGCGGCCCCGTATGGAGTGCCTGTGCTGAGAATGCAGCGCCCACCTTGAACACACCTTGATGGACGGAATTATTGACTGACCCAGCTAGGGAATGGAATGCCTGCGCGAACTGCTGTTCAGGGCGCAGTGCCGTAGGCGGGGTCGGACGATCGATGACTGTTTTGTGTTCCGGGACCGTGCAACTCACACCTGTGAATGGAGGCAGCCTGTGGTGAAGGAGTCGAGTGTGCAGATTGAAGAAAAGTACCCGGAACTGACAAAGCTCATCCAGGCCGGCAAGGAACGCGGCTTCATCATGTATGAGGAGCTGTATGAGAACCTGCCCGAAGAGGTCACCGGCATCGCCGAAGAGCTCGACGATATCTATATGCGGCTCTCGGAGCTCGATATCGATGTGATGGACGCCGAGAGTGCCGAAAACGAAAAGGGCGAAGGGGGACGCCGCTCCAAATCCGCCGACGAGAAGCCCTCGACCGCCAAGGTCGAGACCCGCCCGGTAGCCTCCGAACAGCTCGAAAAGACCAACGATCCCGTCCGCATGTATCTGCGGGAGATGGGTACGGTCAAGCTGCTCGACCGCGAGGGCGAAGTTTCCATCGCCCAGCGGATCGAGGGAGGCGAAGCCAAGGTCTTTATCGCCCTGTCCAAGGAGACCTCCCTGTTGGAGCTTTTCCTGCGGACCAACGAGCGCGCTCGCCGCGAGCGCCGGGGCGTCCGAGAGCTTCTGCAGACCCACGTCGAGGAGCTCGACGAAAAGGCCGAGGATCGGGTGCGCGAGGGCCTGCGCCTCTTCAAGACGATATCGAAGCTCGATGGGGAATCGCGCGAGCTCCGCCGCCGCCTCAGGCGCTGCAAGAGGACCGGCAAACGCTACCATGAGCTCTCCGACAAGATCACGCCAACACCGCCGACACGGCGATCCTGGTGCGGCGTGCGGATTTCACGACGACGACCCGCAACCGGTTGCTGACGTTTTTCGGCGAGGTTGAACGCCAGTTCGCGATTCCGACCCAGACCATCAACCGCGACCGCAAAAAGCTCCAGCAGGAGCGCAGCGTCGAACGGCGCAAGTTCTACACCGAGCGGATTGATCGCTACGAAGATGAGCTCGAGCGTCTCGAGGAGCGTTTTCAGATCCCCTACGACCGGCTCAAGATTTTGCTCACCGAGGTCCGGCGCGGCGAGGCCGAGACCGACCGCGCCAAACAGGAACTCATCGTCGCCAACCTGCGGCTGGTGGTGTCCATCGCCAAGAAGTACACCAACCGGGGCCTCCAGTTCCTCGATCTGATCCAGGAGGGGAACATCGGCCTGATGAAGGCGGTGGACAAATTCGAGTACCGCCGTGGTTACAAGTTCTCCACCTACGCGACGTGGTGGATCCGTCAGGCCATCACCCGCGCCATCGCCGACCAGGCCCGCACCATCCGGATTCCGGTCCACATGATCGAGACCATCAACAAGCTCACCCGGACCACCCGGATGCTCGTGCAGGAGCTCGGTCGCGAGCCGTCGGTGGAGGAGATTGCGACGCGGATGGAAATGCCGGTGTCGAAGATCCGCAAGATCCACAAGATCTCGCAGGAACCGATCTCGCTCGAGACGCCGATCGGCGAGGAGGAGGACTCCCACCTCGGCGATTTCATCGAGGACACCAACTCGGTGTCGCCCATCGAGGCGGTGATCATGCGGACGCTCAAGGACCACACCGAGAATGTGTTGAAGTCGCTGACCCCGCGCGAGGAGCAGGTCCTCAAGCTGCGGTTCGGCATCGGCGACGGCACCGAGCACACCCTGGAAGAGGTCGGGCGCACCTTCAACGTGACTCGCGAGCGGATCCGCCAGATCGAGTACAAGGCGTTGCGCAAGCTGCGCCACCCGACCCGCGCGCACCTGCTGAAGCCGTTCTCGGACAGCGGGAGCTGACGCCCGGCCAGCGGCCGGGCGTTGAGGCAGTGGCCGGTTGCTGCGCAACCTGGCAATGAGGCAATGGCAGGCACCCAGGCCCCACGCCTCATTGCCTCACTGCCACCGAGCCTCACGGCCAGGCCCGCAGAGCGGCCGACCACTGCCTCATCGCCTCAAGCGCCTGCTTGCTGGTAGATGACGGCCGGGGTACCATATGCCGGGGCCCATAGCTCAGCGGTTAGAGCCGCCGGCTCATAACCGGTCGGTCCCAGGTTCGAATCCTGGTGGGCCCATGGTCTGGGGCACACCCCCGGGGGGTGAATACTTGAGCAAAGAACTTCGCGATCTCGTCTTGTTGGTTCAGCTGCAGGAAATCTACAGCTCTATTTCGGAAGCTATTGCCGAGCGAAACTCTCCTCCTGAGGAGATTCGCGAACTGCAGGAAGCAAACCGCCTTCGCCAGGAGGAGCTCGAGGCAATGGAACGCCAGATGGTTACTCACGAGAAGGAGATCGCGGAAGCCCGCGCGAAGCAGGCCGAGTGGGAACTCGAGCTCCAACACTTCCAGAAACAGAAGAGCACGGTCAGCAACGAGCGCGAGTTCACCGCCGTGATCTCGGAAATCGACTACGCAACCAAGGCCATCGACGAGGCGACATCGCGTCGCAAGGCGCTCGAAGAGACGATCGAGCAGATTCAAAACGAAGTCGCGGAACGGCGCAACGCCCGGCCCGAAGAAGAAGGCGCCCACAAAGAGGTGGTTGAAGCGTGGGAGACGCGGAAAACTGAACTCTTGAAGATCGTCCACGATTTCTCGGAAAAGGCGAAAAAGGTCGAGGCCGACATTCAGCCCAAACAGAGGGCGCGGTTCATGCGACTGCTCGAGAGCAAACAGGGGAAAGCGTTGTCGGCGGTGGTCGACGGTTCGTGTTCGCTCTGTCACTTTGCCCTCAGGCCCCACCTGCAGCAGCGAGTGCGGCGCAGCGACGAGATCATCGACTGCGAGCACTGCCACCGGATCCTCTACGTTGAAGAGGTGCTGGTCGCCTGGAGTGCCGACCCGGTCGACGGCTGATCCGATGTCCGGGCTTGCGGAACGATTGGCCGGAGTGCGGCAGCGCATCATAGATGCCGCGATCGCGGCGGCACGCGACCCCTCCCAGATCACCCTGATTGCGGTCGGCAAGACCTTTCCCGCCGAAATTGTCAGCGAAGCTGTGGCTGCGGGAGCTGGGGATCTCGGAGAGAACCGGGTGCAGGAGACGGTGGCCAAGAAACCCCTGGTTCCGCCCGCGCGCTGGCATCTGATCGGCCCGCTCCAACGCAACAAGGCGAAGGCGGCGATCGAGACCTTCGACGTCATCCACACCCTCGACCGGCAGGAGCTTGCCGACCGGCTGCAGACCCTCCTCCTCGAATATCACCCGGAGAGTCGTCTGGAGGTTCTGCTCGAAATCAACGTCGGGTGCGAATCGCAGAAAGCGGGCGCCCTGCCGGACGAAGCCGAGGATCTGCTCCGGCACGCACTGGCGTGCGATCGTCTTGACGTGCGCGGTCTCATGGCGATTCCGCCGTGGGGCGACGACCCGGAGGCGTCGCGGCCGTACTTTCGTGCGCTCCGCGAGCTGCGTGACGATCTGCAGCAGATCGTTCAGGTCCCGCTTCCGGAACTCTCCATGGGGATGAGCCACGACTTCGAGATCGCGATCGCAGAGGGCGCCACCATGGTTCGCGTCGGCACCGCCATCTTCGGGCACCGGGGATAGGGCCGAACTGAGCAGCGTTCGAGATGCCCGCCTTTCAGAGCGCGCTCCCCGAGAGGAGCCACCCTCAACATTGTTGGCCTGGATCACCCTGCCGGCGTGGATGTTCGTGTGTCCAACAATGTTGAAAGTGGCACCTCCGCCGCATTTCTTCTTGCTCTGGCCACTACTTTGTGAAAAAATTCTCAGCTAGCTGTGTGAGGGGGATCGATGGACGAAACGACGACACGAGATCGCGACTTCGAAAAGACTGTGAACCGCCTCGCGGAGCAGGCTTCACCCAGGTGTGTCGAGTTTCTGCACGACCTGGTGACGTTGCCCTCGCCGAGCCGAGGCGAACGCCTCGCCTGCGAGCGGGTGATGCGCGAAATGAACGAACTCGGTTACCAGGACGTCCACCTTGATGACATGGGTAACGTGCTCGGGCGTTTCGGATCCGGCCCGCGGGTCCTCGCCTTCGATGCTCACATCGACACCGTCGGCATTTCCAACCCGACCCACTGGCGTCACGACCCGTTTCGCGGCATCGTCACCGGCGGCACCATGTTCGGTCGCGGCGCATCAGACCAGAAGGGCGGCGTGGCGGCGGTGGTTCACGGCGCCGCGCTAGCCGACCAGATGGGCCTCGCCAACGACGTCACGGTGTGGGTCACCGCGACGGTCAACGGCGAGGACTGCGTTGGACTCGCCTGGCAGTACATCCTCAACGAGACCGATCTGCGACCGGAGGTGGTGGTCATCGCCATGCCGTCGCACCTCGGCGTTTGTTACGGTCAACGGGGGCGGATGGAGGTGGAGATCGCCACCACGGGGATCTCGACGCACGGGTCGCAACCCGACCGCGGCCGCAACGCGATCTACGAGATGATGCCGATCATCGACGGCCTTAGAAAGCTCCACGACGGGCTTGCGATCGACCACCCAATGCTCGGCCGCGGTTCGCTGGCCGTTACCGGGATCTCATCACAGTCGCCTTCACTGACGGCGGTTCCCGACGGGTGCACCATCCACATCGATCGCCGGCTCACCATCGGCGAAACGGCCGAGGACGCCCAGGCCCAGCTGGAGACGCGTTACCGCCGAGGCGGGGGACCACGGGGTGGTCCGCCTGCTCCACTACGACCTCCCGTCGTGGCGGGGCTTCACCTATCCCACCGACAAGGTCTTCCCGGCGTGGGAAACTCCGCGAGAAAGCGCGACCGTGCAGGCGGCCATGGATTCCGCCGAGCGCGTTCTCGAGCGCAAACCGCGCATCCACCGGTCGGCCTTTTCCTCCAACGGTTGTGCGACCGCCGGGATGTACGGTATCCCGACCATCGGTTTCGGTCCGGCCGACGAGCTCCACTCGCACACCGTCAACGACCAGATCCCCCTCGCCCAGCTCAAACCGGCGATGGCTTTCTACGCCATGTATCCGTCGGTCTACCTCGAGGCCGGCCGCCACGACGCTTGATCGCGGATTCTCAGCCTCTCGGCAACGCCGGTCTTCAACGCTGCAATTGCGGTCTGCTGAACAACAACGGGAGTGAAGGTGGGCCGAGGCCCACCCGACATCGAACCCTCAAACCGAGCGGACTCGTAGGGTGGGCCTCGGCCCACCTTCAGAGCTGTCAACCCGCCGGCTGCAGAAGCCTCGGAAGATCGGCGACGGTCGTGATCGGAGTCGTCGGGAGGGCGAGATCGGCCTTGGCGTCGCGGGCCGGGAGGGCGACGCGCGCAAACCCGAGAGCGGCCGCCTCGCGCACCCGCTCGGCGGCCCGGCTCACCGCGCGCACCTCCCCGAGAAGTCCGATCTCGCCGAAAATCGCCAGGTCACCGGCCAGGGGCCGGTCGGCGGCGGAGGAGACGAGCGCGGCCGCCACCGCCAGATCGAGGGCCGGTTCGCGCAGCGACAGACCTCCCACCAGGTTGACAAAGACATCACGGTCGCCGAAACGCGATGCCGGCGTGGCGTTCGAGCACCGCCAGCAGAAGGGCCAGTCGGGACGAATCGAGACCCTGGGCGACGCGGCGCGGCGTCCCCAGGCTCGAAGTCGGAGACCAGGGCCTGCACCTCGACCAGCAGCGGGACCGTGCCTTCGAGGGCGACCGCCACGGCCGAGCCCGATGCCCCGGTCTGCCGGTCCTCCAGCAACCAGGCGGAGGCGTTCTGGACCGGTTCGAGACCGCCTCCGGTCATCGAGTACAGGGCGAGCTCGGCGACGGTTCCGAAGCGGTTCTTGCCGGCTCGCAAGGCCCGCAGATCGTGGCCGGGCTCGCCTTCTAAAGACATCACGACATCGACAAGGTGCTCGAGCAGTTTTGGCCCGGCGATCATCCCGTCCTTGGTCACGTGACCGACCAGCACCACCGGGATGCCGCGGGTCTTCGCCAGGTGCTGGAAGCGCGACGCCACCTGGCGGACCTGGCTCACCGAACCTGCCACGGCGTCGACATCATCGAGGACCGCGGTCTGGACCGAGTCCACCACCACCAGGCTGGGTTGCAGTTCTTCGATCTGAGCGAGGACCGCGTCGCACGAAGTCTCGGGCAGCAGCAGGAGGTTGGGGCTGAGACCGTCGATCCGGCGTGCCCGCAGAGCGACCTGTTCGGCTGATTCCTCGCCGGTCACATAGACCACAGTTCCGTGGGTCTTCGCCATCGACGCTGCCACCTGGAGCAACAGGGTCGACTTGCCGATGCCGGGCTCGCCGGCGAGCAGCAGCAGCGACCCCGGGACCAGACCACCGCCGAGCACCCGGTCGAGGCCTTCGATACCGGTTCCGAGACGCGCGGCGGGAAGGGCCGCGGCCTCGGTGACGGGGAGAGCGCGGACGCCGCGGCGGGGGCTGGCGGTCGCGCCCTTCTTCTTCTTCTTGGCGCCGAGGGCTGTTCGGCAAAGCTGTTCCAGTCGCCGCAACCGGGGCACTGGCCGAGCCACTTGCCCGATTCGTGGCCGCACGAGGTACAGAAGAACACCATCTCGGCCATCGGCTGTCCGTCAGTTGAGCGCGCCGCCGGCGAGGCCGAGGCTGTACTTCACGTCGTCGTCGTTCCAGGTGATGCCGCCGCCGAGGAACACCGAAGACCTGTTGGACTCCAAGGGGTCGTCCCATCCCGCGGTGACGAAGATGTGCGGGCTGAGGAAGTACCGGCCCTCGAGCCTCAGGTGGACGTCCTCGTCGAACTCGCGGTTGAAGTCCCAGGCCTCGAAGATCAAGGTCATGGGTCGTTTGCCGAGGTCGATGCTGTAGTCGACGCCGACACCGCCGGACGACTCGATCAGCCCGGCCCGGATGATGGTGCTCGGAAACATCCTGTAGCCGACCTGGGCGCTGATTCCGATCTTGTCGGTTGTCCTGATCGTGGTCTCGGTGTACGACACCTCGGTGCCGTCCTCGAACTCGGTGGTCACATAGCGGGCGTCGGTCTTGACCCGGCCGTACGGCGTGTCCACCCCCTCGATCCGGAAGAAGCGCTTGTCGGTGGTCCACAGGTCGAAACCGAAGGCCGATCGCGTGTTCTCGGTCGACGGCATGTACTCGCCGCGCAACCCGACCTCGAGACGGTAGCGGCGATAGCGGCCCATGGTCTCGTTGAGGGTCCCGACACCGTCCTCGATCGAGTCGAGAGTCTGGTTGAGGTTGTCGACCGTGGTCTCGTCGTTGACCAGCTTGCCGATGGAGCCCTCGCCGGCGGCGATCTTGCCGGTGATCTGGTTGAGGTTGTCAGCCGAAACCTGGAGCCTTTCGGAGAGCTCGCGGATGTTGCCCATCGAGGCCTGGAGGTCGTCCCGGTTCTCGCCGACGACGTCGTTGAGCTGGTCGGTGAGGAGGTTCATCTTGTCGGCGATTCTCGGCAACTCGTCGCGCAGGGTGGCCGAGAACTCGGCGAAGTTGGCGGTGGTCTGGTTGACGTTGACCTGGTTCTCGGCGATCAGGACCTTGAGTGAGGCGGTGAGCTCGCGGATGTTGGCGACGATCTCTCCGATCGCCTCCTCGCCCTGCGGCCCGCCGATGGACCCGCGCAGTGCTTCGGTCACCTCCTTGACGTCGGCGCCGATCTCGGTGGCCACCCGCATCACGTCGTCAAAGCTGGGGGTGGTGGCGCCACCGAGCACGGCCCCCTGCGGCAACAACGGCAGACTGAAGTCGCCCGGCAGGATCTCGATGTACTTGTCGCCGAGCATGCCGAGGCTGGTGATCTGCGCCACCGCGCCTTCGTGGAGCTGGACGTCGGGGTTGAGCGACAGCGTCAGCACGGCTTCGGATCCCGACAGCTGGATGTCCTCGACCTTGCCGATCCGCACCCCGGCGATCCGCACCGCCGCCTTGCGGTCGAGACCGGCAGCCGACGAGACGTGGGCCGTCACCGTCAGACGGTCACCGCGTTCGCCGACCGGGATGTCTTCGATCTTGATGATAAAGATGCCGAGGATGATCAGTCCCATCAGCATGAACAGGCCGATCCGTGCGGCGGGTGTCATGACTTCTCCTCTTTTTCTTCGTCCGGGACCTCGCCGTCGAGAAACGCCCGCACGAACCAGTTCTCCGACTGGAGAAACCGCTCCGGAACATCGGCGAGCAGGATTCTCCCGCGCCGCATCATGGCGACGCGGTCGGCGATCTTGGTGGCAAGGTTCATGTCGTGGGTGATGGTCACCGCGGTGACCCCGAGGTCCGTTCTGAGTTGATTGATCACGTTGCCGATGGCGGCGGTGTTGATGGGGTCGAGGCCCGTGGTCGGCTCGTCGAAGAGCAGGATCTCCGGTTCGAGGGCGATGGCGCGGGCAAACCCGACCCGCCGGCGCATACCGCCCGAAAGCTCGGAGGGCATCTTGTTTTCGATTCCCGGCAACCGCACCAGTTCGAGGCACTCACGGACCCGCGCCGAGACCTGTTTGGCGTTCTTCGAGGTGTGGCGGCGGATCGGAAAGGAGATGTTCTCCGCCACCGTCATCGAGTCGAAGAGCGCGCCCTCCTGGAAGCTCATACCGAAGCGCTTGCGAAGCTCGAGGACGATCTCGGGGGGAGCCAAGGTGAGGTCGACGCCATCGACCACGACGTGGCCGGCGTCCGGCTGGAGCAGCCCGATGAGGTGTTTGATGAAGACCGACTTGCCGGCGCCCGAACCACCGACCAGCATCAGGCTCTCGCCGCGTGCGATCTCGAGGTCGACCCCGTTGAGCACCTTTTTGTCGCCGAAGGCCTTGTACAAGCCGATGACGCTGATGAGCGGCTCGGCGGCGTCGCGCGCCGGGGTGGCCGCAGCACGGTCATCAGAAGAGCACCTTGGTGAGGAAGAAGTCGGACAAAAGGATGTACAGACTGGCCGTCACCACCGCCGCCGTGGTGGATCGTCCGACGCCTTCGGCGCCGCCGGAGGTGTAGAAGCCCTTGGCGCACCCGGTGACCGACAGGATGAGACCGAAGAAGGCGGCCTTGATGAGGCCGGACGTGACGTCGTTGATCTCGAGGAACTGGAAGGTCCGATCCATGTAGAGAAAGGGGTTGGCGCCGAACAGCCCCACCGACACCAGCCAGCCGCCCGCGATGCCGACGGCGTCACCGAGAATGGTGAGGACCGGCAGCATCAGGATCGAAGCGTTGACCCGCGGCACCACCAGGTACTGGATCGGTTCGGTGGCCATGGCGTACAGAGCGTCGATCTGCTCGGTCACCCGCATGGTCCCGATCTCGGCCGCCATCGCCGAACCGACGCGTCCCGCCACCATCAGCCCGGTGAGCACCGGCGCCAGCTCGCGGGTCAGAGAGAGCGCCACCACCGACCCCACAAAGCCCTCGGCGTGGAAGCGCTCGAACCCGCGAAAGGTCTGCAGCGCGAGCACCATGCCGGTGAAGAGGCAGGTCAGGAAAACCACCGGGACCGAGTCCCATCCCACCCGCACCATCTGCCGCAGCAGCTCGGCGCCGTCGAACGGGCGGCGAAAGGTCCACTGCACCGAGGACGCCATGATGTAGAAGAAGCGTCCGAGGTCGTCGAGCACCTTGATGATGAACTGCCCGAAGGTGTCGAGCCACGCCAGCGGGCCGCCGGTGCGGGCTGTGGCCTCTACCACGGCCCGTCGGACTCTTGGCGGCTGAAATCGGCGTTTTCGAATCGGGTGTACTCGTGCTGGAACACGAGATCGATATCGCCGATCGGGCCGTTTCTTTGCTTCGAGATGATGAGTTCGGCGTGGCGCGGGTCCTCGGCGTCGCGGTCGTAAACCGACGGTCGGATGATGAACATCACCACGTCGGCGTCCTGCTCGATCGAGCCGGACTCGCGAAGATCCGAGAGCTGCGGCCGGTGGTCGCCGCCGCGTCGCTCGGGCTGTCGGGAGAGCTGCGACAACACCAGCACCGGCACGTCGAGCTCCTTGGCCACTGACTTGAGGCTGCGGGAGATGGCCGACACCTCTTCGTTGCGGCTGGAAAAACGGCCGCCGCCCGACATCAGCTGCATATAGTCCACCATCACCAGGTCGAGACCGTGCTCCTGTTTGAGGCGCCTCGCCTTGGCCGACAGCTCGAGGGCGGTGATGCCCGGCGTGTCGTCGATCCACAGGTCCATCTCGCGCAGGGCCTGGCTGGCCATTTCGAGCTTTGGCCAGTCGGCCTTGGCCAGATAGCCTCCGGAGATTCTCTTCTGATCGACCCGGGCCTCAGCAGACAACAGCCGCCGCACCAACTGCTCGGCGGCCATCTCGAGAGAGAACACCGCGACCTTCTTGCCGTTGCGCAGCGCGGCGTGGGCGCAGATGTTGATCCCGAGCGATGTCTTGCCCATCGACGGCCGGGCGGCCAGGATGACAAGGTCCTTGCGCTGCAGACCGGAGGTCATTTCATTGAGACGGGTAAAGCCGGTGTCGAGACCGCTCAGGGTCGAGTGCGACTCGCGACTCTTGTTGATGTTGTCGATCTCGCGGTCGGTGATGCCGCGGATGTGGACGAGACCGCCGGAGAGAGTGTCCTCGGCGATCTTGAAGACGTCTCTTTGAGCGCTCTCGACAGCTTCGGCCGCCTCGCCGTGGTCGAGTGAACAGGTTGTCAGAATGCGCTGCGCGGCGGCCATGAGCCGGCGTTTGACCGATTTATCGTGGACGATCTCGGCGTAGTGGATGACGTTGGCCACATCGGGCAGGGTGTCGACAAGCGACGACAGATAGGAAGCGCCGCCCACCTGTTCGAGGAGGCCCTTCTCGGCGAGCTGGTTGCGCACCGTGACCAGGTCGGTGGCCTCGCCTTTTTCGTACAGATCGATGCAGGCCTTGAAGATGATGCGGTGGGCCTCGAGGTAGAACTCGTCGTCCCGAATCTTGTCGACGATGTGCAGCCTGGCGCCGGGGTCGAGCAGCATCGCGCCGAGCACGGCGCGTTCCGCCTCCGGGTCGTGCGGCAGCCGGTCGGCGGTGAGGCCGGGGCCGGAAACGACGGTGCCTGGGCGGGTGCTGCTCATAGGTCCTTCATCCTACCTCAGAAATCCGTGGTGGTGGATTCCCCGGGGAATCCACCACCACGGATTTCATGAAAAAGGCCCGGGCGAGGGCCCGGGCCTGGATTGGTGATCGGAATGATGGTTAGAAGGACCAGCGGAGGCCGAAGCGGAGCTTCCAGCGCGAATTGATGTTGTTGTACTGATAGAGAGGGGCATTCTCCGGGTCGGTGACGATGCGTTGCAACTCGTAGATCGGCTTGCCGTCGTCGGTGACTCCGCGGTAGGTGACCGGCGTCAGGGTACCGAAGGGGATGTACTGGACGATCCCGCTGTCGCTGTCGATCATGTTCCAGAAGTTGAAGATGTCGAAGGTGAGCTGCAGCGAGGATTCTCCCGGAATCGGGATGTTCTGGCGGATGGCGAGGTCGGTCTGGGTGACGTAGGGCTGGTTGGCCGCGTTACGCGGGGCGACACCGCCCGCGTAACCGAGGACGCCGGCGCGGCGGAAGTAGTCCTCGAGCTGTGCCCAGGTGCCGTTGGTGATGACCACGTCGTCCGCACCCGTGGGAACGTAGACCAGATCATTGGAGGTCTGGAAATCATTATTGATCGAGGCCGAGTTGCCGAAGGCGTAGATATTGGTCCATGGCCTTCCGCTCTGGCGGTTCCAGAACACCGACACCACCGTCGACCACCGGGTGTTGCGGCTGAACTCGTAGTTGAGGTTCACCATCCCGCGGTGCTCGACCTGGAAGTCGGAGGCCGAGAGACCGACATCGTTGGGGTCGAGCGCCTCGTTGAACCGCCAGTTCGAGGACGCCTGGCTCGAGGTGCCGTCGTTGACGACGTTGGCCTCGCCGTAGGCGTAGGACACGATGCCCCAGAGCGGGGTATCGCCGCCGTAGGGTTTTTCGAGCTTGAGGATGAAGTTGGTGGCATCACCCTGGTCGGTGTTGGTGAGGTAGTAGACACCTGTGAAGGTCCGGCTCACGTCCTGATAGAGCGGCCGGTCGTCAAAGGGGAGGTCCGCGCCGCTGTACTCGATGTTGAGGTTCTTATAGTTGATCTCGCTCTCCGATTTGGCGTACAACACCTCGGCGGTGGCGACCATGTCGAGCCACGGCAGCTTCTGGTCGTAGGCGAGGTTCATGCGCCAGGTCTGCGGGAAGTCGAAGTTCGGGTCGACCGCGTTGACCTCCTGGCTCGACGCGCCGCCGATGTCGGTGGGCTGGTCGTTGGGGTCGGGGTTGAACGGGATCGCGCCGCGGGCGCGGATGGTGGTCCGGCGGGTGCCGGTGTTACCGTAGTTGTTGGAGATCCACACGTACGGTGTACGTCCCGTGAAGAGCCCGGCGCCGCCGCGCAGCTGCATGGTGCCGTCGCCCTTGATGTCCCAGTTGAAGCCGATGCGCGGCGACCACAGGGCGTTGCCGCTCGGCACGTCGCTGGTGTCGACGCCGTAGGTCTCTTCGACCAGCGGGTTGTACTCGGGCTTGTCGGGGAAGAAGGGCGCGTCGACGCGGAGACCGTAGATCAGGGTGAAATTCGGTTTCATGCGCCAGGTGTCGCCGGCGTACAGCCCGAGCTGGTAGTTCGAAAACTCGTCGGCCGGGTTGTTGGGGTCGTTGGGGAAAGTGTGGTCGTACTGGCTGGCGATCCCGGCGTAATAGGCGTCGAGATCGGGGAACTGGTAGGAGCCGAAACCGTCTCGGATGAAGAGGTTCTTGAACGAGTAGAACTCGTTGTGGGTGCCGATGACGATCTCGTGGTTGCCCTTGTAGAAGGTGAAGTCATCGGTGATCTCGAAGATGTCGGTGTCGAGGGAGTTGAAGGTGGAGAACTGCTCGGTGCCGATCTCCCATTGGTTGCGGTCGCCATCGACGTCGAGGATCAGAACGTGCGGAAAGGCAGCGCCGGTGCCGTTGCGGTTGTCGCGGATCGTCTGGTAGGTCAGACGCAGCTCGTTGAACTTGCTGTCGCCGAAGACCGTGTTCCACTGCGCGACCAGCGAGTTGGTCTTGTTGGAGAAGTCATAGGCCTCGTTGGGCCACTCGTATCTGCTGGAGGACGGGCGGTTGATCACGTTGCCGGCGTCGACGTAGTTGTAACGCGCGGTCAGGGTGCTGCCAGCGCTGAAGTTGAAGTCAACGCGGGCGAAGACCTTGTCGCTTGGCGTCTTGCGGGTGAGTTGGCCGAGTCCACCGGGGTCGTAGCCGTAGGTAGCCTCGTTGAACGCCTGGAACTCGGCGGCTTCCTGGGTGCAGCAGCCGTTCTGCCACTGCTCGCCGCTCACGCCGTCGAGCGACCACCCGGTCGGCTCCTGGAGATCGTTATTGCCGTAGTTGAAGAAGAAGAAGGTCTTGTCCTTGACGATCGGGCCGCCGAGGCTGAACCCCCACTCGGTGTCCTCGTAGGTGCCGAACTCGGGAAAGAAGTCCGGGCCTCCACCGACAAAGCTGTCGTCCGAGTAATAGCCGAAGACGTTGCCGTGGAACTGGTTGGTGCCCCCTCTGGTGATGATGTTGACGCTGCCGCCGGTGAAACCGCCCTGGCGGACATCAAAGGTCGAGGTCACCAGCTGCACCTCCTGGACGGCGTCGAGCTGGATCGGCTGGGTCGTGGACTGGCCGCCCGGTGTGCCGCTTTCAGCCAGACCGAAGACGTCGTTGTTGACCGCGCCGTCGATCGAGATGTTGTTGTAGCGCGGGTTGCGGCCGGCCACCGACAGGATTTTCGCGCCCCCCTCCTGGTCCGCCGGGGGGGTTGAGAAAACCGGGTTGGTGCGGGCGGAGTCGTACACACTGCGTTGAATGGTTGGGAAAGCCATGATGGTGGCGCTCGACACCGAGCTGCCGA
Organism: Candidatus Sulfomarinibacteraceae bacterium; assembly: GCA_963714885.1. Classification (GTDB taxonomy): domain Bacteria; phylum Acidobacteriota; class Thermoanaerobaculia; order Thermoanaerobaculales; family Sulfomarinibacteraceae; genus Sulfomarinibacter. The sequence continues at coordinate 60,663 of CAVQQV010000033.1, read as the reverse complement.
CGCCCATCTTGGTCGGGCTGATGAGCGAGCTCGACTCGCTGACGACCACGATCTCGCCGGTCGCGGCCTCGAGCTCGAGTCGAATGGCGACGTGGGTGTCCTCGCCGAGGCGGACCACGACATCCGACATGGTCTGCGTCTTGAAGCCGGCGAGGCTGGCCACGATCTCGTACGGACCGCCCGCTTTGACGTTGGCGATCCTGAAGACGCCGGTGGCATCGGTGACGGTCGCATACCGGGTGGCGGTGGTGGTCAGGGTTGCCACCGCAGTCACGCCCGGTATCGGATCGCCGTTGGGATCGGTCAGGGTTCCCGACAGCGAGCCGGTGGTGGCGCCCTGCGAGTGGGCGAGACCCGCTACGAGGGTGGCGCACAACATCAGATAGAAGACCTTCCTCATGATTCGAACCTCCCTAAGGTAATTTCCATGGCTGGGACTATAGCACTCACCGAAGCCGGTTTGGGGGCCTTTTTCAGGTGTCAATGTAAAACCACGATGAAGCTCTTCGAGACTGAGAAAGATGCTCGAGATGGAGTTGGTTTCGGGGCCCCTGCGCCGGCCTGTCGAGACTCAGTATCCAACTCAGAGTCTGGCGCATAAGCTCATTTAAAATGATGGTTTACCGTGTGTTTCTTTGAGGTTTTGAGATCGTGGGAAGGCACATCACCGAGAGCGTCACGGCTCTCGGGGCGACTCTCCCTGCAGAACCGAAAACACCTCGAGGGCCTCGTCGGTTTCGACCCGCTGGTTGAGCACCACGCCGTCGTCGGTCGGCAGCACCCAGGCGACGCCTTCGGCGTCTCTTTTCTTGTCGCGGCCGATGTGGCTGCGCAGTCCTTCGGGATCGATACCGGCGATTGACGGCAGGGCATCGATCGACCGGGTGGCCTCACGAAGCCGGTCCTCACCCGCGGCTGTTATGAGCCCGTGTCGTCGTCCCAGCCGCGCCGCGGCCAACAGCCCCCACGCCACCGCCTCACCGTGGAGAAAGCGACGATAACCGGTTGCGGCCTCGAGGGCGTGGCCGAGGGTGTGGCCGAGGTTGAGAGAGGCTCGCGCCCCGGCCTCGCGTTCGTCGTCGCTCACGATCCGGCTCTTGACGGCCAGACAGCGCATGACGATCTTTTGCCACTGGTCGGGCCCGAGGGTATCGAAGCCGTCGAGGCGGTCGGGGATCGCGTCGAGGAGGTCGTGGTCGCCGATCCATGCCGTCTTGACGACCTCGGCCATCCCGGCTCTCAGCTCGCGCGCAGGAAGGGTCGCGAGGGTTGCGACATCCACCACCACGAGGCGCGGCGGCCAAAAGGCGCCGACCAGGTTCTTGCCCTGTTCGAGGTTGACGCCGGTCTTGCCGCCGACCGAGGCGTCGACCATGGCGAGGAGGGTGGTCGGCACCGCGATCCACGAGATGCCCCTGAGGTAGACCGCGGCTGCGAAGCCAACGGTGTCGGTCAGCACGCCGCCGCCGATTGCGATCGCCGTGTCGCCGCGGGTCAGTCCGGCGTCGAGCCACCGGCCGAGCAGATCTTCCACGGTCGGCCATCTTTTCTCGGCCTCGCCGTCGGTGAGCTCGATCAACGGTGCGGCCAGTGATTGCGCGACGGCCCGAGCCCACAGTGGTGCGACCGTCGTGTTCGTCACCACCGACCGAGGAACGTCGATTCCTTCTTGGAGGAGGACCTCCCGGAAGTCCTTCACCAACCCCGGGCGGGCCAGAATGTCGTAGTCGCCGTACCTGCTTGCGACGGTCAGTCTCTGCATGGCCTCATGGTACTGCAGCCCGCGAACGTTCAAACGTTCAACGTTCAACGTTGAAACGTTTGGCTTATCCGGAAACAGCTGAGACGGGTGTGTCAGCTCTGAAGGTGGGCCAAGGCCCACCCTACGAAACCGCCCGTTTTGTGGGTCCGAAGTAGGGTGGGCCTTGGCCCACCTTCAGAATTGCCGTGGGTCATCGTGCTGTCGCTGGTTGGGCGTGTTCCTCGGCCGTGACATCGCGGCCGATGTACCAGTTGTCGTCCACGATGGGCCGCCAGGGTCGGTGGGTCATCAGATAGTCGCCGATCAGATCGCTCATCTCCTCCGACGACCGCCACACGACCTCCGCCTCCGCGAGGTGCGGGAAGAGACCCCCACCGGCCGAACGGTAGGAATTGCAGGTCACGGTGAAGGCGGCGTCGGGGTCGATCGGCAGACCCTCGAACCTGAGGTCGCGGATGCGCGAGCCCTCCGGTTGGGTGGGATCGATGCGGTAGGTCACACCGGCCATGGTGTCGACGTTGTAGTCGGGGATCGAGGCGTCGGTCAGGACCGTGCAGCCACCTTCGGGCGGGCACACGAGCCCGTCGTAGAACCGCGCGGCGTGCTCGAGGACGTCGCGCACCTGGGCGCCGGTCAGACGAACCGCGACCAGCGTATTGGGGTAGACGTAGAAGGCGTGGATCCAGCGCCAGTTCACCGGGCCCGGAGCGAGCGGCGGGGCGTGGGCGTTGAGGAGCGCCGCCAGCGACAGTTGGGCGCCCGAAGCCTCCAACTGCACGGCGTGCAGGAGATCGATCGCAGCGCAGTCCTCGATGCGGCAGTTTTCGACCGAGACCTCTGCTGTGACCTCGCCGACGGGTCCGTCGAGGGCCTCGGAGAGACGCTGGTGGGCGAGGGTGTTGGCTGCGACGATCTCGGGATCGGCAGCGGCTGTGCCCGAGGGGAGGTTGCCCCCCTCCCACTTTTCGATCTTCCAACCCGAAGTGTCCCGCACGAGCGAGAGGTCGATCCGGGTCAGCAGCTGCGCCCGCGCCCTGGGTTGCGAGACGATGACGCCGTTGACCAGGCGGGGCGGAATGTCGTTGTGGGAGTGACCGGTGAGCAGCAGATCGATGCCGGGCACCTCGGTCAATCGCGACACGAAGTTCTCGTGGGCAGTGCCGGTGGGCTCGCCGGTCTCGGGGTCGTTTTCGAAACCGGTGTGGGCCAGCACCACCACCAGGTCGCAATCCTCGGTGTCGCGCAGCACCGGCACCCAGAGGCGTGCGGCTTCGTCCATCGGCTGAAAATACAGACCGGCGTAGTTTTCAGCTTTCTCCCACCCGGGAACATTCGGTGTGGTCAGCCCGAGAACACCGATCCTGACGTCGCCCGCCCCGATCACCAGGTAGGGAGGGAAAGCTGGTTCGTCGGTGGCGATGAGCAAGCTGTTGGCGGACAGGAACGGAAAGTCGGCCTGCGCCTCGGCCCGCCGCAGGACCTCGAGCCCGAAGTTGAACTCATGGTTGCCCACCGCCATCGCCTGGTAGCCCATCCGGTTCATGGCATCGATGGTCGGGCTCGGCTCGCCCCAGCGCACGTGGACGAACTGCTCGAGCGAGGAGCCCTGCAGGGTGTCCCCCGAATCCAACAGCACCACCGGGTGATCAGCGCCGGTGCGGATCTCGGCCACCATGGTCGCCACCTGGGCGAGTGAGCCGCGGTCCGACGGACGGTTGGCGAAGTCGTTGAACGGGAGGACCGCGCCGTGGAGGTCGGAGGTGTGAAGGATCGTAATGTGCTCGGTGATCGGAGGCTCGGTCGCCCCCACCACGGCCGGCACTGACACCATCGTTGCCACGGCGAGCACTGTCAGGACGAGGATGGAAAGTCTTTTCTTCATGAGAGCGCGATGGTACCACCGGCGATGCTGATGTCTCAGTCGGACTTCTTGGCAGGTGAGGGGAGTCCGCGTATCCTCGGACCATGATCGATCGCCCCCTCTCTCGGCCCACGAGTCCCGACGGCACCCTCACGCGGCGGCTCACGTGAGACGGCTGCGCCTGCTCACCGGCGGTGAGTCGCACGGCCCACGGCTGACGGCGATCCTCGAAGGCCTGCCGGCCGGGCTCGAGGTCTCGCGGCAGCAGATCGACAGTTGGCTGCAGCGACGTCAGCACGGTTTCGGCCGCGGCGGCCGCCAGCGGATCGAAAAGGACGAGGTGACGGTGACTGGCGGTCTGCGCGACGGCCGCACCCTCGGTTCGCCGCTGGTGCTCGAGGTGGTCAACCTCGACTGGCAGAACTGGACCTCGGTGATGGACCCGTGGCAGGTCGACGCTGAGGCCGCTGCCAAACGCGCGGTTACCCGGCCTCGACCCGGTCACGCCGACTACTCGGGCGGCGCCGCCACTGATCAACTGGCGGACATGCGCAACGTGCTCGAACGTTCGTCGGCGCGGGAAACCGCGGCGCGGGTAGCGGCAGGCGCTGTGTGCGCACAGCTCCTCGGCCGTTATGGCGTGACCATGCGTTCGGCGGTGCTGCGGGTGGGGCCGCACGAGGTGCTGTCCGGCGCCCCTACCTGGGATGATCTTGCGGAGGTGCGCTACGACTCGCCGCTCGTGACTCCGAAACCGGACGATGAGGAGCCCCTCGTCGAAGCCGTCCGCGAGGCGCGTCAGGCGGGGGAGACCATGGGCGGCGTGGTGGGCGCGGTGGTCCGCGGTCTGCCGCCCGGTCTCGGATCGTGTCTTCACTGGGACCGCAAGCTCGACGGCCGGCTGGCCCAGGCCCTGGTCTCGATCCACTCGGTCAAAGCGGCCTCTCTCGGCGACGGGCTCGAGGTGGCGTCTCTGCTCGGGTCGCAGGCGCACGACCCCTATGAGCTGGTCGACGGACACCTCGAACGCACCGGCAACCGTGCTGGAGGGCTCGAGGGCGGTGTCACCAACGGCGCCGACCTCGTGGTTCGCGCCTTCTTCAAACCGATCTCGACCCTGCGCAAAGGTCTGCCCTCGGTGGACCTGACCAGCGGCGAAGCGGGGGAGACCGCCTGGGAGCGATCCGACGTCACCGCCATCGGCGCCGCACCGGTGATCGTCGAGGCCATGCTGGCCCTCGTCCTCGCCGACTGCCTGCTCGAAAAACTCGGCGGCGATGCCATCGCCGACACCGACGCCGCCTGGCACGCCCTCACCGAACGCCTCAAGCCGTGGTGGCAACCACGGCAATAATTTTGAATTCTAAATTTTGAATTTTGAATTCCCGCCCGGCCCCGCTGATAAGCTGTAGGCAGGTCCTTCAGGGCCTGCCACCACCGGGGAGAATGAACGTTCCAGACGTCGAAGGGGCCACCATCCTCGGTGACGTCGCGCCAGAGGAACTCACGTGGCGTGATCGTCTCGCGGGCGGGCCGTGAACGACCCGCCTACGTCTTTCAAGAGGCAGTTCTATCCGGGGGGGCGAGCAGGCGGTAACGATACCCAGGCAGATTGGCTTTCAGAGCGTCCTTCCCGAGAGGAGCCACCCGTCACATTGTTTGCCCGCAAGTTCTTCCCTCCCGAGGGTGTCGAGTTCAAACAATGTGACAAATGGCACCTCCGCCGCACGTGGCCCGTATCCGCACGCCGCTCCAAGAGTGGCCCCCCTGCTCCTCTGCTCCTCTGCTCCTCTGCTCCTTGCTCCTTTCTCCCCTTCTTCTCCGGCATGCAGTAATCTTCACCCATGACTCCTCCTGAGAATCCTGTTGCCGTCGTCACCGGGGCCTCGAGCGGGATCGGCGCCGCCACCGCACGTCTGTTGGCGGCGAACGGCTGGCGGGTGGTGCTGGTGGCGCGTCGTGCGGAACGGCTGCAGGAGCTGTCCGGCGAGATAGAGACCTGCCGGTGGGGCGGCGATGGTCGAGGCCCTCGATGCTGCCGACGGCGCTGCGGTGGAGGCGATGGCCGAGCGGGTTCGATCGAAGTGGGCGCCGCCGTCGCTGGTCGTCAACAGCGCCGGCGCGGGGGTCTGGCGTTTTCTCGAGGAGACCGCACCGGGACAGATCCTCGACATGATCGGCGCCCCTTATCTGGCCGCGGCGAACACCTGCCGTGCCTTCATGAACGACATGCTCGCCGTCGGCGGTGGTGCGATGATCCACGTTGGGTCGCCGGCTTCGCTGATGCCGTGGCCCGGGGCCACTGCCTACACCGCCTCGCGGTGGGCGTTGCGTGGTCTGCACGAGGCCCTGTGCATGGATCTCGTGGGGACCGGCGTCACCAGCTCGATGGTCTACTTCGGCGAGGTCTCGAGCGAGTACTTCGAGGCCAATCCGGACTCGCAACAGTACATCCCGGCGATCGGCGGTTGGATCCCCACGACCACCCCCGAGCGCTGCGCCGAGGTCCTTCTCGGGGTCATGCGGCGACCCCGGCGGGTGGTCTTCCACCCCTTCGCCCTGAGGCTGATGTGGTGGTCGGCCAAAATCGCCCCTGCGCCAACCCGCTGGCTCATCGCCCGCACCGGACGCCGCCACTGACGACTCACCCGCCCGACCCTGGATGATGGATGGACTGAACCGGTCACCCTTCTCCAGGCTTTCTGGGGACGGGTGGGCGGAAAATCCGAAATCCGAAATCCGAACGATCACGGTGCGACCCGGCCGGCAGTTGGGGTACGCTATTCCCATGTTCGAGTCCTATGAAGTGTGGTGGGTGCGGTTCGGACATGGCGGCGAGGCTACGACCATTTGCCGCCACTGCGGTTGGGATCTGAGCGCGGTGTTGTCGGCACCGCCGCCGCCGACCGCGATGGAGAGGTTTCGCGAGGGCGGGTGGCGCTACTTCGTCTACCCACTTCTGATTGCGTTGCCCATCTCTCGGGTTCATGCGGTTGCGGGCGACCGGTCCCGGCCCCGACCTGGCGACGACCGTGCGCTGGATGGCCTTTGGTGACGGCGGCCGCGCCGCCGAACTCGAGACCATTCACCGCATGCACGAGATCGGCGCGGCGGCCTCGCGCTTCATGATTCGCGAAAACGAGATCCCGCCGTTCGGCGGTGACTGGGCGGATGTTCTCGCGTCGTCCTCGACGGCGCGGGTTCGCGGGTGGATTCCGTTGGTCTTCATGGGCGCCGACACCGCCATGTCGCCAGCCTCGGTCCGCGACATGTACGAGGTGCGCGCGGTGGACGGGTGGAACCGGCCCTACCGGGTGACGGCGACGCCGCTACCGCGCGACCGGGACCTCACAACCGCTGCCCCAGGTCGCCGCCGATCTCGAAGACGGCTCTGCACGCGACCTTCTTCACCACCGACCGCCCCAACTTCGCCGAGGGGCAGTGGATGCGGCTGGTGCTGGAGTCCGCGGGACGGGACGGGGTCTTCGACACCACCGATGACCTTTCCATGGTGAGCTACATCCAGGTCGGTCACGTCTTCCGCCTGCTCTACAACCCGGACGAGGTGCAGCAGCAGATCGAGCGCGCCTACACCATCGGCCGCCAGTACTTCCGGATCGACGGCAGCAGCTACGATCTCCTCGATGCCAGGCTGCTGGCCGAATTTCGGCTGACGTCGCTGCACTAGGATCCAGGCAAGATTCAAGTCGTCGAGATGGCAGTGGTCGGTCGCTTCGCGACCTGGCAGTGGGGCGGTGCGGCAGTGGCTGGCCGCCTCGTTGCCTCATTGCCTCACTGCCTCAAGACGGTTGGGGACGTCAGTCCCCCAACGCCGCTGCCCACTTCGGCAGACCCGAGGCGTCATCCTGGAGGGCGCGGACTGAGAGCGGCCCGCGGCGCAGGGCGGCCACCGCCTCGGCGGCGGCATGGGCCCCCGGGATGGTCGTGAAGTAGAGGACCCCCGCATCGAGAGCGGCGCGGCGGATGGAACCCGCATCGCGGGCGGCGCGCTGTCCTGCGGCGGTGTTGATCACCATCTGGACCGCGCCCTCGGCCAGCAGCTCTGGGATGTCGGGGTGCCCCTGGCCGACCTTGAAGACCGTTTGCACGTCGGTAAAACCGGCGGCGCTCAACGCGGTCGCGGTGCCCTCGGTGGCGGCGAGGCCGAAACCGAGCTCGAGAAACCGCGCCGCCAACGCCGGCAGTCGTTCCTTGTCGCGATCGGCCAGCGACAACAGCACGCGACCGCCCTCGGGGAGCCGCCAGCCCGCCGCCAGCGCCGCCTTGGCAAAGGCCTCGCCAAAGGTGCGGCCGCGACCCATGACCTCGCCGGTCGAGCGCATCTCGGGGCCGGGCAGCGGGTCGACCCCCGGGAACCGCTCGAAAGGGAAGACCGGGAGTTTGACCGCGACCTCGGTTGGCACGCCGTCGTGGACTCCAAGTGCGGCAAGACTCGCGCCGGCGCAGACTCTGGCCGCGAGCTCGGCCCACGGCGTGCCGTTGGCGCGGGCCAGAAACGGCACCGTCCGCGAGGCGCGCGGGTTGACCTCGATGACAAAGACCGTGTTCTCCTGGATCGCGAACTGGACGTTGATGAGACCGCGCACATCGAGCGCCAGCGCGAGCAGACGCACCTGGCGCCGGAGCTCGGCCTGGAGCTCGAGCGGCAGGCTGACCGGCGGCGTGACCGCGGCCGAGTCGCCCGAATGGACCCCTGCTTCTTCGATGTGCTCGAGCACGCCGCAGATGACGACCCGCTCGCCGTCGGCCACCGCGTCGACGTCGACCTCGACCGCCCGCTCGAGGAAGTGGTCGAGCAGAACCGGGCGGTCCGGGTCGATGGCGGCGGCGCGCTGCAGGTACTCGGCGAGCTGGTCGTGACCGTAGACGATCTCCATGGCGCGCCCGCCGAGAACGTACGAGGGCCGCACCAGCACCGGGAAACCGAGCTCGTCGGCCGCCCTCGCCGCTTCGTCGGCCGAGGTCACCATCCGCCCCGGCGGTTGCCGCAAACCGAGCTCCTCGAGCAGCTCGGCGAAACGGCCGCGGTCCTCGGCGCGGTCGATGGCGTCGCGCGAGGTGCCGCGAATGGGCACGCCGTGCCGTTCCAGATCCTCGGCCAGCTTGAGCGGGGTCTGGCCGCCGAGCTGGACGATGACCCCGATCGGTCGTTCCGCTTCGCAGATTTCGAGGACGTCTTCGAAGTAGAGGGGGTCGAAGTGCAACCGGTCGACAGCGTCGTAATCGGTGGAGACGGTCTCCGGGTTGCAGTTGATCATCACCGCCTCGTAGCCCTCGGCCCGCAGCCCGGCCACGGCCTCGACGCAACAGGCGTCGAACTCGATCCCCTGACCGATTCGTATCGGTCCGCCGCCGAGGATGATGATCGGGCGCCGCGGTGTCGGCTGCTCGTCGACGTCGCCGAAGCTGCCGTAGAGATACGGCGTGCGCGCCTCGAACTCGGCGGCGCAGGTGTCGACCCGCCGCCGCACCCGGGAGATCCCGGCGTCCATGCGACGCTTCAGGATGTCCGATGTTTCCTCGACCGGTGAGCCGGCCGATGTGAGCGTCCGAGAAGCCGAGTCTCTTGGCGGCTGCCAGCACTCCAGGTTCGTCGAGGCGGGCCGCGATCTCCGTTTCCGCCGCCACCAGCCCCTCGATCCGGCGCAGAAACCACGGGTCCACGGCGGTCACGGTGTGAATTCGTTCCAGGCTCCAGCCGCGACGGACGGCCTCGGCGAGCTCCCACAAACGGTCGGGGGTAGGTTCCGCCAGGCACCTTTCGAGCTCGCTGTCGTCAACGGCCGCCACGGCCGAAGGGGCCTCCAACGAATCACGGTCCACCTCCAACGATCGCACGGCCTTGAGGAGCGCCTCTTCGAAGGAGCGCCCCATGGCCGCCACCTCGCCAACCGCCTTCATGGCGGTACCGAGACGCGGGTCGGCGCCGGGGAACTTCTCGAATGTGAAACGTGGGATCTTGACCACCACGTAGTCGAGGGCGGGTTCGAAGGAAGCCGGCGTCGAACCGGTGATGTCGTTCATGATCTCGTCGAGCCGGCGGCCGAGGGCGACCTTGGCGGCGATGCGGGCGATCGGGAAGCCGGTGGCCTTGGAGGCCAGCGCCGAGGACCGCGAAACCCGCGGGTTCATCTCGATCACCACGTAGCGCCCGTCCTCGGGGTTGACCGCGAACTGGACATTGGCGCCGCCGGTCGCCACCCCCACCGCGTCGAGCACGGTGCGCGCGGCGTCGCGCAGCACCTGGTATTCGCGGTCGGTGAGGGTCTGTGCCGGCGCCACGGTGATCGAGTCGCCGGTGTGGACCCCCATGGGGTCGAGGTTTTCGATCGAGCACACCACGACGAAGGCGCCGGCCGAGTCGCGCATGACCTCGAGCTCGAACTCCTTCCAGCCCAAAACCGAGGCCTCCACCAGCACCTGGTGGGACGGGGAGGCCTCGAGCCCCAGCTTGAGCTGGCGTTCGAACGAGGCGCGGTCGTGGGCCATGCCGCCACCCCAACCGCCGAGGGTGAAGGACGGGCGGATGATGGCGGGCAGACCGATAACGTCGAGGGCCGCCAGGCCCTCTTCCAACGACGAGACCGTCACGGCGGGCAGCACCGGCAGACCTGCCGCCTCCATGGCGAGCCGGAAGGCCTCGCGGTCCTCGGCCAGTCGGATCGACCGCACCGAGGCGCCGAGCAGGCGCACACCGAGCCGCTCCAGGACTCCCTGTTCCTCGAGCTTGACCGCCAGGTTGAGGGCGGTCTGACCGCCGAGGGTGGGGATGAGGGCGTCGGGGCGTTCCTTCTCGAGAACCGCGGTCACGGTCTTGGCGGTCAGTGGCTCCACATAGGTGCGGTGGGCGAGCCGGGCGTCGGTCATAACGGTCGCCGGGTTGGAATTCACCAGGATGACCCGGCAACCCTCTTCGCGCAGCGCTCGCACTCCCTGCACCCCTGAGTAGTCGAACTCACACGCCTGACCGATGCGGATCGGACCCGCCCCGAGGATGCACACGGACGACGGCTTCGCGCTCATCGTGCGACGCCCTCGCCTCGAATTTTGAATTTTGAATTTTGAATTTTGAATGCCGCTCACCCGTCCATCAAGGGCGCACGCTCCGTATTTCGGATTTCGGATTTCGGATTTCGAATTTCCCCGCCAATCTGCCGAATTCCGAATTCCGAAATTCGAAATCCGAAATCATGAATCTTCCCTCCCGGCACCTGTGGGCAAACCGCTGAAACAACTCGATCGCATCATTGGGCCCTGGGCTCGCCTCGGGGTGGAACTGAACGGCGTCGACCCCGGCCCGCGGCAGCGACAGGCCTTCCAGCGTGCCGTCGGTGAGGTTGATGTGGGTGACCTCCACCTCCCGCGGCAGCGACGATTCCTGGACCACGTAGTTGTGGTTCTGGGAGGTGACGAGAACGCGGCCGGTGGCGAGCTCGCGCACCGGGTGGTTGCCGCCGTGGTGGCCGTAGGGCAACTTGACCGTGCGACCGCCGAGGGCGAGACCGAGCAGCTGGCACCCCATGCAGATACCCAGGATCGGCATGCGGCCGACAAGATCGGCGATCACCGCCTGCGCACCCTCCACCGCCGCCGGGTCACCGGGGCCGTTGGAGAGCAGCACGCCGTCGAAACCACCGTTCTTGAGATCGCTTGCGGTAACCGTTGGTGGCACCACCTGCACCGCACAACCCTCGGCCACGAGACGGCGGAGGATGGAGCGTTTGACGCCGTAGTCCACCACCGCCACCCTCACCCGGTCTCCGCTCGCGGCAGGCGCGGGGTGCGAGGGCGAGAGCCACGGCCCATCGGTCCACTCGTAGGCCTGAGTGCAGGCGACCTCGCGGGCGAGGTCGCGGCCATCGGTGCCCTGAGCCTTTGCCGCGCGCTCGGCGAGCGCCCCGGGTGGCGTGCCGTCGGTGATCAGGAGGCCGGGGACCGCGCCCGTGGTGCGGACGTGGCGGACGATGGCGCGGGTGTCGAACCCCCAGCCGACCGTCAGCTTGTTCTCCTCGAGCCAGTTTTCGAAGCCGCCCTCGGCTCGCCACGATGACGGTTCGAGGTCGAGGTCCTGGACGATGAGTGCGCGAGCCCAGATACGGTCAGACTCGGCATCGGCCGGGTTGACGCCGACCTGGCCCACGTGCGACGTCGTGAGGGTCAGGATCTGACCGTGGTACGAGGGGTCGGTGAGCATCTCCTGATAACCGGTCATGGCGGTGTTGAAAACCACCTCGCCCTCGACGACCGCGACCGCACCGGCGGCCCAACCGGCGAACGACGGTTCCGTCCTTGAGGACGAGATGAGCAGGCCGGGGGTTTTGCAGCAGGCGCGGGAGGTTGGTCTTCGCCGTCATTGCGTCGGCAGAATGTAACACGGCACCACCCTCCGGGATTTCGGAATTTCGGATTTCGGATTTCGAATTTCCAGCCATCCACACCCTGGCTTAAGGGGTGCACACGCAACCTCATCCGATTTGGAGCATGAGATCTGGCGCCATGATCTGGTGATGACCGCCCTGGAAGTGGAGGATCGTAAAATCCGAAATCCGAAATCCGAAATCCGAAATTTTCAATATCGTCTATCGTGGTAGAGATGTCTGACACGTCGAAGTGGGACCGGATCGAGGGCCTGGTGCGGCGGGCGCGCCGCGGCGACCAGGGAGCGTTTCGTGAGCTGCTCGACGCCCACCGCAGCGCCGTGGTCTCGACCCTGTTCGCGTGCGGTGTGCGGTGCTCAGAGACCGCGCAGGATCTTGCCCAGGACGTGGCCCTGCGTTCGTGGCAGCGGCTCGACTCCCTCAAGGAGCCGCGGACCTTTCCGGCGTGGGTGCGCCGCATCGCCGCCAATGCGGCGCGCGACCACCTGCGGCGGTTGGCGGTGCGCCGCGAGGACGAGCTCGACGAGGCCCTGCAGCTCGACAGCGGGGACGACCCCCACGACCGGGCCGAACGGATGTCCGAAGTGCGGCTGATGCTGGCGGCGCTGGCCGACGAAGATGTGGAGGTCGTTCAGTTGCTGACCGCGCGCGCCGAAGGCGTGTCGGTGGAGGCGCTGGCCGTCGAAATGGACATCTCCCCCGACGCCCTCAAGATGCGGGTGATGCGGGCCCGCAAACGGCTCCGGGCGCGACTCGAGGAGATGCGTGGCGGAGGCGCCTCGTGAATTGGCGTCCGTGTTACCCGCGGGCCGGATCGACGTCCTTGAAGGTGGAGGATCGATGAAGGCGCCCACCTGCCCACACCACGGCAATCTCGTGCTGGATCTGGCCCGCGGCCTTTTGAGCGACGCCGATGCCGCTGTCGCCGACCTCGAGCGCGAGTCGTGCCCGCACTGTGCAGCGTGGTGGAACACGACCTTCACCGCTGACGCCACCGCCGAGGTGGAAGCCGCGGTCGCACAGGCCTTTACCGACTTCTCACCGGTCGCCGGTCGCCGGCGCGGGTGGCTCGCGGCCGCCGCTGCTGCGGTGCTCGCGGTCGGCGTCGGGACCACGATGATGTTGTGGCGCGGCGGCGAAACCTCTCCAGTCGTCGCCGTGCAGGCTCCGGCAGCCGAAGCGGTTTTGACGACGTGGGACTTCGAGGACGGAACCTTGGCCCCGGTCGCGGCGGTCTCAGTCGTACCCACCACCGGAGATTCGGTTGGCGCCGACGATGCCGTCTTCGTCAACGACCTCGAGTCCGGCGATCTCGGCTCCTGGACCTTCCACTCGTAGGGCCCGTCGGCGCTCTTCCACCAAGCAAGCATCTCAGGTGGCATGCACCCTGTTCCGGGTCCGATGGGAATGGGGCAATGAGGCATGGCCGGCAGCGTGCGGCCTGGCATTGGGGCGATGAGCAGGGCCGGGCTGCGCAACCTGGCAATGGGGCAATCGGGCAGTGGGGCATTGAGGCCATGGGCCAGCGATCGGTCGCTTCGAGACCGAAATGTGGCATAAGGCCGCGGACTTCTTGACTCTGCCTCACCGCCTCACCGCCTCACCGCCTTTCTGCCCCTGCCCCGCTGTTCTGCGATACGATGCCCTGCGCCCGGTACACCGGGCGGGGAGGACCCATGACCCGTCGTACGATCATCGTTTGCACTGCCCTGTTGTTGACCGCCGGGATGAGCTCGGCCGAGCAGCACCCCTTCACCGTTCACGATCTGGTGGCCATGGAGCGGGTCTCGGACCCCCAGCCGTCGCCGGACGGCGACCGTGTGGCCTTTGTCATCACCACGATGGACCTCGAGGCCAACAAGGGCCGCAAGGACGTGTGGCTGGTCGGCACCGACGGCTCCGGTGCTCAGGCCCTGACCACCGACCCCGCCAACGACTGGAGCCCGCGCTGGCGCAGCGACGGGACCCTCTACTTTCTCTCGTCGCGCAGCGGGTCGGCACAGGTGTGGCGGTGGAACTTTCGTCAGCGGCGCCGCCGCAGTCCAGGTGACCGATCTGGCGCTCGATGTCGGTTCGCTCAAGATCGGTCCCAGCGGCGCGGCCCTCTATCTCGGCATGGCCGTGTTCCCGGACTGCGAAGACTCCGATCCCGTGCACCGCGGCGCGGTTCGAGGAACGGGCTGCGCGCAAAGACCTCGGGCATGATCTTCGACAAGATCTTCATCCGCCACTGGGACACCTGGAAGGACGGGACCCGCAACCACGTCTTCCGCAGTTCCCATCGGCGACGACGGCGCCGCCGGTGCCGCGGTCGATCTGATGCCGGGCGTGGACGGCGACTGCCCGACCATCCCGTGGGGCGGTGACGAGGACTACACCATCTCGCCGGACGATTCGACGCTGGTCTACACGGCCAAGGTGGTGAACGGATCGGAAGAGACCTGGTCCACCGACTGGGACCTGTGGGCGGTGCCCACCGACGGGTCGAAGCCGCCGCGTTGTCTGACCGATGCCAACCAGGCCTGGGACAGTTCGCCGGCGTTCTCGCCGGACGGTAAGACCCTCGCCTACCTGGCGATGGCCCGGCCGGGGTATGAAGCCGACCGGCGGCGGGTGGTGGTGATGACCTGGCCCGACGGCTCGCCGCGAACCCTGACCGAAAACTGGGACCGCTCTCCGGGCGATCTGGCGTGGGCGCCTGACGGCTTGGCGATCTATTCCTCGGCCGACAACGTGGGCAACCACTCGATCTTCAAGATCGACCCGAACGACGGCATGGTCTCGGCGGTGCTCACCCGCCATACCAACTCGGCCCCGCGGCCTCTGGCCGACGGCCGGTTGGTCTTCACCCAGGACAGCCTGGTGTCGCCGGTGGAGCTCTATGTGCTGCCCGCCGCCGGCGGCGACCCGGCGCCCATCACCCACATCAACGACGAACGAGTGGCTTCCATCGCCTTCGGTGAGTACAAGCAGTTTTCATTCGCCGGTGCGAATCACGACGAGGTCTTCGGCTACTTCATCTATCCGGTCGACCGCGACCCGACCAAGAAGTACCCGCTGGCCTTTCTGATCCACGGCGGACCGCAGGGCAGCTTCGACGACCACTGGCACTATCGCTGGAACCCGCAGATCTATGCGGCCCACGGCTATGCCACGGTGACGATCGACTTTCACGGTTCCACCGGCTATGGCCAGGACTTCACCGACGCCATCAACGGCGACTGGGGCGGAGCGCCTTTCGAGGACCTGATGAAGGGGCTCGACCAGGTTCTGCGCAGCCATCTGTGGATCGATCCCGAACGGATGGCGGCGGCCGGCGCCAGCTACGGCGGCTACATGATCAACTGGGTCCAGGGCCAGACCGACCGCTTCAAGGCGCTGGTCTGCCACGACGGCAACCTCGACGAGTACATGGCCTACTTCGACACCGAGGAGCTGTGGTTCCCGGAGTGGGAGCACGGCGGAACGCCGTGGGACAACCCCGAGGAATACCGCAAACACTCGCCGGTGAACCACCTCAAAAACTGGAAGACCCCCGAACTCGTGGTGCACGGCGCGCTCGACTACCGGGTGGTCGACACCCAGGGTCTGGCGACCTTCAACGCCCTGCAGCGCCTCGGCGTTCCCTCGCGGCTGCTGTACTACCCGGACGAAAACCACTGGGTGCTCAAACCGCTCAACTCGATCCAGTGGCACGAGGTGGTGCTGGAGTGGATGGATCGCTGGACGGCACCGGCGGCGGAGTAGCGGGCAGGGTGAGTTCAAAGTTTGGAGTTAAAAGGCGAACTGGGGCCATCGCAGATTTCGAATTTCGAATTTCGGATTTCGGATTTGGGAACAACGAAAAGTATTGATGGGCCTGTCCCCCCTGCTCCCCTGCTCCCGGGCTCCCCTTCATTGAAGGTGGTTGCACCTCGGGTTTTGAGTGCTGATCCTGATATCATGTTGAGGTTAGAACGTGGAGGATCGTTAGGTGATCATCACCTGCCCCCAGTGTGAAACCAAGTACCGCTACGACGAGGCCCGCTTCGGCGGTGCCGACGTCAAGCAGGTGAAGTGCACGAGCTGCAGCCATTCGTTCGAGGTCCGCAATCCCCTGGACGAACCGTCCAACGCCACCTCCATCGGCAAGATGTTCGGCGCCTCGCCGGAGGTCGTGGAGGCGGCCGGGGTCGCCGCGGAACCGGAAATCCCCGAGCTGCCGCCAGCTGGCGCCCCTGCCCAAGGACCAGCGTTTTTCACTGGCCGTCATCGCCGGCTCGCAAGCGGGCAGCGTCTTCCCCATCACCAAACCCCGGGTCTATCTCGGCCGCGGTTCGGCGGCGGACGTTCAGGTCAAGGACTCGGAGGTTTCGCGCAAGCACGCGATGCTCGAGGTCCGGGGCGGCAACGTGGTGCTGGTCGACCTCGGCGCCACCAACGGCACGTGGGTCGGCGGCGAGCGGGCCGACGAGGCGGAGATCCCCAACCAGGGGGAGTTCACCCTCGGCTCCACCACCCTGATGCTGATCGTCACCGGCGGCCCACCCGCAGGCTAGCCGCGCGCCGCGAAAGCGGCCATTTTGACCGGTCTCCCAGAAAGAGTACACTCTGTTCCCGGCCTTGAATTTGGTTCGAAATTTGCTTACGGTTTGCCCTTGATGAGGAGCCTTGATGTGGCGCAGGTGAGCTTCTGTGCCGCGAGAGTCCGGGCTTGCTGCGAATGCGGAAATGCGGTGCCCGGTAGGAGGTGCGATCGATGATCGAAGTGGAAAACCTTTCCAAGACCTACGTCTCGGAACCGGTGGTCAGAGACCTCAACTTCTTCGTGCCTGAGGGCCAGGTGCTCGGTTTCCTCGGGCCCAACGGCGCCGGCAAGACCACCGTCATGCGGATGCTGACCGCATTCCTGCCGCCGACCACCGGCCGCGTGGTAGTGGCGGGGGTGGACCTGGATTCCGACCCGGTCGGGCTCCGGCGCAACGTCGGCTATCTGCCGGAGAACGTGCCGCTCTATCCCGAGATGCGGGTCGACGAGTACCTCCGTTTTCGTGCCGAGATCGAGGGCGTCGCCCGGTCCGAGGTCCGCCCACGAACCGACAGGGTGATCGATCGATGTCTGCTCGGCGACGTGCGGCGGCAGGTGATCGGCACCTTGTCCAAGGGTTACCGGCAGCGGGTGGGTCTGGCCGGAGCGCTGGTTCACGAGCCGGCGGTGCTGATTCTCGATGAGCCCACGGTGGGTCTCGACCCCAACCAGATCATCAAGGTGCGCGAACTCATCATCGAGCTCGGCCGCGACCACACGGTGCTGTTGTCGACCCACATCCTGCCCGAGGTCGAACAGGTCTGCGAGCGGGTGTTCATCATCGACCGCGGACGCATCGTCGCCGACGGCACGCCGGACGCACTGCGCGCCAAGCTGGTGGGCAACCCGTCGCTGTCGGTGGAGTTCAAGGGTGCGGACGACGGTGCCGAGGCGGCGCTGATGTCGCTGCCCGGCGTGGTCGGGGTCGACCAACGCGGGCCGGCCCGGTTCCTGCTCGAGCACGGCCCCGGCGCCGATCCGCGTGAAGCGGTGTTCAAGCTGGCGGTGGAGAAGGGGTGGGTGCTGCTCGCTCTGACCCAACAGCAGGCCACCCTCGAGGACGTCTTTGTCCGTCTGACGACCCGCGAGGAGCCGGTGATCGCCGCACCGGTCGAGGAGGTGTCCAATGCGTAAGACCTGGGCGATCATCCGGCGCGAGCTCATCGCCTACTTCTCGTCACCGCTGGCCTACGTCGTGATGACGGCCTTTCTGCTGATGCAGGGCTACATCTTCTATCTCATCGTCTCCTTCCTCAATAATCCCCAGACCCCGGCCATGACGCCGCTGCGGCTGTTTTTCGGCGGCACCATCTTCTTCTGGTTGTTTCTGCTGTTCGTTGTGCCGGTCATCACCATGCGGCTGATCGCGGAGGAACGGCGTTCGGGGACCATCGAAGTTCTGCTCACCTCGCCGGTCAACGAGGCCCAGGTGGTGGCGGGAAAATTCATGGCGGCGTTTGTCTTCTACGCCGCGCTGTGGCTGCCCACCATCCTCTACGTGGTTGTGCTCAAGCGCAACTCGGCGATCGACCTCGGTCCGGTCATCGCCGGCTATATCGGCGTGTTCCTGCTCGGCTTCCTCTTTCTCTCGGTGGGCACGTTTGCCAGCACCTTGAGCAACAACCAGCTCATCGCCGCCATCATCGCCTTTGCGGCCATGGTGGCGCTGTTTTCGATCGGTCTCGTCGAACAGCTCCTCTCGACGTCGTTTCTCAAGGGCGCGCTGGCGCACATGAACCTGTGGACCCAGATGGACGATTTCGCCAAGGGCATCGTCGATTCGAGGCACGTGATCTACCAGCTCTCGGTGGGTCTGCTGTTCCTGTTCCTCGCCACGAAGAGCCTCGAAGTCAAGAAGTGGAGGTGAAGGGATGAGGCAGCAAGCGATCCGCCACACCATCACGGGTGTGGTCGCCGTCATCCTCGCGGTCGCCCTGACCGTCATGGTGAACTGGCTGAGTGCGCGCCGATGGGTGCGCGAGGACCTGACGTCGACCAAGATCTACACCCTGTCGGAGAAGTCTGAAAATATTCTCTCGGATCTTCCCGAAAACATCGAGGTGGTGGTCTTCATGACCCCCGCCACCTCGATGTACGACCAGGTCCGCGAGCTTCTCGAACGCTACAAGGCGGCGTCGGACAAGATTTCGGTCGAGTACATCGACCCCGAGCGGGAGCCCCTCAAGACCACCCAACTGGCCGAGAAGTTCGGTGTCGAGGTCGCGGACACCGTGGTCTTCGTGCTCGGCGACCGCACGAAGTACGTCACCTCCGATCAGATGGCTGAAATGGACTACTCGGGCATGCAATACGGCCAAGGCCCGACCATGCGCGCCTTCAAGGGCGAGGAGCAGTTCACCTCGGCCATCCTCTCGTTGGTGGCGCCGGACGTGCCGAAGGTCTACTTCGTCACCAGTCACGGCGAGGCCGCCCTCGAGGGCGGCGGCGGCTCAGGCGACCGCAGCCTGGCGGTGCTCGGCGACACCCTCAAACGGGAGAACATGGAGGCGGCAGACGTCTCGCTGCTCTCCGGTGAGGTACCGGCGGATGCCGACGTTGTGGCCATCGTCGGTCCGACTCGCGCCTACACCGAGTCAGAGATCACGGCCCTCGAGACCTTTCTCGATCGCGGCGGTCGTCTGCTGGTCGCCCTCGACCCTCTGATCGAGCCCGCGGGCACCATGCGGCCGACCCGGCTGGAGGAGATGCTTGCGGCGCGCGGGGTCATCGTCAACGACGACCTCGTGGTCGATCCGTCCCGCCGTTTGCCGTTTTACGATCTCTCGGCGGTGTATCTCCAGGATTTCCCATCTCACCCCGTGACCTCGGGGCTCGAGGGCTTTGCCGTGCTCTTCACCGTGGCGCGCTCGCTGACGGCGGACGATGCTGAGGCCGCTGTCCTCGTCCAGACCTCGGACGATGGCTGGGGAGAAACCGACCTCGGCATGTTGCTGCGCGGTGAACCGGTCGCGGTCGATGACGGCGACACCGCGGGGCCCGCGGTGGTCGCGGTTGCGGTTGAAGGTGCGGCCACAGGTGCGGAGGCCGGCGCGGAGGGGCTCTCCGAGCCCACAACCTACCGTCTGGTCGTCTTTGGCGATTCCGACTTCATGACAGACCTCGACATCGCCAATGCGGGCAATGCGGTGCTTGCCGGCAATGCCTTCAATTGGCTTGCCGCGCGCGACAGCCTGGTGGGCATCCCGCCGCGGGACGTCGAGCAGGTCAGCCTCTTCCTCACCCAGCAGCAGATGCGCAATCTCCTGCTGTTGGTTCTGGTGGGCATGCCCTGTGCGGCGATCCTCCTGGGCGTCCTCGTGTGGCGGAAGCGGCGACACTGAACATGAGGAATTTCGGATTTCGGATTTCGGATTTCGGATTCGACCCCCACCCGCCCCGGATTCGGGGGAGGTTGGGCGGGAAATCCGAAATTCCGAAATCCGAAATCCGAAATCAATCCAGGGTGGAACCGATGAAGAGTAGAAACCTCATCATCCTTGCTGCAATCGTCGTTCTGTTGGGCGCGTACATCCTCCTGTTCGAGCGCCACCGGCCGACCACCGACGAGGCGCGACGCGATGCCGACAAGGTCTTCCCGGGTCTCGAAACTAGACGAGGTCACCGGTGTGGTGGTGGTCGGTCCGGAAGGGTCGGTGCGGCTCGAGAAGGTCGGCGACGACTGGCAGCTGCGCGAACCGATCGCCTATCCGGCCGACTCGGCGACCGTGAGTTCGACCCTGAGTTCGCTTGCCGGTCTGGACGCGGATCGACGCCTGGCGGCCGAGGAGGTGGATGCGGCCGAGTACGGTCTGGATATTCCCCAGGCCGAGGTCACGCTCACCCTGGGCGACG
This sequence comes from Candidatus Sulfomarinibacteraceae bacterium, assembly GCA_963714885.1. Lineage (GTDB taxonomy): Bacteria > Acidobacteriota > Thermoanaerobaculia > Thermoanaerobaculales > Sulfomarinibacteraceae > Sulfomarinibacter. Next base: position 40,222 of record CAVQQV010000033.1, on the reverse strand, counting down.
GCTCGGAAGTCTCGTTCGCGGTGGGCGACGAGATGCCGCTGGGATCGAAACGACCGATCCGCATCATGGGCGGCGACGAGATCGCGATCGTTCCAGGGTGGTTCATGGACGACCTCGACCGCGAGGTGGACGACTGGCGGTCGCGTGACGTGACCGATGTGCGCTGCGACCAGGTGGCCTCGATCGACATCGAGGCCGGCGCGGACTCCATCCGCGCCGTGCGGGTCGGCGACGACTGGCTGCTGCTGAGCCCGATGGAGGACATGGCGGACCGCGACCACCTCGAGGCATTGGTGACGGATCTCGGTTCCCTCCACATCGAAGAGTTCCTCGACGGCGAGGTCGACACCGGGGCGCTGGGTCTCGATGCGCCGGAGTACTCGCTGATGGTCGTCAGAACCGACGGCGGCGAGCCGCTGCGACTCGAGCTGGGGGCTACCCGCGAGGGCAGCCGGAGGCACCGAAGTGGCATGCCGGCGAGGCGACGCCGACTATTTCTGGGCGCAGGATAGGGTGCGGACGCGGCTTTCCAAGGCGCCCGTTCTGTGGCGGTCGAAGAAGGTCGCAGATCTCGATACCTGGGCCGCTGAAGGGCTTCGGTTGTCGACCGGCGACGGATCGGTGGAGCTTGAAAAGGTCGACTACCAGTGGCGCTTCGCCGGCGACGGCGCCGAGGCCGACCAGCCCCGCGTATCCGACCGTCTCACAGCGCTGTCGAAGCTCGAAGCCACCGACTACGATCTGATGGCTCCGATGACGGCCGAGATGGGACGCGCCGAAGTCATTCTCGGCCGGTGATGGGGAGGGTGAACGGGAAGAGATCACCTTTACCTTCTTTGCCCCCCTGAGCGAGGGCGGGCGGGCCATGGTCCGGGTGAGCGGACGCGAGAACCTGATGGGCGTCGACCCGATGGCGGTGAGGCCGATCTTTGCCGACTTCGGCGACCTGCGCCCGGCCGCTGGGATTCCCGACGACCCGGTGGCGGAGTAAGAGCTACAATCAACTCAGATGGTGAATCGCAGTGTTCTCCCGCTGTCGGGCATTCGCGCCCCGATATCGCCTCCTCCGGTGATTCATGCCGGTTGACTGGCGCCAGCAGTTCGCCGACCTCCGCGACCGCCGCCCTGACCTCTCGGACCGGGTGTGCCGCCGCCTGCTCATGGATCTCCAGCGCCAGGGTCTGGTGGATCTCGACGCCATCGACGACCTCGCGGTTGCCCTCAAGCTCGGAGGTTCGCGGCCGGTTCACGACCCCAACCGTCCCAAACCCCAGCTCTCCAGCGAATCACGGCTGGCGCTGTATGATCTCGCGCTCGAGTACGCGGAACGCCACCTGTCGCCGGAAAAGATCGCCGCCACCATCCTGCAGGTGGAAAAGCGAATGCTCGCCCACGAGAGCGCGCGGTTGGCCGAGGACCCCGACACCCCACTGCCGGTGCTGCGTGACGCCATCCACGAGTTCCTCAACTTCGCACCGGGCGACGTGGTGGCGCCGCGCGAAGACGTGATCGGCACCCGCGCCGCGCTGGTGCGCCGGCTGCTGACCGACCAGCTCGATTTCATTTCCGTCGCCAAGCGCTTTGTCAGGGTTCGCGAGTTCGCTGAGGTGCTCGACCACATCATCCTCACCGACAGCCGCTCCGGCCAGCTCGGCGGCAAAGCCGCCGGTCTGATCCTGGCGGACGCCATCCTCAAGAAGGCGCAGCGCCGAGGGCGCTTGAGCACCGATTACAAGGTCCCCACCTCGTACTTCCTGCCCTCCATCGGAATCCTCGAGTTCATCGAGTACAACGGCCTCGAAGAGCTCATCAACGTCAAATACAAGACCCCCAACGAGGTCCGCAGCGAGTACCCCCTGGTCGAACGGCTTTTCAAGAGCGGCGCCTTTCCACCCACCATCCACAAGGGTCTCAGCGAGATGCTGTACAAGCTCGGCGAGGTGCCTTTGGTGGTGCGCTCCTCGAGCCTTCTCGAGGACCGCATCGGCCACGCCTTCTCGGGCAAGTACAAGAGCCTCTTCATCGCCAACCGCGGCCCCATCGAAATGCGGCTGGCGTCCCTCGAAGATGCGATTGCCGAGGTCTACGCCTCGATCTTCCACCCCGACCCCATCGAGTACCGGCGCGAGCGCGGTCTCATCGACTTCCAGGAGCAGATGGGCATCCTCATCCAGGAGGTCGTGGGGCGCGAGGTCGGCGGCATGCTGTTCCCGGTCTTCGCCGGAGTCGCCTTCTCGCGGTGCGAGATGCGGTGGTCACCGCGGATTCGCCACACCGACGGCATGGCCCGGCTGGTGCTCGGTCTCGGCACCAGGGCCGTCGACCGGACGGTTTCGGATTACCCGGTGCTGGTCGCCCTCGAACAACCGGCACTGCGGTCGGTGCAGCAACCGGACGAGGTCTACCGTTACTCTCAGCACGACGTCGACGTGGTGGACATCCGCGAAAGCCAGTTCGAGAGCCTGCCGTTGGAAGAGTTCATGAAGAGGGTCGGACGCAAGATCCCAATCATGAACCGGATCTTCTCGATCTTCCGCGACCGCCAGATCCTGCCGATGGTGGGCGTGATGGCCCAGATCGACCCTCGCGAACTGGTGGTGACCTTTGACGGCCTGCTGCGGTCGTCCTTTCCGCGCGACCTCAAAATCATGCTCGATCTCCTCGAGGAGGGTCTCGGCGAGCCGGTGGATGTCGAGTTCGCCCACGACGGCGAAACGCTCCACATGCTGCAGTGCCGCGCCCTGAGCCGCGGCGCCATGGCCCCGCGGGTCGAGATCTCCGACGTGCCCGAAGCCCGACAGATCTTCTCCGCCAACCGCTACGTGCAGATGGGACAGGTTGCTGACCTCAAATACGTCGTTCTGATCGATCCCCGCGACTACGAGGGCCTCGAAACCAAAGAAGCGATGGTGCGAGTCGCCCGAACGGTGGGCGCCATCAACAAGGCGCTGCCGACGCGGCGTTTCATCCTCATGGGCCCGGGGCGGTGGGGGAGCCGCGGCGACATCCGCCTCGGGGTGCCCGTCACCTACGCCGACATCAGCCGCACCGCCGTGCTGGTGGAGATCGCGCGCAAGAAGGGCTCATACCTCCCGGACGTTTCCTTCGGCACCCACTTCTTCAACGACCTCGTGGAGTCCGGCATCCACTACCTGCCCCTCTACCCGGACGACTCCGGGGTGGTGTGGAACGACGACTTCCTGACCGGGTCCGCCAACTGTCTGGCCGAGGTCGTGCCGGACTACGCCGACATGGCCGACGTGGTGAGGGTGATCCGGGTCGCCGATGCGGCCGATGGTCAGTTCCTGCAACTGGTCATGGATGCCGAATCGGATCGTGCGCTGGCCTACCTCGCGGAACGTCAGGGCACAACCGGTCTTCAGAATTCCCGCCCTCCGTCCCCCGGCAAAGGCCAGCGGGGGCAAAAGTCTCAATCCTGACGCGGGAGTCCGGCAGGGTCTTGCAGCAAGGTTGGCGAAGCGCAATGACTCGTGGTCCGAATTCCGAATTCCGAATTCCGAATTCCGAATTCCGAAATCCGAAATCCGTCTGCACCCTACCTCGAATTGAAGTCACGCGCGGACCAGAAAACCACCCGACTCATGGGAACAGAACGCCAGGTTCTGAACGATTCGAACCCAGTCTGAGGCTCCGCCGAGCCCGGACCGGTTGCGATGGAAATTCAAAATTCAAAATTCAAAATTAAGAATTTCTCACGCCTCTTTCACCCACCTCACCAAATCCTTCAACTTCGGTTTCGACCCGTGCATGAGGATCCCCACCCGGTAGATCTTGCCAACCACCCACGCTGCGATGACGATCGCTCCCAACATGAAGACGACCGACGCCGCGAGCTGAATCGCCGGCACCTGGGTCAAGGTCATGCGCAGGAACATCAGCATCGGGGTGAAGAAAGGGATGAGGGACAGCACCACGGCCAGGGTGCCGTCGGGTTGGTTGAGGATCTGCATCATCAACACCATCGGCACCACCAGGAACATGGTCACCACGCCCTGGAAGTTCTGCGCCTCCTGTTCGGTGTCGAAGGCGGCGCCGATGCCGGCGTACAGGGTGCCGTAGAGCAAGAAGCCGAGCACGAAATAGACGACGAAGAAGAACAAGAGCTGTGCCGGCACCGCGGGCAGCTCCATCCCGCTGATACCGAGAGCGGCCACCGCGCCCGGGGCCGAGATCGCAGCCATCAATATCGCCCAGATCAGAAACTGGGTGAGACCGACGGCGCCGATGCCGAGGATCTTGCCCAACATCAGCTCGAAGGGCTTGACGGTGGAGATCAGGACCTCCACCACGTGCGAGCTCTTTTCTTCGAGCACCCCGCGCATGACGTAGATGCCGTACATCAGTACGGTGACGTAGATGATCATCATGAAGACGTAGGCGAGGATGAAGCTCTGGCCCTGGTCTGAGGTCTCCTCGCCGCCCTTGCCGAGCTTGAAGGTGGTGAGACCGGGTCGGCGGGTGAGCTCGCGGACCTTTTCGGGGTCGAGACCGGCGCCGGTGAGGCGGTCGGCGACCGTGACCGTGTTGACCGAGCGTTCGAGCACGTTGATCAGCTTGAAGGCCGAGACGTTGGGCGCCACGTACTCGGGGGTTCCGTCATCGGGCAGGTCCGCCGGCAGGATCAGCACCCCGTCGAAGACCTTGTTTTCCACCTCAGCTTTGAGACGCTCGCGGGTGGCCTCGATGTCGTTGCCCGGCGCCTGTTCGACCAGCGTGACGCTGAGTTTTTCGTTGTCCCCTGACAGCATGCGCTCCACTTCGGTCTGCACGGGCTCGAAGAAACGCCCGGTGAGGTCGAGCACGGCGACGTTGAACTCTCCCGCGCCGCGCGCGGCGAGATAGGCGGGCAGGATCATCACCGCACCGAGAAACACCGGCACCAACAGGGTCGAAATCCAGAAGGCCTTGGTACGGACCCGTTCCAGGTACTCGCGGCGGATGACCGCATAAATTCTATTCAGCATGACTTTTGTCCTCTTCCACCGCGCGGATGAAGATGTTTTCGAGATCGGGGATGAAGCGGGTGAAGGTCTCCACGTTGCCGCGATCGAGCAATGCGCGGAGCAGGTCATTGGGTTCCCGCCCGTCTTCGAGCTCGACCAGCAGGTCGTTCTTGAGAGGGAGGACCGAGGCAACGCCGGCGAAACCGGCCAGATCTTCTGCCTCGACGCCGGTGTTCACCCGCCAGGTGTTGCCGCCGTAGTCGGCGCGGATGCGATCGAGCGGGCCGTAGAGGATGGGTCGTGCGCGGTTGATCAGGCAGATGTCCGAACACAGCTCATCCACCTGCGGCAGCACGTGAGTCGACAAAACGATGGTCACGCCCTCCTCCGACATCTGCTGCATCAGGTCCTTGAGAGCTCGGCTGTTGATGGGGTCGAGACCCGAGAAGGGCTCGTCGAGGATCAAGAGCGGCGGCCGGTGGAGGATCGTGCCGATGAACTGGATCTTCTGCTGCATCCCCTTGGAGAGGTCCTCCACCTTGTGGGTCGCCCACTCGTCGAGCTCGAATCGCTCGAGCCAGGCCGACGACCGCTTCCTGGCTTCGCCGGGGCGCAGACCGCGGATGGTCCCCAGATAGACCAGATGCTCGAGCACCTTCATCTTCTTGTACAGACCGCGTTCCTCCGGCAGGTAGCCGATGATCCGGCGCCGGTCGTCGTCGACCGGAATCCCGTCCAACAGCACCGTGCCCGAGTCCGAGGCGATGATCCGCATGATCATGCGGATGGTGGTGGTCTTGCCGGCGCCGTTGGGCCCCAGTAAGCCGAAGACCGAACCGCGGGGGACCGAAAAACTGATGTCGTCGACCGCCACATGGTCGCCATAGCGTTTGCTCAGATTCTTGATTTCGAGGATCGCGTCCACTGCGCCTCCTTTGATTGGCATCGGAGCATACTACGCGCGACCGAGCGACCTGTTCCAATGATCCGAGGGGAGCCCGCCGCCGCGGTCTGATGACCGCGGCTACGGTCGTGTTCCGAGAGTCCATCGACACGCGAGCGTTTGCTGACCTCGAGAATCACGCCCGGGTGCGCCTTTGGCGCACCAGCGGGCTCTTCAACGTTGGTGGGGGGTGCACCGGTAATGGCGCTTTCGAGTGAGTGAACATCCTCGCTTTAACGTCCCGCCCCCGCCCCCCACCCACCCTCCCTCGGAAATCCGCGGGCTTCGCCCTGGCGGAATTTCCGTGGGGCGGGGGCTATTTGACTTGGGCATTGCCAACGTCTGCGCGTGCCACCTGTCGGAGTACTGTGGTTGGTTGAGTGAGCCCTCTCAACTTGTGGGTCCGAAGTAGGGTGGGCCTTGGCCCACCCTCAGACCCGCACCGGTGTTGTCCAAGATGCCGTTTTGAACAAGAGTGATCAAGCATCTGCACCCATGCGTGATCTGCGCTTGCTCCTGAGTGGCGGGCATGAGGATCCCGATGTCTTGTGGGGCAGGCGTCCCGCCTGCCAGCAGGTGCCTCTGCGCAGCCCCTCGGCCGAAGCCGGGTGGGTTGCGCGGAAAATCCGAAATCCGAAATCCGAAATCCGAAATCTCGCGTCGGGCTTGCACTGAGAATGACCGTGTGGCAGAATGCGTCTCCCTGAGCTGCGCCGATGGCTCAATTGGATAGAGCATCTGGCTACGGACCAGAAGGTTGGGGGTTCGAGTCCCTCTCGGCGCACCACTTTTCATTCGACCACCGGTCGAATGAAAAGTGTCCCGGCGTAGCTGGAAGCGAAGCCGGACCCCCCTCCCACACTCGAACAAGAAAGCCTGATGTGGAGCTGAGATTCATCGGCGCCGCGTCACAGCTCGAATGGGTTCCACGTATCACTTTATGACTCTGCGTGCCCTAGTGTGACAATGTGATTGGTGGCGCCAGACGATAGCTGCGAGGTCGCGTGACTCCGGATCGCAGAACAATATCTCTCTTGCGACGTATAAAAGAGGCAGACAGCAGGCGGTGAGAATCACCCCGTCGTGAACGGCGCCGCAAGGTGACCGCCCATTCCGACGAAAGGGTGGCGACCGCTCTGATCCACGAGGCGCTGCACCACGCGGGGCTCTGCGAGTACCCGCACGACCGCACGGCCATGCTCTCGGGAGAGATCAACAACCTGGTCGTGCAGAAGTGCGGTCTGCGGTGATCTTCAGCCGGTCAGCTTGCCAACATCCCGGCGATCATCTCCTTGAGCATCTTGGCGGCGACCATCGCCGTCATGCCGTGGACGTCGCGCTCCGGGTTGAGCTCGACGATGTCGGCGCCGGTGAGCGGACACGGCAGGGTGTGGATGATCTCGAGGACCTGCGCGGGTCGAGAGCCCGCCGGGTTCGTAGTGTGAGATGCCCGGGGCGAAAGGCGGGGTCGAGGACGTCGAGGTCGAGCGACAGATAGAGGGGCGGCGCGAGGCTTGCGAGAACTGTGGTCAGGTCATCGGTGGGACCGAAGGTCTCGACGCCGAAGCGCTCGGCCTGTTCGCGCTGGTGGGGGTTGGCGGTGCGGATGCCCAGCGACACCATGCGCGCGGCCAGCCCCTCCTCCATGACGCGGGCGAAGGGACACCCGTGGGACACCCGCGACCCGTCGAGTTCGTCGTAGAGGTCGGGGTGGGCGTCGAGGTGGAGGATGGTGAGACCGCTGTGAACGCGTGCGTGAGCTCGCACCAGCGGGTAGGAGATCGAGTGGTCGCCGCCGAGCGCGACCACGCGTTCACGCGTCAGCGAGCAGCCGGCCGACGAAATCCTCGATCTCGGAGAACGAGGGTTGTGCGCTCGGCGGTACCGACATCCCCGGCGTCCCGCCACCGCGCGTCGGCGCCGAGGTCGATGCCGTTCTCCGCACAGAGATTCGAGGACGGGCTGTGGAGGGCTTGGCGGATGTGGTCGGGCGCCGCGGCCGTGCCCCGGAGGAAGGAGGAGTTCTCGTCCAGCGGAACTCCGACGATGACGACTCTGTTGTGCGATTGTCATGCTCTGGATTGTAGCGATCACGCGCACCGTGTCCATTTCGTTCTGAAGTAAACTGCGGCGTCAGATCCGGCGGGAACCACGGCCAGTGGATGTCTTTCGGGGGGGTGCGAATGATCGGGCGGACGCTTTCTCACTACGAGATCCTCCGCAAGCTCGGCGAGGGCGGGATGGGCGAGGTGTGGCTGGCCCGCGACACCAAGCTCGATCGTGAGGTCGCGATCAAGGTGCTGGCGCCGGAGGTGGCCGCCAACCCCGAACGGCTCGAGCGCTTCCGCCGCGAGGCCAAGGCGGTGGCGGCCCTCAATCACCCCAACATCGTCACCATCTACTCGGTCGAGGAGGACGGCGATGTGCCGTTCTTCACCATGGAGCACGTCGAGGGCACGACGCTTTCGAAGATCATCCCGGTCAACGGGCTCGAACCGGGGCGCTTTCTCGACCTCGCCATCACCATCTCCGACGCCCTGAGCGCGGCCCACGCGAGCGGGATCACCCACCGCGATCTCAAACCCGGCAACATCATGGTTTCGGCGACCGGGCAGATCAAGGTGCTGGATTTCGGTCTCGCCAAGGTCGCCCGGGAGGAGTCGAAGGAGGTGCACTCGGACTCCCACCTCGAGACCGAGTTTCTGACCTCGGAGGGCAAGATCCTCGGCACCACGCCCTACATGTCGCCCGAACAGCTCAAGGGCAAGGCGGTGGATCAACGGTCCGACATCTTCTCCCTGGGGACCATCCTGTATGCGATGGCGACCGGCAAGCACCCGTTCCTGGCCGAGAGTTCGGCCGAGGTGATCTCTTCCATCCTCAGCCACCACCCGCCCGAGGTTGCCGAGGTTCGCGAGGGGCTGCCGGACTATCTCAGCGGCGTCATCCGGCGCTGTCTGGAGAAGGACCCCGCCGACCGCTACCAGTCGGCGCGCGGGCTCGAGGACGATCTCGAACGATTGCGCGACGGCATCCGCAGCGGCAACGTGCCGCAGACCATCGTCATGTCCGGATCGGTGGCAGGCACGCGGTCGAGATTTCGACCCAGGTGGCGGGCCGTCGTCCTGGCGGCGGCGGCGGTGGTCGCAGCCGCGATCGTGGGCGCGATCGTCATGGGGAGGATCGGTTCGGAAAAACCGGCGCCGCTCCAGACCCTGGCGGTGATGCCCTTTGCCAACCTCACCGGCGACGGCGGGCTCGATTATCTCGCGGAGGGGGTGTCGGCCGGGCTCATGAGCCTGCTGCGGGAAGAGCAGGGTCTCCAGGTGGTGGGTCGGTCGGAGGCGTGGAAGACCGGTGACCGGAGCGTTGCCGATCTGGCGGGGGAACTCGGCGTCGGGTCGGTGGTGGACGGCGAGATCCTCAAACAGGGGAGCCGGCTCGAAACAACGGTGAGCCTGACCGACACCTCGACCGGGCTGGTCCTGTGGTCTCATACCTACGCAGCACCCAGCGGCGAGATCTACTCTCTGCAGCGGATCATGGCCTCCGACCTCGCGACCTTTCTCTCGATTCCCCTGTCGGAGGAGGATCGCCGACGACTGGCCCGCGACCCCCAAGGGGCCGACCAGACCTACGATTTCTACGTCACCGGCAGGCGGTTTCTCGATCGCGTCGACGACTACCGTGGGCCGGATGCCGCCGCCGACAACTTTCGCCAGGCCCTGCGCCTCGACCCGGACTTCGCGCTGGCCCATGTCGGTCTGAGCGAGGCGTTGTGGGGGATCTATCTGAGAGATATCGATCGCGCGGCGCTCGAGGAGGCGGAGGATCATGCCGAAGCCGCCCTTGAGCTCGCTCCCGGGATGGCGGATGCGCGGCTCGCTCTGGCCCGCATCTATCGCACGACGGGCCGTCACGATGCGGCCGGCGAGCAGGTCGAGGCCGCACTTGCCGATCATCCCCGGGCCGACGTCGTGCAGCGGGAGCTCGGGCGGATCGCCGAAAGGATGGGGGATCTGGAGGAGGCGGAACGGTCGCTGCGCGCCGCCGCCTCGCTGCGACCTGACGACTGGACCAACTGGAACGCGCTCGGTAGTTTCTACGCCCGCAACGGCAAGTACGAGGAAGCTCGGGACGCCTTTGTGGAGGCGGCGGAGGTGGCCCCTCCGGACGTTGAGATGCCGCGGGAGAAGCTCGCCACCTACGACCTCCAGGTCGGTGAGGTCGATGCCGCAATCGATCTCTACGAGAGTCTTCCGAAGCCGATCCGCAGCCCGCGTCTGGCGTCGAACCTGGCGACCGCGTATTTTTTCTCCGACCGTTCCGATAAGTGGCAGCGGGCCGAGGAGAACTACCTGCTTGCGGTGCGGCTGAACCCGCAGGTCCCCATGTACCAGGCCAACCTCGGGGATCTCTATCAGCGCCTCGAGCGATCCGATGAGGCGCGTGAGAGGTACCGGTTGTCGTGCGATCTGCTCGAGGAGAGGTACGCCGACGACCCCGACGACCCGGCGCTGATCTCCGAGCTGGCATTCACGTCGGCCAAGGCGGATGATTGCGAGCGCGCTCTGGGTTTGATGCCTGAACTCGAAGAGGTCCTACCGGACACCGGCCCCAACGCCCACCAACTGGCCTACGTCTACGCCCTCTGTCGCCAGGGTGACGCCGCGGTTCGAAGCGCTGGCGCGGGCGATCGCCCACGGCGAACCGCCTGAGCTGATCCGCCAGGAGGACGAGTTTCGGTCCCTCCACGACCGCCCGGACTTCAAGGCCCTGGTGGCCGGCGGGAGTTGAACCGCAGATCTCACTGCGGCAGGCTCTCCCAGCGGATCCGCGGGTCGACGGTGCACAGCTGTTCGGACTTCGTTCCGTCGACACAGGCAAAGACGGTCACCGCGTAGGGCCACTCGGCGCCATCGATCTTGGGTTTGTCGGGTTGGACCTTGATGTTGTCCGACGCCGCACGCAAGATCGACGTCGCCGAAGTAATTCTCCGATGCGCCACCCTTGTCGGGGTCCCAACGGAGCTCCCAGAAGAGCTCGGGGTGCTGGTCGTTGGGCAGGGCCACCCAGTAAACCTTCTTGATCTTGGCATTGTTACCGTGTTGGATGACGCCGATCTCGGGAATGACCGTGATCGTGCAACCACCATCACCGTCCACGGTGAGTTGGAGGGTGACCTCCTTGGCGTCCGGCGGGTCGGCGCTGACGGTGACCGGGCCGACCGCGAAAATCGCGGCGGCGACGGCGCACAGGATCGGGATGCGAATATTTCGGACAGGACATCATCACCCTCCATCGGTTGGTGCGAGCTGACTCGCGGCGTCAATAGACTCGATCTCAAGTAATTGCTGATGGAGCGTAACGACCCCCGCGAGCGCCGTCAAGGTGAAGTCGGCCTCTTCCCCGGCGGCAATAGCTGGACTGGGTTCCGTGCGCGGCATTACATTAGTAGCGAGTTGTCACAGTCACACGGACACGGTGCCGGTGGGGCGGGCGGTCCGCGCCGAATCGCACACTTCGAGATCCTCGGGCGGCTCGGAGCGGGCGGGATGGGCGTGGTGTACCGAGCGCGCGACGACGTGCTCGAGCGGGAGGTAGCGCTCAAGCTCATCCGACCCGACGTCGCCGGCGATGGCGAGGTTCGCCACCGTTTCCTTCGAGAGGCCCGACTCGCCGCGTCCATCAACCACCAGGGTGTGGCCACCCTGTTCGAAGCCGGTGAGGCCGTACCCGAGGGTGATGACCAACCGCAGCTGTTTTTTGCCTCGGAGCTCGTGGAGGGCAAAAGCCTCGACCAACTCTTGAGCGACGGTGTCATCTCCCCGGAGCGGGTCGTCGATCTCGGCGTCCAGCTTGCTGAAGCGCTGGCGGCGGCACACGCTCTCGGGATCGTCCACCGCGACATCAAACCTTCCAACCTCATGGTGGGAAGCGGCGACCGTCTCAAGGTCCTCGACTTCGGGGTGGCGAAGCGGGTCGGCTGGGTCGGAGAGGCGGGAGACGACGAAAAGACCCTGACCTGCACCGCCCACGGCGCTGTGGTCGGCACGCCCGCCTATATGGCGCCGGAACAGGTGGCCGGCGGCACCGCGGACGCGCGAACCGATATTCACGGCGCGGGGTGCGTTCTGTACCAGATGTTGTGCGGTCATGCCCCCTTCGGTAAGGGTTCGCCGAGCGAGGTGATGCGGCGCGTCATCGTGACCCCGCCGGTGCCGTTGAGGACCCTGCGCGCCGAGGTTCCCCGTCCGCTTGCCGACGTGGTTGAGAAGGCCCTGGCCAAAGAACCGGGCGACCGCTTTCAAACGGCCGGTGAATTGGCTGAAGCTCTGAAGAGGGCTGCCAACACCACCGGCTTTCGGAGCGTGCTTGGAGGGTTGCGCCTCAAAGAGTCGCGGAGGCTCGCGGTCGCGGCCGCACTGGTCATCACCGCCGTCGTCTCGCTTTTCGTGGGGAAAATGCTCCTCGGAACCGCCTTGCCCTTCGAAAGTCGGGACTGGCTCCTGGTGGCAGATGTGGTGAACGAGACCGGCGACGAGGGGTTCACCCTGGCTCTCAAGAGCGCACTCGAGACCGACCTGCGGCAGTCCCGCCACGTCAACGTCTTCGACGGGGGCCAGGTCAGCAATACGCTCAAGCTCATGCGTCGCGAGCCCACCGCGACGATCGACCTCAAGACCGGGCTCGAAATCTGTCGCTTTGCCGGGGTGCAGGGCTCTTCTGGTGCCGCAGATCAATGCCGTGGGCGACGTCTTCATTCTGCAGGCGAGCCTCGTCGATCCATCCACCGGGAACACGGCGGACCGCATCCGCATCACCGCAAAGGGGCGGGACCAGGTGTTGCTCGAGTCCATCGACTCGTTGACCCGTCAGGTGAGGAGACGCCTCGGCGAATCCCTGCGCTCCATTGCCGACACCGATCCGCCGCTCGTTCAATACACCACCTCGTCCTGGGAGGCGCTGCGCCTACTGGCATTGGGTTCGAAGGAGTGGGCCGCCAGCCGGATGCCGGAGGCCGCAAACTGTTTCGAACTCGCGCTCGAGGAGGACCCGAAATGTGCAACCGCTCGCGGCGCCTTGGGCCTGCTTTACATCCAGTTTCTCGGTCGTCAGGATGAGGGGCAGGAGATGCTCGCACAGGCGCTCGCTGACGCGAGCGATGTCTCGCGCCGTGAGTACCTCTTGTTGCGCGCCGTCAACCGGCAGTTTGTCGACAAAAACCCGGAAGAGGCTCTGGCTGATTATGCGCTGGTGAGTGAGTTCTACCCTGATGCGGTGGCCCCGTACAACAACAGCGGCCGCATCCTCCAGGGTCTCGGGCGCTTCGAGGAGGCGGTAAGGATGTACCGTCGGGCGCGGGAGGTCGATCCGCGGAGCCCGTTTCCGGTGTTCAATCTGTGGTGGGTCCTCAATATGAAGTTGATGCAGCCGGTGGCCGCCGAGGAAGCCGCCCGAACGCTCGTCGAACTCCAGCCTGACTCGCCGTGGTCTCGTCACGCGCTCGCCTGGTCGCTCGTTTCACAGCGCCGATTCGAGGAGGCCGAAGATGGAATGCGGAGGGTGCTCGAAGTCGACCCGCGCAACGGCTATGCCGTTCCGAACCTTGCCCACCTGTTGTTCCGGCGTGGGGCTTACGATGAAGCGGTGACCATCTACCGTGGGATGTACGAGCGCTCTCAAAACAGTGACCAGGGCGGAACTCAAAACCATGACAGCCTCTGCCTCGGTCTTGCCCTCGAGGGCGCGGGCAGATCCAGCGAGGCCCGTGAGGTGATGGAACGACAGCTGGCGGAGAATCACGAGAGAAACGATGGCGTGGAGGATCCGGATCGTCAGCTCTGTCTCCTGGCGGCCCTCGGCCGGAACCGCGAGGCACGAAGACTTGCCGGTGAGATCGAGCGACAAAATCCTACGGATCCCCACCAGCTGTTCATTCTCGCCGAGGTCTACACCCTCCTGGGCGATCGAGAAGCAGCGATCGATTCCCTTGAAAGGGCTTTCGCGGCGGGATATGAAGACCGTTATTACGTTTTGCTCGACCCGCTGCTCGCGGGTCTTGAGGGCAACCCAGCCCTCGAAGCCTGGCGCCGCCCTCCTGATCAGTATCGCCCAGGTCAAGCCTCCGGCTGCCAAACGGCCGCGTCGATCAGTTGGGTGTGGAAAGGGGCATGAAAAAACCCCCTCGGGTCGAGGGGGTTCGAATCATCCTTGGTTTGGTTCGTTCTACCAGCCGCCACCACCACCGCCGCCGCGGTGGCCGCCGCCACCGCCACCGCCGCCACTGCGCCGGTCCTGAGCCACATCGACCCTGATCGCACGGCCGTCGAGCTGAAAACCGTTCATGGCCGCGACTGCCTTGTCCGCAGCCTCATCATCGTTGAAGGTGACGAACCCAAAGCCGCGCGAACGACCGGAGTCGCGGTCGCAGATCACCTTGGCTTCGGAGATCTCGCCGAACTGCGAGAACGCCTCCTGCAGCCCGTCATCATTCGTGTCCCAACTCAAGCCTCCAACGAACAGTTTCTTTGCCATCGCTACCATTTTCCTTCCGGGGTGCAACGCCCTCTCGGGCCCCCCTGTTTCGTTGTGGTGAATCAGACGATTCACCCTTTCGCTGGCCGCCCCGACGGCGGCCACACAGGCGTCTCAATATACAATAAATTCTCCGATTTCGGGTGGGTTGAGGGGGGCTGGCGGCGGTTGGCGGACGACCGAAAAAGGACCGAAAAAGGCCCTCAGGAGTCCATACGCGGCACGTAGCCGCAAGCTGCGGCCAGATCCGTGACAGCTTCGAGTCGTCTCCGCAAGACCAACTCGTCTTCGTCGAGACGGCGGTCTCGCGGCGACCAGCGCGCCTCCAGGCGGTCGGCCCGACAGCGGACACCGGCGAGGTTTTCGGTCTCAAGCGCCCCCCGGAATGCTGTCCGCACATGGTCCGTACCGAACAAAGAACGCAGCCCGCTTTCGTCTTCGGCGGTAAATCGCAGCCGCAGATCGAGCTCGGGGTCGCCGATCTCCAGATCCTGGAGGAAGCCCATCTTGACCATCAGGCGGGAGCCGGAGCCGGCCACATCCGCCGACCACGTGCCCGCGCCGGTCACGGCAAGGCGCAGCGACGCCCCGCCGGGGTTGTTTTGTGATGCCGGGTGGATGGTGTAGCGGCAGGTGAAACCACGGTAGAGGCCTTCGACGGCCAAGCCGAAAGGGCCAATCTTTCGACAGGTCCCGAATTCGAAGGCCGGCGCCAACTCTTCGAGACGTCTCCGTCCGCGGTGCCGCATCACCGCAGCTGCGATACCGACACCGCACAACACCACGGCAATTGCGATAGCGGCGAAAAGATCGTCAGAGCTCATCGGCCGCCAGTGTACCTGGGAGACTGGCAACAGCTACAATCTCCGACCATGAAAACGTTGGAAGGCCTTCGCGGCAAATTGGACGAGGTGGATCGGCGCCTGCTCGAGGTGCTGCAGGAGCGGTTGCAGACGGTGGCCGTGATCGCACAGATCAAGGCGGAGGGTCTCTCCTTCCTGCGCGATCACGAACGCGAAACGGAACTCCTCGCCCGGGTCGAGGGCTGGGCACGCGAACTGGGGCTCGATGGTTTTCGAACCCACGAGATCTTCCGCGAGATCATCGCGATGTCCCTCAAGGCCCAGGAGGAGGCCCTGCTCAAACGCGACCAGGTGGAGCGGTCGGCGCGAGGGGCGTTGCGGGTGGCCTTTCAGGGGATCGAGGCTTCGTACAGCCAGCTCGCGGCAACCAAGTACTTCGCGGCGCGGTCGGCATCGATGGAGTTCGTCGGCCAACGCACCTTTGCCGAGGCGTTGGCGATGGCGGAGAGCGGCGAGGTGGGCTACGCCTTTCTCCCCATCGAAAACACGACCGCGGGCTCGATCAACCAGACCTACGATCTCCTGCGCCAGACCAACCTGAGGATCGTCGGTGAAGAGATCCTCCATGTGCGGCACTGTCTGCTCGGCGTGGAGGGGGCGGAGCCCGCCACTCTGCGGCGCGTGCTGTCGCACCCCCAGGCCCTCACCCAGTGCTCGCGCTATCTCGCAGGTCTTGGCGAGGTCGAGCTGGTTGCGTTCGAGGACACTGCGGCCTCGGCGCGCGAAGTGCGGCGGGCGGGGCTTGCGACCCAGGGTGCGATAGCGAGTTTTGAAGCGGCGGAGACCTACGGGCTCCGGGTCCTCGAGGAGGGCATCGCCGACCAGGAGGAGAACTGGACCCGCTTCGTGGTCATCTCGGGTCTCGAGATCGAGCTCGATCCGCGAATCCCTTCCAAGACCTCGCTGGTTCTCACCACCCCTCACCGCGAAGGCGCTTTGGCCCACTGTCTCAACCTTCTCGCCGAGCACGGCCTCAACCTGACCAAGCTCGAGTCGCGGCCGGTCCCGAGCCGGCCGTGGGAATACCTCTTCTACGTCGATATCGAGGGCTCCGTGGATTCCGAGTCGGCCGCGCTCGGGATCGCCGAGCTGCGACGGGAGTGCCCCTATCTGAGGGTGCTCGGCAGCTACCCGGCGCGCACGACCGCCGCCGGTTCGGTCGACCGCTTCAATGGACGGGACGAGTGATCAGCGTTGATGCCCTGCACGTCTATCCAGTGAAATCCTGCGGTGGGGTTCAAGTGGAGGCCGCTCGGGTCACGGCGACTGGGTTTGAGTGGGACAGGCGGTGGATGGTGGTGGGTGAGGACGGCCGTTTCCTGAGTCAGCGCGAGCAGCCGCGGTTGGCGCTGGTGAGGGTGAAATTGGCTGAAGACCGGCTCCTGCTTTCCGCTCCCCACCTGTCCGATCTCCACGTACCGTTGGAGCGCGAACCGGAATCGCCGGTTCGGGTCACGGTGTGGCGCGACGAGTGCGACGCGGTCAACGAGGGCGCCGCCGCGGCGGCGTGGTTTACCGACCACCTCGGGATCGGCGCACGGTTGGTTCGGCTCGCCGGCGACGATGCACGCCCCCTCGGCACGAGCGCCGCCCAGCCCGGGGACAGAGTTTCCTTTGCCGACGCCTATCCTTTTCTGCTGCTGTCGCAGGGCTCGCTGCAAAAACTCAACAATCGCCTCAACCTCCCGGTCACGATGGATCGTTTTCGACCCAACATCGTTGTCGACGGTTGCAAGCCGCATGACGAGGACAGCTGGGGGTCGGTGCGTATCGGCGAGGTCGATTTTGCCGTCGTCAAGCCGTGCTCCCGCTGCGTGGTGACGACCACCAACCAGCAGACAGCTGAAAGGGGGCCGCGAACCCCTCCAGACACTTGGCCACCTATAGGCTCGAGGACGGAGAGGTGCTCTTCGGCCAGAACCTCGTTCAACGTGGATCAGGCACCGTGCGGGTCGGTGACGAGATCGCGATTCTGGAGCTCCATCGACACTCGACCCCATTCTGCGACGACTGATAGAATACCGCGATGGGAGAGCGGACGCCGCAGTCACGGGTGCGCACCGTCGGTTGGATCGGGTTGCTGGTCAACCTGCTGCTGGCTGCAGCCAAGGCGGCGGCCGGGGTCCTCGGCCACAGCCAGGCGGTTTTAGCCGACGCCGTCCACAGTCTGTCCGATACGGTCACCGATGTCGCGGTGATCCTCGGGGTTCGCTACTGGTCGGCGCCCGCCGATGAAAACCACCCGCACGGGCACGGACGCATCGAAACCCTGATCACCGTCGTCATCGGTCTTGCGGTCGGCGGGGTGGCCGTGGGGATGGGAGTGGAAGCGATTCGCGGTCTTCGTCACCATTCGACCGCGCCGCCTTCAACGATTGCGTTGGTTGCTGCACTGGGCTCGATCGTCGTCAAGGAATGGCTGTACCGCTGGACGGCGGCGGTAGGGCGGGAGGTGCGCTCCCCTGCCCTGGTGGCCAACGCGTGGCATCACCGCTCGGACGCGATCTCATCGATCCCGGTGGCAATTGCCGTCTCGGTCTCGTTGATCGTACCCGAGTGGGCGATCGTCGATCGGGTCGGTGCGATTGTCGTGTGTCTCCTGATCCTGCAGGTGGCGTGGCGCATCCTGCGGCCGGCGCTCGACCAACTCGTCGATGCCGGGAGCGCCTGCTGCGGATTGCCGCCGGATCGAGAAGCTGGCCCTCGAGGTCGATGGTGTCGAAGCGGCGCACGCGGTTCGCACGCGGTACGTCGGCTCGTCGCTGGCGGTCGATCTCCACGTCGAAGTCGACGGCGGGCTGAGCGTTGCCGAGGGGCACGCGATCGCCAAGGCCGTTCGACAAAGACTCATCGACGATGGTCCGGAGGTGGCCGATGCCGTCGTCCAGATTGAACCCTATCGACTGCCGTCTTCGGCCTGATGCGGCCATCTGCCTGTAGACTCGCCGCATGAGCACTCTCGGTTCTTTTGCTGGAGTCGCGCGCGCCCCCTTTCTGTTGTTGCCGCCGACTCTGGTGGCGAGCGGCGCGGCGGCCGCCGCGTGGGACGGGTCCTTTTCGTGGCCGCGGACCCTGCTCGCCGCCGTCGGCCTGGTCGCGTTGCACATGGCGGTCAACATCTTCAACGAGTGGAGCGACATGCGGACCGGCATCGATCTCCACACCGAACGCACCCCGTTCTCCGGAGGCAGCGGCACCCTGCCGGCCGGGGGAATGAGTACCAAGACCGCCTTCTGGTTCGGCGTTGCCTGTTCGCTCGTGGGTCTCGTAATCGGTGTGTGGTTCGTGCAACGGGTTGGGTGGATGCTCGTGCCGATCATCGTCGCCGGCGCGATCTCGGTCGTGGCCTACACCGACGCTGCTCGCGCGGATCGGTGTCGGCGAGGTGGCGGCAGGCTTCGGGCTCGGAGCGGGCCCGGTGATCGGCGCCGCGCTGGTACAAAACGGTGTTTGGAGCAGTGCCGCGGCGTGGGCCGCGGTTCCGGCCTTTTGCATGACCTTCAATCTCCTCTTGTTGAACGAATTCCCCGACGAGGCGGCGGACCGCGAGGGCGGCCGGCGCAATCTCGTGATCCTGCTTGGCCGAAAGCCGGCGGCGTGGGTGTATGCAGTGGCGGGTCTTCTCACCCCGCTGGCGATTGTCCTCGGGGTCGTGGCCGGGGCCCTGCCGTTGCTGTGTCTGGTTGCCGTGGCGCCTTCGCTCTTGCTCGCGAAACCTCTGCGGTGGGTCTTTTCGGACCCCGCATCACCGGTCCCGATCCCCGCCCTCGGTGCCAATGTGGTTTGGAACCTCGCGACCAACACTTTGCTTGCCGTGGCGTTTGGCATCGCGGTCATGACAAGGGGCTAACCTGCATATCTCACCAGCTGTCGACTGCGGCCGACGATGCATCCTACCCAGACGTGCTTTTTCACTTTGGGGTGCTCAACGTACTGCGAAGTACAAGCCGCGCCCCAAAGTGAAAAAATCCGCCTGGCCACGGCGCCTCGTCGCCCTCGTGACGAAACCCGGTGAGATATGCAGGCTAAGCTTCCGGAGCGTCACCTTTTTTTGACGGCTCGCGTGTCACCCTCCGAGACGACCCGGTTGCGGCCCGAGTCCTTTGCCCGATAGAGCGCGCGGTCGGCCGCTTGGAGCACGGTGTCCGGGGTGCTGTGGCGGGCGTTCGGGCCGGCGACTCCGATGCTCACGGTGACCGAAATCAGGCGGGCGGGCTGCGCCGGCGTTTTTGGACTGTCGGGTCTTTTGCGCGGGCGGTCCTTGGCGCGGATGGCGAACCTGCGGTTGGCGACCGCGGACCGCACAACTTCGAGGCGTTCGCGGGAGGTTGTCGGGGTCGCCCCCGGGAACAGGATGGCGAACTCCTCGCCGCCGTACCGGAAGGCGCGTCCACCACCTTTGACCTTGCGCAGTTCGGTCGCGACCATCCGCAGCGCCTCGTCTCCCGCCTTGTGACCGTGGCGGTCGTTGAAACGTTTGAAGTGGTCGACATCGACCATCGCGATGGCGTAGTCGCCCTCGAGAGTCTGCAGGGCCTCCTCCAGCGCGCGGCGACCCGGAAGCTCGGTGAGCCCGTCGTGGTAGGCGAGGCGGTAGGAGTCCTCGACCACGCCGACGAGCAACACGACCTGAGCGGCGGCGAAGGCGAGAGTTGCAGAGGCAGGGCTCTGGCCCGGGGAGAAGGGCGAGCGCCGCCGCGGCGAGGACCCACAGGAGGGCGCCCTCGAAGGCTTCACGGCGGGCGGCGAACGCGAGCGCGATAAAGGCGGCGGCAATCAGAAAGACCAGCCGTGCGACGTCCGGAGCGGCCAGGAATTGGGAGATGCTCGTCATGGCGCCAGGCGCCGCACCCGAAGCGAGGATGCCTTGCACCGCGGTTGCAAACCAACTCAGGGCCAGTACTGCCACGACCAGCACCACGATCTGGAGATTGCTGATCGGACGCTCGGGCAGCAGGGCGAGGAGGGCGAGAAGGACCGGCACGATCAGAACCAGGGTGGTTCCGGCGCCGCCCAGGGTATCGGACAGAGGGCCCCGCACCAGAAAATTCGAGGCCCCAATCAGCAACGCCGCCACTGCAAGGCGGCCTCGGCGAAATCGCCAGGCCAGGACGATCAGCAGCAACGCGAGCACTTCGGCCAGGACATCAGTGACCGGGCGATGGCTCTCGAGAATGCCGGTGAGACCGGCGATCCAGGCGACCAGCAATGGGAGGCCGCCCAACAAGACCGTGATGACGCCGGCGCCCCTCACGGAAAAATTGTGGAGCGAGAGTGACGTTGGGATCTCACGATTGCCGCCGGCGTTTCACTGCCGCCAACGCACGGACGGGACCTGTTTCCCGTTGACTTCGATCGACCACACCATATTCTCGTCGTCTTCGAACGAGAGGATGTAGTCTGTGACCTGGCCATCGAGCGTTACCTCCAGCTCTGTGTTTTGTCGGAGGTCGTACGAGCCGACTACATCGTTGTTGCGACTGATCAACTTCCCGGAAAAATTGTAGACGTCGGATCCCTTGAAGTTCATCTCGACGCGGTACCAGTCGCCCTGCATTCTCAACCCGTTGTTGGCCAGGAGCCCGACACGGTCCTTGTTGTCCCACAGGACCATCGCGATGATGGCGATGATGAGAACGAAAATGAGCCGTCTGAGGAAGGTTCTCATGAGTTCTCCCGGGCCGCCGGTGCGGCAAATCGATTGTAGACGATGAGCCCGGCGGCAGTCGTCACCGCGAGGCCCGCAAACAAAACCCACATACCGCTCGGCCGGTTGATTCCATCCGGCCCGAAGTGTTGGTACGCGAGTCCGGAAACCAACCCGCCGAACAGATTGCCGAGAGCCACGCACCAGTAAAAGTAGCCCATGTACATCCCAACCTTCTCCGGCGGTGCAATGCGTCCGGCGTATTCCTTCGAACGCGGACTGGCCAACATTTCACCCACCGAAAAGACCAGGATTGCTGCAACCACCACCCAACCGGTGGCGCCGGCAAGGTAGATCAGAAAGCTCGCCACCGTCACCGCAACCCCGAGAATGATGCTGGTGAGGGGCGAACGCCGGCGGACCAGGTACGAGATCAGGACCTGGAAACAGATGATGCCGAAGGCGTTGAGGTTGATGATGTACTCGGGTTTGATCTGGCCGTTTTCGAGCAGTGCTCGGCTCCAGCTCTCGAGATTTGCGCCCGCGAGTCCAGCCACCGCGGCCAGGGCTGCTATCAGGTCGGTGGTGTCGACGTAGTCTCGAATGTACTCGGGCACCGTCATGAAGATCTGGTTGAACGACGTCCAGAACCCGGCCATCAGGAGGAGAAACAGCAGGTAGCGGCCCTCTCCGATCCGCATCGGCTGCAGCGGCCACGGGGCTGACTGGTCTTTGTGCGCGGCCCGCAGGAGAACGTCAAACAGCAGGTTGCCGGCGAGCCAAACGGCGGACACCAGCGCAACCCGCGGGAAGCTCCACCATTTGGAACCCATGACCAGCATGACGAGGAGGCCGGAGACGAGGATGAAGAACCGGAGATTTCCCACCACTGCGACCATGCCGGCGAAGACCTCACGGAGGCTGCGACGACTCTCCGTCTCTTCGTCGCGCGGGGGCTCGCGGTACAGGGCGAGACAGGTGAGGCCCATGACGACGATCCAGCCCGCTGAGGCCCAGAAGACATACTTCCAATCCCAGCCGCGGACCACGCCGGCGACGATGGGGCCGACGAAACCGCCGATGTTCACCATCATGTAGAAGATCCCGAAGCCCATGGAGCTGGTCTCTTCGGTGGTGGTCTTGGCCACGGTCGAGATCACCACCGGTTTGAACATTCCGTGGCCCACGGCAACCAGGAAATAGACGCTGAGAAAACCCCAGAAGGTGCGTGGCGCGGCCAGCAGAATGTAGGCCGGGGCCATGACCACCACCGAGGCCAGGAACATCCGTTTGAAACCGTAGCGGTCGGCCAGCGCTCCGAAAACGGCCGGGAAGAGGTAGAGGAAGAACGTGGCGAGGCCCTGGATGACGCCGCGGTCTGCGGAACTGAATCCGAGACCGCCGTCGGCGACACTGTTGGTGAGATACAGGGTGGACACCGCGTAGAACCCGTACCACCCCATGCGTTCGAAGATCTCCATGGTGTTGGCGGTCCAGAAGGAACGCGGGAACTGGCGCCAGATGGATTTTTGAGCCGACAGTTCAGCCTCCTCTTTCGATTGTTTGTTGGCCTGCAGACGGTTTCATGCAGAATAATAGACTATCGTAGCGTCTCGACATGGTGACATTCATTTCGCTGTTCTTGTGGTTGGTGGTCGACACCCTCCCCGTCCAGGTGGCGGTGGATCCCGGTGTGGTTTCGGTGGAGATCTTCCTCGACGAACGCAGCATCGGGGTGATCGAAGGACCGCCCTGGCAGTTGAAGTGCGATTTCGGATCGACCTTGCGACCGCACGAATTGGTGGCCGTGGCCCGAGGTGAGGACGGCAGCGAACTCGGGCGCGCGGAGCAGTTGGTG
The DNA here is from genome assembly GCA_963714885.1 of Candidatus Sulfomarinibacteraceae bacterium. Taxonomy (GTDB): domain Bacteria; phylum Acidobacteriota; class Thermoanaerobaculia; order Thermoanaerobaculales; family Sulfomarinibacteraceae; genus Sulfomarinibacter. The sequence continues at coordinate 17,409 of CAVQQV010000033.1, read as the reverse complement.
AACCTGCCGCGATCGAGCGCGGAGGTGCAGATCGTGTTCGAGGCCGGGGCCGCGGGTCATCCGGAAGCGCTCCGGGTCGTCACCGAGAGCGATGAACGTCTGAAACCCCTCGCCATTTTTGCGACTTTCGACGGACGTGCGCTCATGCGCGGCCCGGGAGACAGGTTCGCGCTCCCGGACCACGACCCGCTCCAGATCCACATCGTCAGCGTCGAGGCTCATTTCCCCGACGGGGTGACGGCGCGGCAGGATGTGACGTTTGGTGGAACCTACGGCAGCAGAGTTGCCACCGAGTTGACCGCGGTGCCGGTGGTCACCGAGGCAGCCGAACTGCCGCCGGTGGAAGATCTTCAGGGACTCTTCCGAGTTCATGGGAAACCGGTCACGGTGGCTGCGGTGGAACAGCCGGGCGTCCGGTTGTACGTCGTGCGGGACCATGGTGCGTGGCCCTACCTGCAACGCATGGGCCAGCAGACAGATCAGCGTACCCGCAGTATCAGCCAGCGCACGATGCAGCAATTCAGAGATTTCACCAGCGATCCTGCCAACGCCGAGTTGCCGGCCGACTGATCCTCGTTTCACCTGGTCATTGCCAACCCTACCTATTCACGGGGTCTGATGTTGTTCCCGATCGGTCAGCCGCTCGACATCAAACGCTGGGGGCTGCCGTGGCTCGCGACCCACGTGACGAGCAACCAGGCGTCCGCTACCGGCCAAAGGCTTGCCGAAGCGGTGGCGGTGGCCGGAGTGCGGGCTGCCGGCGACGGCAGACCACGTACGGTGGTGTTACTGCTTTCGGACAACCCGGCGGACGCGGGAATCTACGGCGCTCCAGAAGTTCGGGACTATCTGCGGGCGTTGCACGTGCCCCTGGCCGTATGGTCCGTCGAAAGTGGGGTCGACGGATGGCGCATGGGGGCCGGTTTCCGACATATCCGACGCCGGCAAGCTGACCAGGGTTTCCCGTCGGCTGATCAAGGGAATCCAGAGGCAGTGGGTGGTGTGGGTCGAGGGGCGCCACCTGCCGAGCGCTATCGAACTGGCCCCCGATCCCATTGGTCTGCAGCTCGCTCAGTAATTACAGATCCAGCTCCTGCGGCATGATGCTGATGCGGTTGCTGAAGAGGTCCTCGACCCCGACCCAGAGCTTCTGCCGGCCTCCTTCGAGTTCGACCGTCAAAACATAGGAGAAGTAGCCCCTGGCTCGCGCCTGACCGATCTCAGCAGCCGGGACGGCGATCGGCGCGACACCGCTGACGGGTTTGGACTGGTTTCCGCCGGCATCCTCGCTGAACACTGTGACAGCCACACGACCCACAAACGAGTCCCCCTGCTCGACCATCTCCAGACGTCCGATGGGTATCTTGGCCTGAACTGCGATGCGGACCCTTTTCGAGCCCGCGGCGCCGATTCGCAGACGCCCTTCGGGCTCGCCGAGTTCGATGCGGACTGCAAGGGGATTGGCATCGCCTCCGAACAGCATGGTTGAACGGAGCCGTGTGGCTGATCGTTCACCGGGTGATTGATCCACATACGCACGGCGGTATTGGAGCTCGTAGGGTGAGTTGCTGCGGAGCGTGACTTCGATTGTGTGACGTTCCCCGTCGCCGCTGTGGTCGGCAACATAGGCCAGTGAATAGAAGTGATCGAGAGATTTCGAGACGTCTTCAACCGCGACGGTTGCGTTGGCGAAATAGGCCTCGCCTCCGGTGTCTTCGGCCGCCGAAATCAGGAGGTCTTTGCGGACCCGCTCCATCCACGGCCCGATGCTCTCCTGGCTGTTGTCGGAGCCGAAGGCATAGTTCGTATCGGAGAGTGCGGGCGCGGCCTGCGGGTTGGAAGGGCCGGAGGAGGCGGGGTTGTCGTCCACCGCGTTGATGCGTCCGATGTCGGACTCGGTGGTGTCTTCGGTCGTGTTGGCCTGGAGGCCCGACGAATCCACGGCATACAAGGTGAAACCGAGATCCGAGGCCTCGAGCGCGAGGTCTGTCCACAGGCCCTTGGTGGGATACCTCGCGGCGTCATTGGCGAAGTCCACCGAGGCGTAGGACGGCGCCCAGCGGGTGCGCGGGTGACCGGGCGTGAAGGCCACCAGGACCTTGCGTCCTTCGGCGCGCGCATACCGGGCCATGGTGGCTGAAATGGCCCCCGCGACCTGTCCGACCCGGCGTTCGAGCTCGAACACGTACTCATCGCTGCGTTGTTTGCGCTCGTAAAAATACCGATCGCGGGTGCCGGTCACCGGCCCGTCGGCCAACTCCTGGGTAAAGGCGGCCTCGTGCTCCATACCTCGCGGTCGCATCTGGGCGACCTCGTCGAGGGCCTCGAGGACCTCTCTGCGCTCCGAACTTCGGTCGGCGAACGTGGTCAGGGAGCCGTCGAAGGCGACGATGGATACCTCCTCGCCGTCCGGTATCGATGTGTATCGGGTTTGCAGGGCTTCGACGGCCTGGTCCCTTTCTCCCTTTTTCATCAAGTAGAGATCGAAGAAAAACACCATCTCCACTGTTTTCTGTTGCGCGCTGGTCGTGTGGGCGGGGTCGGCGGTGGCAGCGGCGTTTGTCGTGCGGGCGATCTCGGCGAAATTCGAGATCTTCACCTTGCGTCCGTTTTCGAAAATCCGGAAGTCCTTGGCCGTCAAACCGGTCACCACCGCGCCTGTGGCGGGATCGATCACCCGCACCGGGACCTCGATGATGTTCACCGTCGCCTCGCCGGTGAACTGCGCCTCCTGGGCGTTGACGGAAGGTGCCAGGGCGGCGATGCCCGTCAACAGAATCCTCGCCGCTCGGTGGGCGGTTCTCCTCATCAATCCTCCATCTCCATCCCTGTCCGGTCCGGTGTTGGGTTCGCTTGTCCTCATGGAGACAACAACATCGTAACCGCGATGTATTGCAGTTCGGATTTCAGGTCAAGGTTATGTGCCGTGCGACCGGGGTCGGCGAATGCCGCGGCGACCGCCCGCGGTGGTTGGGCCAGAGGCGCGATCCCGGCCGTAAAGGCCTCGAACCGAAACAACCACCTCGCCGCCTGAGTGCTCGTCACACCCGGGAGTCTCGACTCGAGAGCCAGGGCGGTGGAGTTCATTCGGGTGGTTTGCCGAAGGCGAATACGGTGGCTCGCCTCCGGAGAAACGCTGCCTTTGATGACGGCGCCGATCTGTCCGTACAAACGCACCAGGAGCAGGTTGTCGAGCAGAGTCGAAACTGTCAGTCGGGCGACCTCGTCCGGGCTCAGAGGCGCCCGGTCTTCGCGCAGTCGCGCTTCGAGAGCGTCGAGCCACAGACCGTGGCACCGGTCGAAGACCTCGAGCACGAGCTCCTCCCTGGTGCGGAAGTAAAGGTAGACGGTGCCCTTGGCGATGCCGGCGAGGGCGGCGATGCGATCGACGTTGACGTCCTCGAGCGACCACCTTGCGAGCAGGGTTGCGGTCGCATCCAGAATCCGCCGCCGCAACGCCGCTCGCTCTTGCTCCGTGGTGGCTCGTTTTCTACCCATATCTTCAATAAATGACTATAGGTCATTTATCTATTTCTATGGGCATTGTGGTTGCTGGGAGGCTCTGCAATCGGTGGCTGCGGCCTCTGGCGGTGAAACCGGTGGTGCTTGACACCGGCCCTGATCGGGTGAAACATGAATGAGCACTCATTCATGCACTGGGGGAATCATGCCCGAGAGCGACACCACCCGCGAGTTGTCACCCCGCGAGCAGAAGTATCGCCGCATCCAGCGGGCGGCGATTGAAGTCTTTGCCTCGAAGGGGTACTTCGGCGCGCGAATGACAGATGTTGCGGAGGCCGCCCAGGTGGCGGACGGAACCCTCTATTTGTATTTCGACGGCAAGGAACATCTGCTGATGTCGATCTTCGACGCTGTTCTCGGTCGATTTATTGAACGCCTCGACGAGGAGATTGCCACGATCGAGGACCCTGTCCAGAAGCTCAGCGTGATGGTCCGCCTGCACCTCGAGACCCTCGGGCGCGATCACGCGCTGGCGCACGTTCTGCAGATTGAAACCCGCCATTCGCGGAGATTCATGAGTCTGTTTACCCGTGGTAAACTCGGCGAGTATTTGAACCGGGTGCGCGACATTATCGAGGAGGGCCAGAAGGTGGGCGCGTTCCGCCGTGACATCAGTCCCGGATTGGCGACCAACCTGGTCTTCGGCGCCGTCGATGAATTGGTGATGAGCTGGTTGCTGGCGGACAATCCCGGAGATCTTCTTCGGCACCACCAGCCTCTGGTTCGCATGCTCACCGACGGCATCACGCCCCGTCGAAACCACGAGGGAGAAAAAACATGAGCGCACGAACCGTCCTCGATCTGTACCGCCATGAGACCGAGGCCCCGCGCGACGAGCACTACTTCCATTACACCCTAGACGGTCACACCACGCTGAGCACCTCCGAGTTCCTGGCGCGGACGGCCGGTCTCGCCGCCGGGCTGGAAAAGAGCGGTATCGGGCGCGGAGACCGGGTGATGCTGTTGACCGACAACCGGCCCGAGTGGCACATGGTGGATCTCGCTGTGATGGATCTCGGAGCGGCAGACGTTCCCATATATGGAACCCTGACACCGGCGCAGGTTGCGTATCAGGTCAAGGACTCGGGGTCGATTGCGGCGGTGGTGGAAAACGCCGACCAGATGGCGAAGTTTCTCGAGATCCGGGACGAGTGCCCCGGCCTCCGTCATCTGATCCAGATCGAGGGCCCGTGCGCTCCCGGTGTCCGGCCCTTGACGGAAGTCATCGACTCGGGGCGCTCGGGGGAATCGGAAGACCTGTTCTGGCAGCGCGCCGATCGCGTCAAGTCTGAAGACGTGCTCACCCTGATCTACACTTCAGGAACGACCGGCAACCCGAAGGGCGTGACCCTCACTCACGACAACCTGGTAGCGAACGTCCTGCCGTCGGCCGAACGGGCGATGATCGACCCCAAAGATTTCTGCCTCGAATTTCTGCCGCTGTGCCACGTGTTCGAACGGATGCTCGGCTATCTCTACATGTATCGCAGCGTAACCAAGGCCTACTGTTCGGTGTACCACGTGGGCGATCTCTTGACGACCATTCAACCGACCGTCTTCGCCAGCGTGCCGCGCATTTATGAAAAGGTCTACGACAAGGTGATGGATAAGGTGAACAACGCGCCGGCGATCCGCCGGGCTCTGTTCAACTGGGCGCTCGAGACCGGTCGCAAGGGTTATCCTCGGCAACTCGCGGGTCAGCCGCCCGCCGGTCTGTCGATGAAGCTGGCCGACAAGATCGTGCTGTCAAAGGTGCGTGAGGCGCTTGGCGGCAGGTTGCGGTTCTGCGTCTCCGGTGGCGCGCCGCTGCCGTTGTTCATCAACGAGTTCTTCCATTCCATCGGCATCCGGATCCTCGAGGGCTATGGTTTGACCGAAACCTCCCCGGTGGTGGCGGTCAACGGCCTGACCGCTGGTGAGACAAAGCTCGGGACCGTGGGCCGGGCGATTTCCAACGTCGAGGTCAAGATCGCCGACGACGGCGAACTCTGCGTCAAGGGCCCCTCGGTGATGAAGGGCTACTGGAACCTTCCGGAAAAAACCGCAGAGGTTTTTGACGGCGACGGGTTCTTTCTCACCGGTGACATCGCGGAGATCGACGACGAGGGCTTCATCCGCATCACCGACCGCAAGAAGGACATCATCGTTACCGCCGGTGGGAAGAACATCGCGCCTCAGCCCATCGAGGCCGAACTCAAACGCTCAACCCTGGTCGACAACGCGGTCATCATCGGCGACCGCCGCCCCTATCTGGTGGCGTTGATTTCGCCGAGTGTCGAGGGTCTGGAAAAGTGGGCCGCGCACGAGGGCATTTCCTATGGGTCGATCGGGGAGCTGACCGCCAACCCACGGGTCCTCGCGATTATTGACGACGTCGTCAAGACCACGAATGCCGACCTTGCGAGCTACGAACAGATCAAGAAACACACCGTGCTGCCGCTGATGCTGTCGATTGACGACGGCACCTTAACGCCGACGCTCAAGGTGAAACGCCGCGTGGTGGAGAAGCAGTACACCGATCTGATCGAGGGCCTCTATGGGGGATAAACACCCGCGAGGGCCGAGCGTCAGAGTTTGAGCCGCTCGACCACCAGCAGGGTCGCGTCGTCCTGAAGGGGAGCGCCGTTGGTGTGGTCATCGACGGCCTCGAGAATCGCATCACATAGACCGTCAGCGTTTGGTTCAACAAGCGAGGCGACGACCGCCGCGACGCGCTCGACGCCGAATTCCTCTTCGTCCTCGTCCTCGGCCTCGGTCAGACCGTCCGTGAACAAGACGACGAAGTCGCCGGGACCGAGGAGAGCCGTGGACTCGGTGTAGGTCGCGGCCTCGAGGATCCCGAGCGGTAGCCCGCTGCTGTCGATCTGTTCAACCGTGCCGCCGGCGCGGCGGATCAGCAGCGGGAGGTGCCCCGCGTTGACGGCCCGCAGTCTGCCCTGGAGGTCGATCTTCACCATTCCGAAGGTGGCGAACCGATTGTCCGCAGTGGCGCCGGAAAGGTAGCGGTTGATGTGCCCGGCGAGATCGGCGAGGTCGTCGTCCTTGCCGGCCAGGAGGCGGACGGCGGCGTGGACCCCGGATGCGATCATCCCGGCCCCGACGCCCTTGCCCGAAACGTCGGTGACCGTCGCGATCAGGCAATTATCGCTGAGGAGCACGTCGTAGGTGTCTCCGGCAACCTGCAGGCTCGAGGAGGAACGAGCCGCCAGCCGGTAGCCCTCGAAGGCGGGGTAGTTTTGCGGGTGGAGGTGGGACTGGATGACCGCCGCCATCTCGATTTCACGTTTCATGCGTTCGCGTTCGAGTGATTCGCGGGTGAGACGCACGTACTCCATGGCGACCGTGACCTGGACCGCAAAGAGCTCGAGCAGCCGGACATCGTTGGCTGCGAACGGTTCGGTGCCGGCGCGCGCCTCCTTGTCTGCCGCCACCAGAACACCGAGGGTGCCGGAATCGGAGGTCAGCGGCAGGGCCACGACGTCATCGCGGTAGATCCCTTGCTGCCATGCCGAGGCCAGTTCTTCAGCGCCGAGACGTTGCGGGCCGAACCCGCCGACATTCTCCGCAGAGTCCGGAGCGTCTCCCAGGTAAAGGTGGGCGCTGCGCAGGCCAAGCAGCGACACGAGGTGGCTGATGAGCTCTTCCGCGAGCTCGGTCGTGTCGAGAATGCCGCCGATACCGGTGGCAATGGATCGGATGGCCTCCAGCTCCCACAGGTGGAACCGTTCATCGAACTTGCTGCGCTTCAGCTCTTCGCGGAGCTGCCAGGCGCTGAGGCCCAGGCGGGTAGCGCCGAGAGCGGACTCGTCGAGACGTTCGAGGTGCAAGAGCCGCAGACACCAGCCGCCGTCATCCGACCCGAACGGGATCTCGCTCCAACCGTCGGTGGCCTCCTCGACCTGCGCCGACACGGTCCGGGGCCAGCGCGCAACGGCTTTTTTGTCGCGACGCAGAACCCCGGCTCGCGAGCCGGTTTCCTCGACCACAGCCCGGAGCAGTTCTTCCGGGAGATCGGGGCCGGCGCGACCGCTGAGAGCGATGTCAGCAAGACGAAGGAGATCAGACAGACGCATCTCCTTGGAGGGCCGCTTGGGCGGCATTACGGTCCGGGTAGATGGCAGCGTACTGAACCAGACCCATGATCTCGAAGGTCTTGGAAATCGTCGGTGTCAGGTTGCAAAACGCGAGGCGGCCCTGCTCATCCATCAACTTCTCAAGGATCTCGAGAAGAATGGACACACCGATCGAATTGATGATGCGGGTGCCTTCGAGGTCGATGAGCAGGGTGGTGCAGCCCTGCGCCATGAGTTCGGTCGCCGCATCGGCGATGGCCTGGCCGCCCTCGTTGTTGATGTAACCGGCGGCGGCAATCAGGCCGACGCCGTCGGACAGGAAGTCTCGCGTGATCTTGATCCGCTCTTCGCTCATGGTGCACTCTCCACATACTTCCGCATCGATACTACCGTCTTGCCAGGAGAGGATTCGATCTGCACCTCGTCCATCAGCTCTCGGATCAGGGTCAGACCCCAGCCCCGCTTCGAGGCACATCCGAGGACCCGTGATGGACTGTTCTTTGGCGCCCGTTTCGGATTGAAGCCCTGTCCATGGTCCTCGACCTCAATGATCAGACAGGGTTTTGCGTCGTGGTTGCCGCTGCGCAGGCGAACGGTAACCGGTCCGCCACCGTGCTCCATGGCGTTGAGGCAAGCCTCGACCATGGCGACACTGGCAGCCTCGACGCGTGTCTGATGCATCCCAAGGGCCACGCCCAGGGTTTCAACGGCCTTTGCCGCCACCAGTTCCACGTTGGGCACCACCGGAAGGTGCAGCACCACCTCCATGATGAGCCTACAACTGTAACAGAACTCGCGTCAGCGTCCACGCCAGCTTGAGTTGTTGCACGGGATAGTCAAAACCGAGGAAGAATGCCTGAAGGGCGGCCGCGCCAAAACCCGTGATCGCGACTGTGGCCGAATATCTGTGAATTGCCAGTGGCCTCATCAAACAACCTCCGGGGCTGTGCATGGCAATTCGCGTGCCAGCGCCGGATGTTGATTTCTGGCGACCCAAATGTAGTATTTCGCATCATCTTTTCGAAGATTTAAGGTAAACTTAATTTACGTCTATTGTTTTCAATGTTTAGAATCGTTGTTGCGTTTCGCATCTAATGTTGCGAAACGCTGCATTTTTCGATACAGGGTCGTTCGATCGATGCCCAGAATCCGCGCCGCCTGTTGTCGGTTGCCGTCGACACTCGACAGGACCTGTTCGATATGACGACGTTCCATCTCCTCCAGAGTCACCAGGCCGCCAGGAGTCGTCGTCGTGGTATGGCGGCCCTCGATTTCCAGCCGCAGATCATCCACCGAGATCGTGTCCCCCGGCGCCAGGGCAACGGCAGCTTGGATGGCATTTTCCAGTTCGCGGACGTTACCCGGAAATGGGTGGTCCATGAGGGCGGCGAGGGCCTCCCGGGAAAGCGGCAACCCGGGTCGGTTGAAGCGCTCGCTGTACATCTCGAGAAAGTGGCGCGCCAGCAGCGGAATGTCGGAACGCCGGTCGCGAAGTGGCGGGACCACCACCACCACGACTCGTAAACGGTAATACAGGTCGCGGCGGAAATCGCCCTGTTCCACCATGGCTTCGAGATCGCGATTGGTGGCGGTCACGAGGTGGATGTCGACTGGAATGCGTTCGCGACCGCCGAGGCGCTCGAATTCCCGCTCCTGGACCACTCGCAGGAGTTTGGCTTGAAGTGCCAACGACAGGTCACCGACCTCGTCGAGAAAAAGGGTGCCGCCGTCGGCGAGCTCGATCTTGCCGTGTCGTCGTTGGACACCCGTAGCGACGCCCTCCTCGATGCCGAACAGCTCGGACTCGAGCAGCGATTCCGGCAGGGCCGCACAATTGAGTGGGACAAACGGCCCCGCTGCGCGTTCGGAAAACGAGTGCAAGAGCCGGGCGACCCGCTCCTTGCCGACCCCCGACTCGCCACGAAGCAGGACGTTGACCCCGGTGGGCGCGGCTCGCCGCACCAATTCCAACATCTCGTGAATCGGCGGCGATTCACCCACAAACCCTTCTCGACGCGCCACGCCACGCAGGGCGCGATTCTCATCGGCCAGACGCTGGCGTTCACGTTCAATGGCATCCACCCGGCGCGCCGTGGCCACCGCGGTCGCCACCATGCTGGCCATCGAAAGCAGAAAACGGGCGTCGCCATCGGTGAACTGTGCCCGTCCCTCGCGGGTTTCTTTGTCCGCCAGGACCACCATGCCCACCAGTCGCTGCTGCCAGAGCATCGGTGCAGCCAGGAGCTCAAAAGGCGGCTCAGCGGTTGTGCGCAGGGCCCGAGCCACCTCGCCGGCGGCGAGGTCCTCGAGCAGGTGGGAGTCGAAGAACGACCGCACGACCTCGACGTTCTGCGGCAATCGCTCCGAGTGGACGATGGCCTCCTGGCCGCCCGGGTGGAGAGTGCAGACAAACCCCGAGCCGGCATCGAGGGTGCCAACCGCCCGCTGCAACAGCTCCTCAACCAATTCTTCTTCGGACAAAACGCCGCCGATGGTCAGTGAGAGATCGACCAGGGTTTCGAGCTGCAGTCCGCGCCAGTTGCGGTCGAAGGAGTCCATGCCGATCCAAGTGTACAGCGGGCACGCAGGTGAATTCGGAATTCGGAATTCGGAATTCGGAATTTCAAACCACTCCGTTTCCACAGACAACCGGGTCCTGGAGGCTCGACGTGGTTCAGGGCTGCCTGATGTCGCGGGAAAAGGAAACGGCCCGCGACAACCGCGGGCCGTTTTGAAAGGTCGTGGGAGGGTGGTCCACGCCTGTTTGGCTTTTCGGTTACTTCTTCTTGGGTTTGCTGGGCTTCTTGCCCTCGGGTTCGGGATCGTTGCCCTGACCCATGTCCTTCTGGGCCTTGAAGTTGAAGGGATCTTCCTCGCCCTCGAGGACTATGGTCGGTGGCAAATCGTCGGTGGCGTAGACAGTACTTGCCCAACTCTTCATGGTCGTGGGCGCAGAAGACCACGAATTTAATGTCCATGCCAGGGCACCGCGGCGAGTTACCGGGGTTGTCCTCGTCGCAGCCGTCGAGGTCGTTGCCGTGGCCCTTGTTGGCATCCTGATCGTCGACGATGTAGTAGTACTCGCCGTCCTCGGCGCCGGGGAAACCTTCGGCCCAGAACTGGTCGGGGGTCGGGATGTACCTGCCGTCGCCCATGTCGTAGGCCACGGCCTTCATCAGGTCGATCTCGGCCTTGCACTTGTTTAACCTGGCCTTTTCGTATTGGGTCATGACTGTCGGGATCACAACGCTAGCGACGACGGTAATGACTGCGATCGCAGTCATCAGCTCAGCTGGCGGTGAAACCCCGCTGTCCGCGGTGTTTGTTGTTGGTGTTGGACGCTGTGCCGATTTTCTGGATATTCATTTTGGCCTCCCGCTCAGGACACCAGCAAGATAGATGCCAGGCCTGGTTGCCTGTTTGGAGGCGAATTCGGGTGGGTTTCTGTACCGCTTCGATACAAACTGTCCCACGACGTGTTCCATTGCGGGGGCCGACGGGGCGATTTCACGAAAGGTCCACTCGACGGTTGCTGATCGGTTCCCTTGGTGCCGCACGGTGATGAAGAGGGGTTTTGAGCTGATCTGGCAGCCTCGGGGGTTCTGTTTTCAGTATGAACAGTTTCCCTTTCAAAACTCTTGACTGCCGGATTTCTCTCGCCGCGCGACGACACCAGGACTCCGAGCCGAAAAGTGACGTGGCGTTCGGGTACAATTCGCGACCGGACAACTGATGTCGAGGGGTTGACGTGGGTCATTCGCGAGAATTGAGAGACATTCGTCTGGTGGTGACGGCGTTTCTGGTGGGCTGCGCGATGTTGGTCCCGCTCGAGGCGACTGAAAAGCCACCGTCGATTCTGATCATTACAGTCGACGCCCTGCGCGCCGACCATCTCGGTTGTTATGGCTACGCCAAGAACACATCGCCCAACATCGATCGCCTGATCGGCGGGCGGGTTGCGATTTGAAAGGGCCTGGACGCCAGAACCTCTCACCGGCCCGGCGATGTGCTCGATGGTCACCGGGCTCTACCCCCACCAACACGGCGCGTCGCGCAACGGGCTGCGGATGCAGACGGGTCTGAGTTCGCTGCCGAAGATCCTCGCCCGGAACGGCTACGCGACGGCGGCGATTGTCGGCACCTGGACGTTCAAAGACAACCTCACCCTGCTCGGTGAACACTTCGAGACCTACAGTGAACGGCTCAGGCGCCGGCGGTGGTTCGGGATCCTCAATTCGGAGTCCACCTGCGACGACGTGACCGACGACGCCCTCGACTGGCTGGAGGAGGGCACCGGCAAGGGAGAGGACGCGCCGTTCTTTCTGTGGGTGCACTACATCGAACCCCACGCCCCCTACCGCTTCCACGCAGGAGTACGCCGAGCAGCTCGGAGTCAACGACGACCAGCTCAAAAAGCGAGACCGCTACGACACCGAGATAGCCGCAGTGGATGCCTCCATCGCGCGGCTGCTGGCCGGCGTGCGAAAGAGCGTCGACGAGTCCGAACTCCTGGTGGTGTTCACAGCCGACCATGGCGAGAGCCTCGGAGAGCACAATTACTGGGGCCACGGTCGGTACCTTTTTGAACCGTCGTTGCGGATTCCTCTCGGGATCACCTGGAAGGGCCACATTCCGCCGGCAACTGTCGCCTCACAGGCCACGCTTCTGGACATCGCGCCAACCGTGCTCGCTCTCGCCGGAGTCAAGGTGCCCGACGACCTCCCGGGGACAAACTGGGCCCTGACGGCTCGAACCGGGGCGCCGGTCCCGGAGGTCGCGCACTGTTATCAGGCCCACCGCGGCGCCGTCCACGGAGGCACCCATGACAGCGATCGAAAACGATCGAAGGGGCTCCTTGCGGTAGGGATCGTAGATGGCGATCGCAAGGAGATCCTGCAGCTGAATCCCCAGGGGCTCGAACTGTACGATCTCGGAGCCGATCCGGGTGAACTCAAGAACCTGGCCACACCACAGTCCCAGCCTTCAGATCCACTTCTTTCCTGTCTGGCCGAGGTCACGACCGGGTTTGGAAACCTCGATCGGCTGACGACCCAGAAGCTCGACGCCGAAACCGTGGAGCAGCTTCGCGCACTCGGTTACCTCGAGTGAATCAGCTCGTCGAGAGCCTCTCGAAGATCCTCCATCTGTGAAATGCTCAGCCTCTGACCGATCAAACTGATACCGTACAAGGCGCCCGCCGCAACCAGCACCAGCGGCACGGTGGCGAGGGCCCACGGCGTGGTTTCAGTTGCCCACTGGGCATAACCCCACGCAAGCCCGACCAGGAGCGCAAAGGCCATGCCGAAGGCAAGAAAGAGGTACAGGGTCCAGATGCTGGGATGCGGCGAAAAACGGCCGCGTACAACGGCCCCCTGATCGCCTTCATGAGCCGTGACGCTGAGCCACGGCGACCACACGCGCCGTTCCTCGACAGGGACGAAGAGTTCGGCGTGTCGCCCGACCGACATGCCGGTGCACCGCGGGCAGTCAGGAAGCCGCAGCCGAAGTCGATCCATCACCGTGGACGGATCGAGATCGACGTCGATGGTTACTGTCGGACGGATGCGAGGCGTCGCCATAGCGATTAATTGATTGATTCCCTGTTGCAGTTTACACGAGGGGTGTCGGCTGGCTTCGGGAAAGCCCATCGCCACCTCCCTCGGATCGGGAATGGCAATAAGGCGGTATCCGATCCACATTATGATGCAGAGGAGACCACCATGATTAAACGACGCAAGAACAAAGGTTCAGCCGACGTCAAGGTCAGCTTCGTTCTCGAATTCGATGATCCGCGGTTGCCGGCATCCGTCGTCGGGGACTTCAACGGCTGGGTTCCCGGCGCTGATCAATTTGTCAAACGCAGCAACGGTACGGCCAGCGCGGTCGTTTCACTCCGTCAGGGCCATGCCTATCGCTTCAGATACAGAAGCGTCGACGGCCGTTGGTTCAACGACGAAGAAGCGGACGGCTACGAGCCCAATGTCCACGGCAGCACCGACTGTGTTGTGGTGGGGTAGAGTCAAGAATTAGGAATTCGGAATTCGGAATTCGGAATTCGGAATGAGCCACCCGCCCAACACTGAGCGTGATTAGGAAAACGCCGCCCAAAGGGCGGCGTTGAGAAATATGGCGGGGCCGACGAGACACGATGCCGCCGGTGGCTGCGACCCACCGGATCGCGCGAGTCGCGGAGCGAGTCGTGCAGAGCCGGTTCGCAGGCAACGGTGCCACGAGGCTCCCGATGATTCAAAAAAAGGCCGCCCGAAAGGGCGGCCGACTATTGAATATGGCGGGGCCGACGAGACTCGAACTCGCGACCTCCGGCGTGACAGGCCAGCGTTCTATCCAGCTGAACTACGACCCCGCATCGTGTTGGCTCAGGGTTGGTGGGAGGTGGGGGATTTGAACCCACGACCCCCTGCGTGTAAGGCAGGTGCTCTAACCGCTGAGCTAACCTCCCAAACGGAAAACCGTCGGGAACGTCATGGTAGAGGGCAACGGTTCGTGTGTCAAGCGTCGCAAATCACCAGAAAAATGATATCGAATGATCACGTGAGAGGGGGTGGTCGCGCGGCGATCCGAAACGCACTGCGGCCGCGTCCTGACAATCTCCGCGATCGCTACGCCGCTTTACAATGCGGCCTCGAATGCAATATTCTGTGGCCATGACCGACCCTCACGAAATCTGGCAACTGGCACAGTGGATCGCTCGCCAGGAAGGCGGCGCTGCGCAACTGCGCTGGACCGACGGCGAATTGATTTTGAGGATTTGCAGGGGGCGCATAAGGTTTGTCGAAGGCATCGACACCTCCGCTCTCTGTCATCGGTTGAGCTGCGAGCCGATCGGTCGGATCGATCTCCTCGAAGAGGCGCGTGAGCTCGCCGCCGCTGGACAAATCGCCGAGACGTACGCGATGGGCGCGGCAAAGGAGCTCTTGCAGCAGCACCTCAAGCAGTGGCTGCTCGATCCCAGGCGTGAGCTCGAAATTGTCGAGGGCGAACCCGACCAGGTCGATGGCGCAACGATCTCGATAACGCACACCCTCGTAGAACTGGTGCTTTCTGACACCACGGGTGCGACCGCGTCGACCATCCTGCCCGACCTCGACGTGTTTCTCAGCAGATCGCCGGGTTTTCTCGAGTTGTACTCGCCCCTGAGGCTGTCCGAAGAGGCCGACTTGATTGTTTCCAAGATCTCCGGCGAGCGCACGGCGCGAGAGGTGGCAGCCCGATCTGAACACTCGGTCGATGAAGTATCCCGACTGTTGGCGGCACTCGTGATCACGGGCATCCTCGAGCCGGAACCGGCGTTGCTGGTTGATGGCGAGGTCGATCTGCTGCCGGCAGAGGAGTTTTCCGAGTCGTCACGGCGGCGCATTCCGGTCAGCTGGATCGTCGGCAGCGCCGCGGTGCTGCTGATCGTCCTCCTGGCGATCGCGTGGGCCGTCACTCGGTCCGGTGACAATTCCAACGTCTCCGGGGATGCCGGCGCGCCGACCAACGGCCACTGGGGCTTGGTAGTGGATATGGGGTGTGAGCCACAGGATCTGCAGCGGGTCCTGAAGAAGGCAGATCAACACCCCGATTCGGTTCGCCCGGTGGCAGCCGAGTCGAACGGCCGAGACGACTGTTGGCAGCTGGTGTGGGGTGATTTCGGCAGTCGCGACGCGGCCCAGAGTGCGGCAAAACAGGTGCCGGAAGGTCTGCGACGTGAGGGTTTTGACCCCCATCCGATTGAACTCATGGGCGACGAGGACAGGCCATCCGCGGCGTCGGGTGGGTGAGGTCATGGGTGAGATCGCTGCGCTTCGGCCCCTGCCGACTTTGATGGCCGAACTCGCAGCGGCCTGCGCCACCGGCTCCTTGCAGGCGGTGGCGGGCTCCAGTGCGCGTGAGATTCTCTTTACAAACGGTGAAATTCGCGCGGCGCGGTCGCAGTTGGAAGAAGAGAAACTCGGTATGTGGCTGGTCGACCGCCGCAAAATCAGCGAGGATGACCGCGCGTTGATCCTGCTCGCCCAGGGTGGGGGCGCTTCGCCGCCATTCGGTCACATTCTGGTGGCGCGAGGCTATATCTCTGCGGACGACCTCGAACACGAGCTCCAGGAACTGGCTCTCACGATCATTCGACGCGCCTCGGCGGCGCCGCGGACGAGTTGTCAGTTTGTAGATGGCGGAGGAGAGGGACAACTCGACACCCTGCCGAACGTCGTCACCTCGCAGATCATTCTGATCGCCGCCCGCGAGTTCACGGACATCGATGCGATCCGGAGAGCGATCGGACCGCCGGTGCGGCGCGCGATCCTGGCGCCATCGTTCAAACAGATGATCGAGGACGTAGAGCTCAATCCTACCGAGGGGTTTTTGTTGAGCCGTCTCGACGCCGCGAAAAACATTGGCGAACTGGTGCGTCTCTCGTCACTGCCTGAGGCCCAGCTCTACACCACGCTCTATACCTTGCTTTTGTCCGGAACCGTGATCCTCGAGGGCGAGGCGGTGGTGAACCCGGAATCCCCGCCGACCCCTGTGGATCTGGACATCGAACCGGTGATGGAACTCGAGGCCCCTCCTGAAGCGCCTGAGGCGGAATACGGTGATTTCAGCGAGCGTCAGATCGAAGAGCGCAAGTTCATCCGCAAGCTGTCGGAGGCCGTCACGAAGGTGGACCACTACAAGGCCCTGGGGCTGCAGCGGGAAGCCAATCCCGCTGAGATCAAAGACGCCTGGACGAACATCAAGAAGCGGTATTCCCCCGAGGGGGCCACCCGGCCCCACCTCAAGGACATGGTCGGCCACCTGGAACGGATCGTCGAGCGCGGCCGCGCGGCCTATGAGGTCCTTTCCTCGCACCGAGCGCGGGAGCGCTACGACGGCATCTTGAAGATGGTCGAGGCCGAGAGCCACGGGATCGAGAAGTCGAAACGGGGACTGGTGGATCCTCAGGCCCGCAAGGAGCTCGTCGAAGCCAATTTGAAACGTGCCGACGAACTCATCAGGGACAACGAGCTGTATCTCGCGATCCAACTTCTCGAACGGGCCTGTGCGCTCGACCCGCGGCCGAACGAATTGCTCAAGCTCGCGCGGCTGCTGCAGCGCAACCCGTTGTGGGTCAATCGCGCTCTCGCCTGTTTGCGACGAGCGATCGAAGCGGACCCCAAACATGTCGACTCGTGGCTCGAATTGGCGGATTTCTGGCGCCGCCGCAACCACGTCGAACGGCAGCGCAAGTCACTCGAACGCGCCCTGGCAGTCGATCCCGACAACGAAGCCGCCAACCGGATGTACAAGGATTTGGCGGGCTCGCGTGAGCTGCAGCGACTGCTGCGGCGCGCACGGCAGATGCACTGAAGATGCCCGTCGTCGTTGACGGCAACAATCTCCTTCACAGTCTCCCGCCACCACACCAAAGCCGCGCCGACGTTCGCCGTCACTCGTTGGATCTGGTGCGGCGCGAGTCCCTTCAGGTCGTCGTCGTCTTCGACGGCCCTCCACCTCAGGGCTCGCCCTCGGTAGAGCACCTCGGTCGCGTGACGGTGCGATACTCGGGGGTTGCCGCCGCCGATGACGTGATCATCGGAATGCTTCCCGCCGGCAGGGAAGCAGCGCAGTGGGTGGTGGTGACGGATGATCGTGCCCTCCGCGCCCGCGCGCGCAGCAAGGGCTCCAGTGTGCGAACCCTGGCGGAGTGGCGCGGCCGCCGTCCGCCGGCGCGTCGTTCCGCTCAGGAGTCGCGACTGTCCTCGCACGAGATCGCCCAGTGGGAAGAGTTCTTTGCCCATGGTGATGACAACGAAGATTCGTGACTGCGGTGAGA
>CAVQQV010000032.1:0-108993 GCA_963714885.1 Candidatus Sulfomarinibacteraceae bacterium | reverse complement strand
CCTCGATGACGCGGATGCCTTCGAACCCGCCGAGGTTCGTCGGGTCGACAAGGTCGGGGCCCATGTTCTCCGCGACAGTCGCGATAAAGGTCTCTTCGGTCTCACCGACGCCGAGGGGCAGCGACCACACAAAGAGGCCCTGGCCGTCTTCACGGATCCACTCCGAACGCTGGTCAACCTCGCTGCCGAATGCCCATGCCTCGGGATCGTGACCACCGCTCCACCCCAGGTCGTTGGAGGCGAAATCGAGGTCGCGATCCACGATATTGACCGCGCCGCCCAACACGCCGGTGAACACCGGCGGCACCGCCATCAGCGCGAGACTCGCCACCGCACCGGCCACCGCGCCGCGACGCCAGTTCGCCCTTTTCGGGTCGGGGCAGGTGCGGCGAGCGAGGACCGCCGAGACGTGGGCACTCTCGAGCTTGGTGAAGAACAGGAACATCACACTGACCACAACCGCGGAGGCCACCGCCTCGGGCCCCGTCGCAAAGACGAACGAGACCGCGACGATGAGGTACAGGATCGCCTCGCCGATGAAGTCGAACATGGCCAGGACTGGGTGCCCGGCGTAGAGCAGACCCGCGCCGGGAAAGGCGAGGGCGAGCGCCGCCGCCAGACCCGGCGACTTGAATCGGGTCCCGCAGTTCGAACACTCATCTGGGCGTTTCGGCGTCGCCGCGCCGCACTCCGGGCAGTGCCAGAGCGGGACCGGACGCGGGGTGTGGATGTCCCCGGGCACCAGCTGTTGTTCGATCTTCGGCAGCAGCAGCTTGAGCAGCTTCCGATCGCCCCGCTCCTGGATCTTCCACTTCTGGGTGCGGCCTTCGGCTGGCTTGAGGGTCAGCGTGCCGAACGTGAACTTCATGGTCTGCACCTGTCCCCAGGAATAGGAGCAGGTGCGGGTGTCGGCACGATCGGGCTTCCGCAGCATGATTTCGACCACACGCCGGTCAGTCAGCACCAGGGCCGCACGGAAGAAGTAGACGTACCACATACCGAAACCGAAGACATCAAAAAACCGCGGGTTGTGGATCACCGGGGCGATGTGGAGCACCGTCTCGTCGGAATCCAGGACGAGATCGAGGGTGGGCTGGATCGCGGTCACCAGTTTCTCGCGGGCGTCGAGCTTCCGCCGCGAAAGGTACGTCTCTTCACCGGCAAAGCAACGATCTTCCCCGGTGACCGGTACGAACTCGTCGTCCAGAGGCCCCAGAAAAGCGGGGTCCCACCGCAATTTCGTCTGCGGATCCATGCCACACCTCCGGTCGCCCTCATTTCAAGTGTATCGATGGTGCGGGCCGGACGTTTGAGAATCCCAGGTTTTGACAGAACCGTAACAATCCGCGGCCACCGTCATATGTTCGGTTGAGCTGGGTCGATCCGAGGCATTTGTTAAAATTTCGACATTTCATTGCAGCAAGTTACCAATAATGGTAAATTATTGCTGTGAAATTCGAAGAACTCCTCGCCATCGTCGAGGACGAGCCGGTCTTCGAGACCTCCCTGTTGCTCAGTGGAAAGGTCGATCCCGCCGACATCCACAAGCAGCTCTCGCGATGGGTCAGCGGGGGCCGCGTGCACCGGCTGCGGCGCGGTCTGTATGCGCTGGCCCCGCCGTACGGAAAGGTCAGACCCCACCCTTTCGTGGTTGCCAACAGGATGGTCAGGCCGTCGTATGTCAGCCTCCAGTCGGCATTGAGCTTCCACGGACTGATTCCGGAGGCTGTTCTGGTCACCACCAGTGTCACCACCGGGCGTCCGGGCGAGTTCACGACGCCACTCGGCACATTCGTCTTTCGCCACGTCCAGAGATCACTCTTTCGAGGCTTCCGCGAGATCGTGGTCGGTGTCCGCCAGCCGGCATTCGTGGCCGAGCCCGAAAAGGCCCTGCTCGACCTTTTGTATCTCGAGAAGGGATCGGAATCGGAGGCGTTTCTCAGCGAGCTCCGCCTCGAACTGGAAGAGGGCATCGATCTCGAAAAACTCGGGCGGCTCTCCAGGATCTTCGGCAGGGGCAAGGTGCGGCGGGCCGCGGAGGCCGTCGTTCGCCGAGCCGGAGAATCGGCAGAGGAATTCGAGGTCCTGTGAAAGACATTCTGCGCAACCTCGTGGAAGAACGATCGAGGGCCGGGGCCGACCCGCGCAATATCGCCCGGGAGTACCTCCAGGCGAGAATCCTCGGTTCCCTTCAGCGCACGGGCGCCATGACGGCCATCGCCTTTCAAGGCGGCACCGCACTCCGATTCCTCTACGGTCTACCACGTTATTCGGAGGACCTGGATTTCACCCTCGAGGATCCGAAGCGCGGATTCGATATTCGCGACTCCCTCCGTCGGCTCAGATCGAGCCTCGAGGCTGAAGATTACCGGATCGATCTGCGCCTCCGGACGAGCACGCCCGTCCACAACGGATATGTCAAGTTCCCGGGGCTGCTCCACGAACTCGGTCTATCGGCCCGTCGAGAAGAGACTCTCCGCATCAAGCTGGAGATCGACACGAATCCGCCGCAGGGTGCGGGGCTCGAGACCACGCTTGTCCGTCGGTACGAAACCCTGCGGCTCCACCACCACGACAGATCGTCCTTGCTCGCGGGCAAGCTTCACGCCGTCTTGCAGCGATCCTGGACCAAGGGTCGGGATCTCTTCGATCTGCTGTGGTACCTCACCGATCGCGAGTGGCCGGAACCGAATCTCCGACTGCTGAACAACGCCCTGGTCCAGACCGGCTGGAACCGGGGGGCGCTCACCGCAGAAAACTGGCGCGTCGAGATTCGCGAACGGATCGAGGGTCTTGATTGGACTCGAGTACTCAAGGATGTCCGGCCGTTCGTGGAACCCCATGCACATACCGATCTTCTGACTCTGGAGAATCTTTTGAGCGTGCTCTGACGACCGAGGCCGGAATACTCAGCCAATCTTCCGACTCGCCGGTGCGAGCTGCTTGCGGCCGCTGCTCTTCGCTACGAGCCTCCACCCGCCGCAACGTCGAGCGTGCACCGCACCCAGCGTTCCCCCGACGGCTCGAGCGCCACCGGATCCGTCACCCGGACCCGCGTTCCTGCGAGCCCGAACTGGTCGACCAGCACGCCGCGAATCGCCTCACTTCGCGACGCCCCGAGCTCGCGGAGCTGCGCCTCGTCGACCACCTGCGAGGCCACCAGGGCCGCCGTCAGTTCTCGGGAGTAGGCCGTCTCGTCGAACACGGGTTCGGCCGTCTCGCCCTCGACCGCCTCGCCGGCCGTCGTGTGGCGCGCCCGGACGGCCTCGAGATCCTCCGTTGCGGAACTCTCACGGTAGAGCTCTTCCAGCAACTGGAGTGATGCGGAGCCCGCTGCCTCTTCCTCGCCGCCGGTCTGCCGCTCGGCGATCAGGGCCTCGAACGCGGCCTCCTGCAGGGCCTCCGTATCGGCCTCCGGCTCGAACGCCCCTTCCACCTGAAGCACGAGCTCGGGACGCTGGTCCGCGCCCGCAGCCAGCGTCCGCAGCTTGTCGGCGGCCGTGGTTCCGAGCTCGGCGCTGCCGGCCTTGAACTCGACAAAACCGAGATCCTCGTCGCCCGAGCCGCCGCCGAGCTTGCCGAGCAGACGGAACGGCGACTTGATCAGCTCGCCCATGATCTCCTGTGCGGCCGAACCGATGGCGTTGCCGATGCCGAATGCCGGGTCGTCGAGATTGCCCTCGATCGGAAACTCGAGGGTGATGTGCCCCTCCTTGTCGGTGAGCAGCGAGACCCCGAGCTTGAACGGCAGGTTGACCAACCCCTCGCCCTCGACCTTGTCGCCGAGAGCGAGCTGGTCGGTGACGAACCGGTTACTCCCCACGAGGTCCGAGCTGGTGATCTCGTACCGCAAGGCGATGTCGACCGTACCCTCGTCGATGGGGTGGCCGATGTAGCGCACCGACATCGGCGAGACCGGTGGCAGCACCGTCTGGCGCAGGTCGATCGAGAGATCGGTGAGTCGTTTGGGATCGAAGAGGTCCATCTCGCCTTCGAGGTCCATGAGACCTCCGCTGCGGACCGGGGCCTCGATCTCGAGCTTCGCCCCACCCGCGCCCTCCGACGAGATACCGCGAATCGTGCCGTCCACCGGCTCCAGGGCGAGGGTGAACGGCGGCGTCAGCGTCCGGTCGGTGTAGGCCCCCGTGCACCCGTGGAGGGTCACGGTTCGCACCGCTACGGGCGGCATCTCGCCGCCCTCACCGCCACCCGCTGCCGCCGACCTTTCGGCCAGGGCTTTGAAGAGCTCGATCAGATTGACCCTGCCGTCCTCGGAGACCACGATGTCGATGCCGGCGCCGTGGATGTCGATCGAATCCACGCGCAGGGCCATCGGCTCGACCGACGCCTCGATGCCACGGGTGTCCACCCGCCCCCACTGCAGCACCCGTGACCCGACTACGGTCTCTCGAAGATCGATCTCGAGAATGTCAAGGTCCCCGGCAAATGCTGCGACCGGACCATCACCTTCGGGATCGACGGTGACGGTGCCCTTCGACTCCAGCACACCCGCGCGGAGATCGAGCGGCGCCATTCGCTCGATGTAGGCCCGGAGGTGGCCGAGATCGAGGCCCTCCACCCCGACCGAGGTCTCGAGACGCATGGGTCCCGTGGCGACGAACCCATCGGCCGTCGCGGCCGCCTCGCCGAAGAGCATGGCCGAGGCCGCCAATCCCCACCGGTGGTTTGGGCCGGTGACGATGTCGGTGAGCGCGAGGTTCGCGTTCTCCACCCTCAACTGCACCGGCTCATCGAAGGTGCGGTCCTCGAAGTTCGCGCTCGCGTTCGTGATTTCGAAACGCCCGACATCGATCTCCCAGGGAAAGGCCTCCTCCACCTGGTGATAGGTCTTCGCGACCTGCTCCTGGGTCTGTTTCGGGACCAGCTCTTCCCAGCTCGGGGTGCCGTCGGGCTCGAGCCAGAGGAAGGCTTCGGCACCCTGGACGGTCACCTCAGCGGCGGTCAGATGGGCCTCCGGCCAGACCAGGCCTCCGCCGGTAATCGTCAGCATCGGCACCTCGAGGACGGTGACGTCTTGATCGCGGGGCGTCACCTCGAGATTCTCGACCCGATAGTCGAAGCCGGAGATCGTCGCGTGCAGGCCGTCGTCCGCGAGCGCGATCGAGTAGTCGAATCGACCGCCCGCCTGGCCCCCCCCGAGGTCGAACTCGAAGTACGGCTTGAGGAGCGGCCACGCATATTCGAGGAAGAGCGCGTCGATGGTGACGGTGCCGTCGAGGCCGAACGGTTCGACCACGACATCACCCGACACTTTGATGGTGCCGTCCTGGACGAGACCGATGATGAAGTCGTTGTCTCCCTGGCGGTCGGGGATGGTGCTGATATCGCGCAGCTCGTACTCGGAGGGGCCGAAGGTCATCTGCAACGGCTCGTCGCGGGCGAAGTCCTCGAGGTCGATGGTGGACCCGGACACCAGGATGTGATGCAGGACGGCCCTCGGCAGACCGTCGTCATCCGGAGCGTCGTCGGGGGGCGTCCGCGCCTCGATGTCTTTCATCAGCTCGAGCACGTTGATCCCACCGTCGGCGAAGCGACGCAGTCCGAGGTACGGGTTTTCGATCCGCAGCTCCTTGAGGGTCGCGGCCCACCGGAAGAGGCTCGAGACCTGGGCGTTGGCGTAGAGCTCGTCGAAGGCGAGCAGGGTCGACCCCGGGCGGTCCGGCATCGAGAAACCGCGGATCGTCAGCGACAACGCGAAGGGGTTGCAGCGCACCTCCTCCACCGTCACCTCGCGTCCCGTTCGCTCCCGCGCAGTTTCGACGATCAGCTTCTTGGCGATCCTCGGCACCACGAAAAAGCCGACCAGGCCGTAGACGACAACCGCGACCACGACGGCGGTCCGCCAGCTCACGAGCTTCCACGATCTCAACCAATCACCGGCGCTCTGCATGACATCTCTATCCTTCCGGCTTCACAGCAATCGGCGCCGGACTACCTGTCGTGTCGATTCGTACGCTCGCCGGCCGAGGCCGTACCCTGAGTGTCGGACATCGCGAACACGGTTTCCCCCTCCTTGATGGTCTCAGTGACCATGATCCGGTCGAGGGTCTCGGGGTCGACGGCGGTCGGGTCCGCCGACAGGATCACGAAGTCGGCCAGCTTGCCGGGCTCGATGGAGCCCTTGCTCGCCTCCTCGTGCTTCTGCCACGCCGGCCAGATGGTCATCGCCTTGAGCGCGGTGATCACGTCCACCCGCTGCGCCGGGCCGATGATGTCGCCGGAGCGCGAGCGTCGCGTCACCGTCGCATCCAGGATCCGCATGGAGTCCGGGAAGGCCACCGGCGCATCGTGGTGCGACGAGAACTTGACGCCGCGCTGCACGCACCAGCCTGTCGGCGAAATGTCGTCCACGAGCTCGGGGCCGACCGTGTGCTCGCGGTGCCAGTCGCCCCAGTAGAAGGTGTGCATGGGAAACAGCGACGGCATGATGCCGAGCCGCTTGAGATCGTCCAACTGATCAGAGCGCAGGAACTGGCCGTGGATCAGCACCGGACGCTCGGCGCTCGGCCCGTGCGCGGCGATGGCGGCCTCGTGGGCTGCGATCAGGAGGTCCGATGCGGCCTCGCCGTTGGAGTGGGTGATGATCTGTACGTCGTTGGCGTAGGCCCACGCCACGGCGTCCACCACCTGCGCGTGGGTGGCTGCGGCGTAGCCCGCATAGCCCGGCGGGTAGTCGCCCACCGGGTCGTAGTAGGGTCGGTCGCGCCACGCCGTGAAGCCCTGGGGCGAGCCGTCGATGGTCAGCTTGGCACCGGCCACCCGGAGGCGGTTGCGGTAGGTATCGCTCTGGTTGGCCTTGATGAAGTCGCGGTCCACCAGCCGCCTCGACCAGCGGTTGGTCGTGCTGACCAGGCGGCGGTAGAGGCCGTCGACCGCCATGAGCTCATCGTGGTTTCCGGTTTCGGCGACCCGCCCGCCGTCGAGCACCACCACCAGATCGGCGTTGCGAACGGTCGACAGCCGGTGGGCGATCACCAGGCTGGTGCGGTGGGTCATGAGCCGTTCGAGGGCGTCCTGGACGAGTGATTCGGACTCGGCGTCGAGCGAGGACGTGGCCTCGTCGAGTATGAGAATCGGCGGGTCCTTGAGGATGGCGCGGGCGATGGCCACCCGTTGTTTCTGGCCGCCCGACAGCCGCACGCCGCGCTCGCCGACCTCGGTTTCGTAGCCGTCGGGCAGACCGGAGATGAAGTCGTGGGCGTTGGCCGCCCGCGCCGCCGCCTCGACCTCGTCGTCGGTCGCGTCGGGCCGGCCGTAGCGGATGTTGGCGGCCACCGAGGTCGAGAAGAGAACCGGCTCCTGGGCGACGGTGCCGATCCGCGACCGCAGCCAGCGGGCGTCGAGTTCACGCAGATCGCGACCGTCGAGGTGGATAGCGCCCGCATCCGGATCGTACAACCGCAGCAAGAGCGCTGCGACAGTCGACTTGCCGGCGCCCGACGGCCCGACCAGGGCCACCATCTGGCCGGGATCGAGGTTCAGACTGACGTCTGTCAACACCTGGACGTCGGGCCGCACCGGATACGAAAATTCGACTCCTGCAAATTCCACGCAGCCGGCGACGATTTCCGGCCGTTCGTCGCCGCCCGCATCCACGGTCGGCGTGCGGTCGATCAGCTCGAAGACCCGTTCCGACGCGCCACGGGCGCGCGCGAAATCGGACCACAGATCGGCCAACGCGCTCAAGGACATGGCGACAATCAGCGTGTAAAGGATGAAGGAAGCGAGCTCGCCCACCGACAGGTCGCCGGCCATCACCATGCGGCCGCCGAACCACAAGACCGCCGAAACCGAACCGAAGGCGGCCAGGGTCATGACGCCGATAAAGACCGCCATCACCCGGATCCGGCTTCTGGAGACCCTGAACGACTCCCAGATCCGTTCGCCATAGCGGTCGGCCTCGGCCGCTTCGCGGGCGAAGCTGCGCACCGTACGGATGCCGGCGATGGTCTCCTCCGCAGCCTCGTTGGCGCGGGCGAGGGCATCCTGGGCGGCCTTCGCGAGTTTCGACATGCGGCGCCCGACCACCACTGCGCCGAGGGCCACCGGCGGCACCAGGGCCAGCATCAAGAGGGTGAGCCGCATCGAAGAGGCGGCCAGCAGCACCAGTCCGCCCACCACCATCACCAGGTTGCGCAACCCCATCGAGAGATTGACGCTGACCGTGTTCTGCATGACGGTGGCGTCGGCGGTCAGGCGACTGGTGAGCTCGCCGGTCTTGCGGGCGTCGAAGAACGCGATCTCCTGGTCGACGATCGAGCGGTAGACGGATTCGCGCAACCGCGTGACGATACGCTCACCGGCGACCGAGAAGAGGTAGTAGCGCAGGGCCACCGCCACCGCCTGCACGGCAAAGATGGCGGCCATGATGACCGCTACCCGGTTGACGGTCGAGGCACCGCCCGCGACCGCGGCATCGATCAGGACCCCGATCACCTTCGGATAGGCGAGGCTGGCAGCACCTCCGACCAGGAGAAAGACTGACGCGACGGCCAACCGCCGCCACTCGGGCGCAGCCAGTGCCAGCAGCCGCCGCAACGGCACGCCCGCGGATTCAGCTTCGTGTTCTCTGTCGAGTTCCGAATCCGGATCTGACACGATCTTTCCTTTTCCAGCAGCCCGTCATTTTGTGGACCTGACACCTGATCAACCACATCGGGATTTCGATTATGCCGGAAATCCGGCCGAAGCCGGGTGTTCGAGACGTCAAAAAGGAAAGCCCCCCGACGTGCTGCGGCACGCCGAGGGGCAGGTCATTCATCAAGAGCTGATTCGTGTCACCGCACCAGCTCAGTCCCGTCTCAGTTGCCCGTCGGCAGCGAGAGGCTGAACCCGTCTTTTTCGAGCTGATCGCGGATGTACTGGAACCGCTGGTACTGCGTGATCGTGAGCGGGCCGGTATAGGACTCGCTTTGGAGCTTGCGCGGCGGGTATTTCGTATAGGTCTTCATCAGGTTCTTGATCGCCTCGCTGATCGTCACCAGCGTCCAAGTGCGTTCGGTGTAGTTGTTCATGAAGATGTCGTATCGCTCCTGCGGGTCGGCCCACAGATCGAAGACCTGGGGCACCGTGGCGACGTACTTGTCCGGGCCCTTCCAGCCCAGGTTGGAATCCACCGCGAGGCCTCCGGTCGCCATTCCGTTGTCGCCGCGCAGGTTGAACACCGCCTTGTAGTTGCCGACCCGCGCCGCGCCGGGTGAGAGCTCGTTCTCGGTGAAGTAGAACCACGAGTCGCGGGCACACTTGCCGGTTCCGAAGAGCACCGGCGACATGTCGTAGCTGTCGAAGATGATGGGCTGCCCGTCGCGGTCCTTCTCTGGCAGCGCGACGCCCGCCACAGAGGCGAAGGTCGCCATCAGGTCGAGGCCGCCGACGATGTCGTGGTTCTTGACGCCCGGCTCGATCTTGCCCGGCCAGACGGCGATCGCCGGCACGCGGTTGCCGCCTTCGCGCACCGTTCCCTTGGTGCCGCGGAAGGGGGTGTAACCGGCGTCGGGGTAGACGTCCTGCCAGGCGCCGTTGTCGGTCGTGTAGAACACGAGGGTGTTCTTGTCGAGGCCGAGTTCTTTCAGCTTGTCCATAATGGCGCCGATCCGCGCGTCCAGCTCCACCACCGAGTCCGCATACTTGGACTTCGACAGCGACTTGTGCTCGAACTCGGGCGCCGGCATGTTGGGCTGGTGGACCTTCATGAAGTTGACGTTGATGAAGAAGGGCTTCGAATTGTCCGCCGCCGCCGCTTCCAGGAACTCCAGCGCCGCCTTCTCGACATAGCTGTCGAAGTACGGAATCCCGACCACGCCGTCGGGATAGTTGACGCCGTGCAGCGTGACGTTCTTGTCGGGCTCGTTGACGTACTGCCCGTTGATCTTGAAGTCCTCCGTCGGCTTTTCCCCCGCCTTGCCGGAGAGCGACCCGATCGTCACCTTCTGGAACATCGCGCGCAGCTCGGGATCCATGTCGGGGAACCAGGTCGGGTCGGCGTAGGTGTAGGCGTTCAGGTGGTACAGTCCGACGTACTTCATCTCGTCGTAACCCTGCGCGTTGGGCAGCGCGTAGTCGTCCTCCCCGAGGTGCCACTTGCCGGTGAAGTAGGTCTGGTAACCGGCCTGCTTGAGCACCGAGGCGAGCGTCCACTCGGCGGCGGGCAGCCCCCCACCCTGGCCCTGAAAGGCCACCGTGGTCATGCCGCTGCGGTTCGGAATGCGCCCGGTCTGCATCGCCGCCCGGCCCGGTGTGCAGCTCGGCTGGGCGTAGAATGAGAAGAAGGTCATGCCTTCGGCGGCTATCTGGTCGATGTTGGGCGTCGGCATCCCGCGACCCTCGCCGCCGCCGTAGGGACCGAGGTCGCCGAAGCCGGTGTCGTCAGAGACGATAAACAGGATATTGGGTTTGTCCTGGGCCTGGGCCGGTCCGACCGCCCAGACCACAACAACCGCAGCCAACAGCAAAACCCTCAACGATCGAGATACGAATAACTTACGAGACATCACTCACTCCTTTCGTCACACAATGGGTCAGTATTTAGCGCGAACAACCGTCAAGAAAGGAGGCCACCACCTCGAGCGTGGCGGTCGGCTCTCGAACCGGTCGCGATACGATTCCTTCGGCACGGGGAATACCCTCAAAACCACCCGTGACGAGATTGCGCCGCACACGTGACGGATTGATTCTGGTACCTATTTGATATTCGACGAAATCTGTTGAGTTCAACACCGCTCGATTTCCGAGTGTTTCCGGCCGGTGTCAATCTCCAGTGAAGCACCACCGCAAAGCTCGCAATCTTTAGTTCCGAAACCTCATTTTCGCAGCCGATAGCCATCGCCCGATCCCGTCCGGGTTGTTCCCAAAAATTTCGATATCAGGTCGTATTATTTTCGAAATCCTGTTCCTTGATGTCCAATGAATTTTTTTGTTGTTTTGATAATATTTTCTCATGATGTCGACCCACAAGCTCCGCCACGCTCTGGCCCTCGCCGAGCACGGCAACTTCCGTAAGGCAGCGGAGGCTCTGAACCTGACCCAGCCGGCCCTCAGCCGCAGCATTCAATCCCTCGAAAGGGCGCTCGGCGCGCGGCTCTTCGACCGTTCTCGCGGCGGCGTGGAAACGACTCGTCTTGGCAGGGTCGTCGTCGACCGTGCGCGGGAGATTTTGCTGAGCGTCACCGAACTCGAACGCGAGGTCGAGCTTTTCAAGGGCCTCGGCGCCGGCACCCTCGCGGTCAGCCTCGGGCCTTACCCGTCGGCGCTCTCGGGGAAGCTCGCTGTCGCCAGGTTCTCCGCGGACCACCCCGAGGTCCAGTGCAGGATTCGAGTGGCGGGCTATGCGGAGGTTGCCGCCGATGTGGCCCGGGGCCGCTGCGATCTCGGCGTCGCCGACCTCGAGGTCGCCTCGGAGCGTGGCCTCAACACGGAGATCGTGGCCGACCGGAATGTGTATTTCCTCGCGCGACCGCGGCACCCAGTGGCGGCGCAAAAGCACTGTGCACTCGAACAACTGTTGTGCTATCCGTGGGCCGGTATTCGCGTCCCGAAGCGCGTCGGCGGATACCTCCCGGAAGACGTCGGGCGGGCGGGCCAGTGGGACCAAGTGACCGGCGAGTTCGTACCGGCTCTCGAGGTCGATGTCGTTTCGGACCTCCTGGTCCTGGCGCACGAGTCGGACATTCTGGTGGGCGCCACGCTCACGATGGCCGAGGAAGATCTCGAAGCTGGAAAGCTCGCAGTCGTGCAATTCTCCAAACCGTGGTTGAAGTTCCACTACGGCTTCATCTCGCGCCCCAACCATACTCTCTCGCCCGCCACGCTCCGCTTCATGGAGATCGTCCGCGATATCGAGGCCGAGCTCGACGAGCGGGAGGCAGCTCTCAGGAAGCGCTACCTCTGACGGCCGCGGTGAGTGGGTGTCGAGGTCGTCTGTTTCCGGATGTTCGAGAGAACCCGGGTTTCAGACCTCGCTTCCCGGGAGTTGCCACGGCGTAGCGGGAGGCGAAGCCGGGCACCTCCGCCGCACGCGACTCGTTTCCGCAGGCGCTTCCCGGGAGGTGAGAATTTCCGTTTCCGGATGTTCGGGCTGCCCCGGCTTTCAGGTCTCGCTTCCCGTGCGGAGCCACCCTTGACATTGTCTGCCCTCGACATCGTACCGCCCGGAACATCGAAACACCCGACAATGTCAAAAGTGGCACCGCCGCCGCACGAGGCCTTTCCGCGCGCGCTTCCGAACACTAGAGCGCTCAGGCCATGCGTGGACCGTGCGGAAATTCAAAATTCATAATTCAAAATTTAAAATTACTTCTTGTACTTCACCGAACACCCATAAGGCTTGGTCTCGGCGGTGGTGACCGCCTCGCCGGCCAGGATCTCATCGAGCGCGGCGGCAACGTAGTTGGTTGCCGGTCCGTCGTTGGTGCCACGCGGGTCGTCATCGATGGCGCCGACATAGACCAGCGTCCCGTTGCCGTCGATGACGAACATGTGGGGCGTGGTGGCCGCTCCGTAGAGGTGACCGACCTCACCCGACTGGTCGACCAGGATCGCGTACGGCAGTTCGTTGGCGGCCTTGAACGCGGCGTTGGCCTCGGCGTCCATATAGTTGGTGGAGTTGATGGTCAGCCAAACCACGCCCTGGGCGCCGTACTGGGCGGCCAGGTTCTTCATGGTCCCGGCCGAGTAGTGGCGCTGGACAAAGGGGCAGTCGGGGTTGAGCCACTCGAGCACCACGACCTGGCCCGAATAATCGGACAGGCTCACCTGATTGCCGGCCGTGTCCGTCAGGGTGAAGTCCGGGGCGGGCGATCCAACCGCGGCCCCGACACCCGCCGCCGCTGAACCCGCCAGGGCCGTCAGAACCACACACGCGATGATCATGATCTTGCGTTGCATATCGTCTCCTTTATTGAGCTTCTGTTGTGAGGTCGACGGCCAGCTCCCAGCCGCGACGATGGTGGTTCTCGTCGGTGACCACCACCACCGAATCCAGGGTGTCGGGTGTGACCGTCGAACCGGCCATCGCATCGCACGGCCGCGTCGACGCGCGTCAACCCACCCCGGGATCTGAATCGTGACATCTTTCACTTCGAGACCCTCGGGGGGATCGGGAAAGAACTCGACTGGATCGCGGCGCGGTCCGCCACTGGAGCCACAGATCGATGTGGCCCGCGGTCAGGCTTCCCTTCGCGGTCAGGATGAACGGCGCATCGGACCCATCGAATGTCCGGGGAAGCGACTCTGCCCAGACGGAGAACCCGGGATCGATCGCCACCTCCGCCCACGATGATTCGAGCTCGGCCGAACCCAGGACGCACACATCCTTGCAGGCGAGCCATGAAACTGAAGCTCCAACCACAGCCGTGCCGGGCAATGCGGTAGCCGACCGGAGCTCGGTCGCCAGCACCACCGAGCCCTCGTAACCGTAGCCGGGGATGTCGCCGCTCTGGGTGAAGGCGACCGGCAAAGGCCACAGCAGGTCGCCGTGCTCGGCGTCCTCAGGCAACCGCCAACGGATCTCGGTGGCAAGACCGGCGCCGCCGGGGTTCTTCCAGTAGATGTGCCAGCCGGGCTTGATGTCGAAGCTCACTCCGAGAAAGACCGGTTCGCCGCCGTGCTGCCTCGCTACCAGCTGCACCCTGGCGTTGCCCGTGGCCGTAATCTTCCGTCGACGGCCGACGCCATACCGGCGACCACGACCACGATCACGGCAGCGAAGAACGTGCGATATCTCATGCCTGTCAGAAATCACACCGGGCGTTCAGTATTCCCCGGCTCGTGAATCATGGTGACTTCGGCGGCGTCCCAATCGAGCTTGACCAGGGTGCCGGTGGCGACAAAACGATCCAGCCCGAGATCCTGGGTCAAGGCCCGGATGACGCCACCGTGCACAAAGAGCAGGTGCCGTCCGGGGTCCAGGTCTTCGACGAATCGCCGGATCCTGGTGCAGAACTCCGCGTGCGATTCGCCGTCCGGCGCCTGAAAGCCGCGAAACTCCCGAAAGACCTCGCCGTAGGTCGAGTCCGCTTCCGTGTAGCTGCAGCCCTCGAGGGCGCCGAAGTTGCACTCCCGCAGCCTGGGGTCGGGAGCCGCCTCACCCCACGCCAACCGCGCGCTCTCGACGGCGCGCACGAGATCCGATGACCAGACCCCGTCGAACTCTGCCCCATCGATCACCGGGCGCAGAGCTTCGGCCTGACGGCGGCCGTTGTCGGTCAACGGGGGATCGCTCCACCCCGCGACCCGCTTCGAGGCCGAGTACGTCGTTTCGCCGTGGCGCGCCAGCCAGAGTTCCATGACCGTGGAGGATACCTCAGCCTGCAGTTCAAGCTCGCGGCGCGCCGTACATGGCCTCGATGAGGTCGGCGTAGGCCTCGGCCACAACCCTTCGCTTGACCTTCATGGTCGGGGTGAGCTCGCCGCCGTCGACGGTGAAGGCCCTGGGCAGGACCCGGAACTCCTTGATCTGCTCGAAACGCGCGAGGCCGTGCGTTGACGCCCTCGACGACCTCCACGTAGCGGCTCACGAGGTCCGGATGCGCGAGCGCCGCTGCGAAGTTCGGAAGGGTCCACACCGTGGTCGCGGGCCCACGCCGCCACCGCTTCCGGGTCGGGCGCCAGCAGCGCGACGACGAAGGGCCGACCGTCGCCGATCAGCACCGCGTTCTCCACCAGCGGCGACTGCTTGAGCGCGCTCTCCACAGGCTGCGGGGCGATGTTCTTGCCGCCGGCGGTGACGATCAGGTCCTTCTTGCGGTCGGTGATGAAGACGAACCCGTCACCGTCGATGGTGCCGATGTCCCCGGTGTGGAAGAAGCCCTCGTCATCGAAGACCTCGGCGGTGGCCCGGGCTTGTTCCAGTAGCCGCTGAAGACCGACGGGCCTCTGGCCAGGAGCTCACCGTCGTCGGCGACCCGCATCTCGAAGCTGGGCAGGGCGCGCCCCACCGAACCGGCCGCATGGTGTCCGGCGTCGGCCCGTTCATCGTGATGATGGGCGAGGTCTCGGTCAGCCCCCACGCCTCCTGCACCGGCACGCCGATGGCCTGGAAGAACTCGTGGACGTACATCGGCACGGCGGCGCCGCCGCAGAACACCGCCCGCAACGAACCGCCGAGAGCGCCGCGCACCTTGGCCAGCACGAGACGGTCGGCGATGCGATGCTTGAGGACAAGACCGGCGCCGATCTCTCCGCCCTCCAGTCGACGTCGCGCGACCTCGGTCCCGGTGGCGATCGCCCAGTGGAACAGCGCCTCCGCACCGGCGATGCCGAGTTCGCCTTCGCCATCACCGTCGCGTGCACCTTCTCGAGCAACCGCGGGACGGCGGCAAAGACCGCCGGCCGGATCTCGCCCATCAGTCCGCCCACGTGATACACCGAGCAGTAAGCCCGCGACGCGCCGAGGCTCATGTACATGAAGCCCGCGACCCGCTCGATCATGTGGCACAGGGGCAGGCACTCGAGACCGAGCTCGTCGGTCGAGAGGTCCACCCGACCGAGGGCCTCGACGGCGTTCGTCACGATGTTGCGGTGGGTGAGCATCACCCCCTTGGGTTCGCCGGTGGTGCCCGAGGTGTAGACGATGGTCGCCAGGTCGTCCTCGTCGATGCGGGCGGCGCGCTCCCAGAAACGCACCCCGGCGCCATCCTTGGCAGCGCTCATCAGTTCTTCGAGGGCGAGAACGCCTGCGGCACGCTCTCCCTCCAGCTGCAGCAGGTGCGCGAGATTCGGGCACCGGTCGCGGACCTCGAGGAACTTGGCCATCTGCTCGGCGTCCTCGGCCACCGCAACCCGCGCACCCGAGTCCTGCACCTGATAGGCCACCTGTTCCGGCGTCAGGGTGCCGTAGATCGGAACGTTCACCGCGCCCAGGTCGAGCACCGCGATGTCCATCATGTGCCACTCGGGGCGGGTGTCGCAGAGGACCATGACGCGATCGCCGGGACCAACGCCGAGGTCGGCGAAGGCGTCGGCAAGCGCCGCAGTCCGGAGGAAGAAGTCCAGGGTTCCGTAAGACCTGGTGCCGGCGGGACGGTAGTGGAGGTAGTGGTCCGGTCGCGGGTTGTCCAGCTCGTGACGATAGATATCGAGGAGGGTGCGGTCGGTCATCGAATCCTCCAGACAGCCAGGACTATGATGCACGTCGAGCTTGCCGACTTCACTCGCGCTGTGAGCCTCTCCATCATCGGGCCGTCACCCTCCAGATGCAAGGGTCGCATGGTCCTGAACCTCCGTCGCGGACTGCGACGGCGTATGCTGGACCCATCCGGAGGGAGTCATGAAAGCCATTGCAGACATCAGCATCATCCCTCTCGGCGTCGGATTGTCGTTGTCGCCATACGTCGCAGCCTGTGAGGTGGTCTTTCGCGAGGCCGGACTTGAACCACGGTTGCACGCCAACGGCACAAACGTCGAGGGCGACTGGGACGTGGTCATGGCTGCGCTCAAGGCGTGCCACGAAAAGCTGCACTCGATGGGCGTGCCACGCATCGCGACCAATGTCCGGCTCGGCACTCGAATCGACCGCGAGCCGTCCATGGACGCCAAGCTGGCATCGGTTCAGGAGAAGATGAAATCATGACGAAAGTCGGTACCCCCTTCGCAAAATGGCAGGACAGCGGTGACTGGGACGCCATCGTCATCGGGTCGGGGATCGGAGGTCTGGCCGCGGCCGCCCTACTCGGAACCCACGGCGGCAAGAAGGTGCTGGTCCTCGAACGCCACACCACCGCCGGTGGATTCACCCACACCTTCAGCCGCGAGCGCTGGGAGTGGGATGTGGGAGTCCACTACATCGGCCAGGTCCACCACGAGGGCTCGATGCTGCGCCGTCTGTGTGACGAGGTCACCGACGGCAACCTCCAGTGGGAACCGATGGGTGAGGTCTACGACACCGTCGTCATCGGCGGCAAGCGCTGGGACTACGTGACCGGCCGCGAGAACTGGCGGCAGCGGATGCACCAATACTTCCCCGGCGAAGAAGGCGCCATCGACCGTTGGCTCGAGTTGGTGAGCGAGGCGACCCGGGGGGCGCGGTCCTTCTTTGCCGAAAAGGCCATGCCCGCCCTGCCCGCCCTGTTCGCGGGCCCGTGGATGCGGCGGGGGTTCTTGCGCCACTCCGACCGCACCCTTGGCGAGGTCCTCGACGAACTGACCGACGACCCGACCCTCAAGGCCGTGCTGGCCGCCCAGTTCGGCGACCACGGTCTGCCGCCGGCCCAGGCGAGCTTTGCCATCCACGCCATGATCTTCAACCACTACCTCGGCGGCGCGGCCTTCCCGGTCGGTGGATCGGCTCGTATCGCCGAGACGATTGCGCCGGTCATCGAACGCGCCGGCGGCGCCATCGTCATCGGCGCCGAGGTCGCATCGGTACTGGTTGAGGATGGGCGCGCGGTCGGGGTGCGGATGACCAAGGGCGGCGAGATACGAGCGCCGTTGGTGATCAGCGATGCGGGGGTTCCCAACACCGCCCTCCGATTGTTGTCGGAAGCCACACCGGGACGCGAAGCGCTACTGGCGACGCTCAAACACACCGCCCGATCGGCATCTCACATCTGTCTCTACGTCGGTTTCGACGCCACCGACGCCGAGCTCGGGCTCGAGCGCCCCAACCTGTGGGTCTACTCGAGCCCCGACCAGGACGGAGACATCGCGCGCTTCATGACCGACCCCGACGCGCCCCTGCCGATGGTCTACATCTCGTTCCCGTCGGCCAAGGACCCTTCCTTCGCCTCACGCTATCCGGGCCGGGCCACCATCGAGGTCGTGAGCATCGCACCGTACGAGCGGTTCCGCAGTTGGGAAGACACGCGGTGGATGAAGCGCGGCGATGACTACACCCGTCTCAAGGAGGATCTGTCACGGCGCTTGATCGAGGTGTTGGAGCGGGAGGTCCCGCAGGTGAAGGGCAAGATCGCCTACCACGAGCTGTCGACACCACTATCGACCCGTCACTTCGGCGGCTACCCCGAGGGTGAGATCTACGGTCTTGAACACACCCCGGCGAGGTTTCGGGAACGCGCCCTGCGGCCGCGCACGGGACTGAAGGGCTTCTATCTGACCGGCCAGGACGTGTGCACCGCCGGCGTCGCCGGCGCGCTTTTCGGCGCGGTGCTCTCCGCTTCAGCGATCCTCGGGCGGAATCTGCTGAAGGAAATCTAGCTGTTAGCTGTTAGCTGTTAGCTGTTAGCTGTTAGCTGTTAGCTAGCTGTTAGCTGAAGATTGTCTCAGCCTCATCGTGTGTCAAGAGCATTCGCGGTGAAACCGACCACATTTCTTGCGATGAGCTAAAAGCTAAACGCTAATGGCCAACAGCTATGGGTTTGCCACCCGGAAGGTGTCGCACGCGGCGACGTCACCGGTCTCGAACCCGATCCGGAACCACTTCACCCTCTGCGCCGAGCTGCCGTGGGTGAAGGAGTCGGGGACCACCCTGCCGGTGCTCTCGCGCTGGATGCGGTCGTCGCCGATGGCGCTGGCCGCGTTGAGGGCCTCTTCAAGGTCGCCCGATTCGAGCATGTTGCGCTCGCGTTGGGTGTGAAAGCCCCAGACCCCCGCCAGACAATCCGCCTGCAACTCGAGCCGCACCGAGAGCTCGTTGGCCTCGGTCTTGCTGACACGCCGCTGCATCTCCTGGACCTCGCCGTTGATGCCGAGCAGATTCTGCACGTGGTGGCCCACCTCGTGGGCGATCACGTAGGCCTGGGCGAAATCGCCGGGCGCGCGGAAGCGCCGTTTGAGCTCGTCGTAGAAGCTGAGGTCGATATAGAGCTTGTGGTCGGCGGGGCAGTAGAAGGGGCCCATGGCGGCGCCGGCCATCCCGCAGGCCGACCGGACCTGGCCCGAGAAGATGACCAGGTGCGGTTCCTCGTACTGGCGGCCGATCGAGGCAAAGACCGGGTTCCAGGTGTCCTCGGTGTCGGCCAGCACCACCGACACGAAATCCACCATCTCGTCCTGTCCGGCCGGCGGTGGGCCCGCGTTGGTCGAGGCCGACGGTCCGCTATCCACGGGCAGCTGTTCGACAAGCTGCGCAGGATCACCGCCGAGCAACAGATAGAGAACAGCAATGATCAGGAACCCGATGCCGCCAACACCGCCAATGGCAGCGCCCCGACCCATCGACAGCCCCCGTCGATCCTCGACGTTCTGACTCTTTCGTCCGCTTTTCCAACGCATTCGACTCCTCCAGATGATGGTGGTGACATGCTACACCAGCCGGCCGGCCGGGCGGGTGGATGCTGGATGCAGGGCGTCCCTTGCGTGAATCATTCTTCTCCAAGACGGGCATCGTGGACGGCTCGAGTTCATATCCAGGCTCCACCCAACCGCGGCGGGTCTGAAGGTGGGCCAAGGCCCACCCTACTTCGGACCCGGTTGTCGAGCGGACTTGTAGGGTGGGCCTTGGCCCACCTTCAGAGCTGTAACCCGCATCCCGAATCCTGCATCCGTGAAGTGGACTACTTCAAAGTAGGGATATAACTACGACCGATGGACTACTCAATGGGTGATGAAAGAACGCCGATCGCAGCTTCGAGACCGGCACCGAATCCGCGGCGCACGCGCGGGTCGGCCAGACCGCGGTAGCCGCGGTCCTTCTTCTTCGCCAAGGTCACGTTGTCGGTGCAGAACAACAGCGCGCCGGTTTCCAACCCGAGCCGCGCACCCACCACCGCCACCGCGGCACACTCCGATTCCACGCCGATGACGAGACCCGCGCACTCCTCGTAGATCTCGCGGCCCTGGCGGTAGCCGGCGTCGGTGGTGTAGACCACCCCGCGGTGGGCGCCGACTCCGCTTGCTGTGGCCGCGCTCCACAAACCGGCGGTGAGCAGCGGATCGAAGGCCGCCGGAAACCCGGGTGGCGCGTAGTAGCCTGAGGTCCCCTCGCCGCGGACTGCGCCGGTCGCGACCACCAGTTCGCCGACACCAACCGCCTGCACGACCCCACCGCACGCGCCAAACACCACCACCCGCCTGGCGCCGGCGTGGGCCGCCATCTCGAGGGCGTTGGCCGCCGCCGGCGAACCCATGCCCGAATACACCAGGGTGACCGGAGACGGCGCGGCGGTGAGGCGGTAGACCAGGCGATCGGTGTTCTCGTCGAGAGGGACCTCTTCACCTGCAAAAGCATCGACGATCGCCGGCAGAAACGAGCGCCGTCCAAAGGGCAGGAGAAGAACCGATTCGTCGCAGGCGAAGGGCGGATTGTTAGCGTTGGAAAAGCGTCTCGTTGTCATCGTGCACCTCTCTCAGAAGACTAGCAAGGCACGGGGTCGTTTTGACTCGTCGGGGTTGCCCGGGCGTGTTACATTCGCAAGCGCCACGGGGGCGCCGTCGCGGTGTTGAGACCGTCGATCAGCGCCGCCCTATTTACCTGGTGAAGGAGGGATTTTCCAGATGAAAAAACTGTGGGGGTTGATGCTCGTTTTCGCGCTGGTGGCACTCCCGGCAACGGCCAAAAAGAAAGCGGACGCAGTACCGGACACCGATGAGGAGAAGAAGGCGATGTCGGCCGCGACCTTTGCAGGCCTCGAGTGGCGCAACATCGGCCCTGCCTACAACTCCGGCCGGGTGGTCGATTTCGCAGTCGTCCCCGAGGCCCACAACATCATCTATGCCGCCACGGCTTCGGGTGGGTTGTGGAAGACCGTCAACGCAGGTACCACATGGGAACCCATCTTCGACAAGGAGAAGTCCTACTCCATCGGTTGCGTGACTCTCGATCCTTCGAACCCCAACGTGGTGTGGGTCGGGACCGGTGAGAACAACAGCCAACGTTCCGTGGCCTTCGGCGACGGGGTCTACAAGAGCCTCGACGGCGGCCAAAACTGGGAAAACGTCGGTCTCGGCGAGTCCGAGCACATCGGCATGATCGTCATCGACCCCCGGGACACCAACGTCGTCTACGTGGCGGCGCAAGGCCCGTTGTGGGCCTCGGGTGGGGATCGCGGCGTCTACAAGACCACCGATGGCGGCGCCACCTGGGAGCGCGTCCTCTTCATCTCGGATGACACCGGCGCCAACGAGGTCCACATGGACCCCCGCAACCCCGACGTGCTTTACGCGTCGTCCTACCAACGCCGCCGCCACGTCTACACCCTGATCAATGGCGGCCCGGAGTCGGCCATCTACAAGTCGACCGACGCGGGCGCCACCTGGCGCAAGATCACCGAGGGCCTGCCCAAGGTCGACATGGGCAAGATCGGCATGGACATCTCGCCCGCCGACCCCGACGTCCTCTATGCGGTGATCGAAGCCCAACGCGACAAGGATGGTTTTTACCGATCCACGGATCGTGGCGAGAGCTGGTCGAAGATGTCTGATTACGTCTCCGGGAGCCCGCAGTACTACAACGAAATCGTTGCAGACCCCTACGAAGTCGACCGGGTCTACGGTATGGACACCTTCCTCCAGATCACTCTCGACGGCGGCAAGACCTTCAACCGGGTCGGGGAAAAGAAGAAGCACGTCGACAACCACGCCCTGTGGATCGACCCGGACGACACCGACCACCTGCTGATAGGCTGCGACGGCGGCATCTACGAGACCTGGGACCGCGGCGAATCTTACCGCTTCTTCGAGAACCTGCCGATCACCCAGTTCTACCGGGTGTCGGTCGACAACTCCAAGCCCTTCTACTACGTCTACGGCGGGACCCAGGACAACAACTCCCTGGGAGGACCCTCCAGGACCCTTTACAGCTCGGGCATCTCCAACGAGGACTGGTTCGTCACCGTCGGCGGCGACGGGTATGAGACCGTCGTCGACCCCACCGACCCCGACACCGTATACAGCCAGTGGCAGTACGGCGGTCTGGTCCGCTACGATCGCGCCAGCGGCGAGTCGGTGGACATCCAACCCCAGGAAGAACCGGGCGAGGCGGCCCATCGTTGGAACTGGGACTCGCCGCTGATGATCAGTCCGCACCTCCACACCCGGCTCTACTTCGCGTGCCAGCGGCTCTACCGGTCGGACGATCGCGGCAATTCGTGGACGGCGGTGAGCGCGGACCTCAGCCGCACCATCGACCCCAACACACTGCCGGTATTCGGCAAGATCCAATCGATCGATGCGGTCGCCAAAAATATGTCCACCTCCAACTTCGGCAACATCGTGTCGCTGACCGAGTCGCCCTTTTCGGAGGGGCTCATCTACGTCGGCACCGACGATGGTCTCATCCAGGTCACCGAGAACGGCGGTGCCGAATGGCGCGCCGTCGATCAGGTTCCCGGCGTTCCTTCGATGACCTACGTCAGCCGGCTCGAGGCGTCAGTGCATGACGAGGACACGGTCTACGCAACCTTCAACAACAAAAAACGGGGCGACTTCAAACCCTACGTCTTTGTCAGCCGCGACCGCGGCCGGACCTGGAGCTCGATTACCGGCGACCTGCCCGATGGCGAAATCACCTATGCGCTGATGCAGGACCACGTCAAACCGGAACTGCTCTTTGTCGGCACCGAGTACGGTATCTACTTCACCGTCAACGAGGGCACCAACTGGATCAAGCTCAAGGGCAAGCTCCCCACCATCCAGGTCCGCGACATCGACCTCCACCGAGGCGAAAACGACGTCGTGCTCGCGACCTTCGGCCGGGGCTTTTATGTTCTCGATGACTACACGCCGCTGCGCGAGGTCTCGGACGCCGCCCTCGAGCAAGAGACGGTCCTTTTCCCCACCCGCAAGGCCCTACGCTACGTCGAGCAGACCTCTCGCGTCGGTTCGCGCGGCGCCACCTTCTACACTGCCGACAATCCGAAGTTCGGCGCCACCTTCACGTATTACCTCAAGGAGGGGTTCAAGACGCTCGAGGATCAACGGATCGACGCCGAAAAGGAGGCCGCCAAGGCCGAGACCGACCCCGTGATCCCGACCTATGAAGAACTGAGGGCCGAGGAAGAGCAGATCGAGCCCGCGGTGTTCCTCACCGTTCGCGACGCCGAGGGCAACGTGGTGCGCAGGGTCGACGGCGCCAGCTCCAAGGGCCTTCACCGGGCGACCTGGGATCTGCGGTGGCCGAGCAGCCGCCCGACCTCGCTCAAGAAAGCGAATCGTGACCCCTGGGATCGCGAACCCTCCGGTCAACTGGCCGTTCCCGGCACCTACACGGTGACCTTGTCGAAGGTCGTCGATGGTGTCGTCACCGACCTCGCGGGACCGCAGAACTTCGAGGTCGTGGAACTCGGTCTGAATCGGTTCAAGGCGGAGAGCTTCGCCGAGGCACTGGCCTTCCAGCAGAAGACCGCGGATCTCCAACGCGCGGTCACCGGCGCCCTCAAGTGGGCGGACGAGGCCGACGAGCGTCTGACGTACACGCGCAAGGCGCTCAGCGATGCCCCGAGGGCCGACACTGCCCTGCTCGCCGAATCGCAACGGCTGCAGACCGAACTCGACGATATTCTGATTCAACTCAAGGGCGACACGACTCGTGAAAAACGAAACGTCTTCACACCGCCGTCGATCTCCGACCGGGTCAACCGCATCGTCGGTGGACAGTGGGACACGACCTCGGCCCCGACGACGACTAATCTGAAGGACTACCAGTGGGCCGCCGAGGCCTTCGCCACCGAGCTCAATCGGATCAAGGTCCTTTCGGCGGCCCTCGATGTCTTCGAGCAGCAACTCGAAGCGGCAGGTACCCCATGGACGCCAGGACGGTTGCCGGAGTGGAAAATGAAGTAGAGAGACAGAATTTCGAATTCTTGAATTTCGAATTTCGGATTTGCCCATCCATCCCCCCGGTCGTTCGCGACCGGGGGTTTTTTGATTCGGTTGGGGGTCCAACCCAACCGGCACGCGAGACGCGTGCCCCACAAGCCATCCAGGAGGCTTCATTTGCGGGGCAGCCGTCCCGGCTGCACGCGCAGGCGGGACGCCTGCGCCACAAGATCGCGTGCGGCGGAGGTGCCTCACATTGTCTGGAACCCGGCGTCCAGACGGGTCGATTTTCTGGCCAGCCAGTTGGGGTGGCTCCTCTCGGCGACTGTGGTGGCAGCGCCCTGAAGGCCACTGTCTCACGGTTGCTCATCGACCTTGGCACGGGCCGTTCAGGCAAGAAGCGCCTGCTCCTGCGTGGAACAGAGCACCAGAAATGGATGTTGCTCACCCCGGAGGACTCGACACATGGCAACAGCGACTTTCGGAGCAGGATGCTTCTGGGGTGTGGAGGCGGCCTTCCGCCGGATCGAAGGGGTGACCGATGCGGCGGTGGGCTATGCCGGCGGCCACACCGACAACCCGACCTACCGCGACGTCTGTTCACACGGCACCGGACACGCCGAGGTGGTGCAGGTGGAGTACGACCCGGCCCGCGTCTCCTTCGAGACCCTGCTCGAGGCGTTCTGGGAGATGCACGACCCGACCCAGGTCAACCGCCAGGGCCCCGATGTCGGCGACCAGTACCGCTCGGTGATCTTCTTCCACACGCCGGAACAGGAGAACGGGGCCGTGAGTTCCAAGCAGCGACTCGAGACCGGCGGTTCCCTCAAACGAGCCGTCGCAACCGTGATCCAACCGGCGCCCACCTTCTGGCGCGCCGAGGACTATCACCAGCGCTATCTGGAGAAGAACAGCGGCGCCGCCTGCTCGCTCGGCCACGCCGGCGGCGGCAGGTAACGGCTATTTGACCTTCTGAGCCAGCGACACGAAGTGGGTCGCGGTCAAGAGCAGGAGGACGCGGGCGCCGACCGGGATCGTGCCTTCGATGCGGAGCTTGCGCAGCGCGGCCAGAGTGGCCGCGCTTTCGTAACTGCCGGCGATGCCGTGGCGTCCGAGGGTCCTGAAAGCATCCTTGATGGAGCCCTCCGACACCGCGACCGCGGTGCCGCCGGAGTCCTTGATGGTCGACAGGATGCCGTGACCCATGATCGCGCCCGGGACGTCGAGACCGTCGGCGATGGTCCCCTTCGACTCCACGGGCTCCACGTGATCGAGCCCACGCCGGAACGATTCGATCACCGGTGCGCAGTTTTCCGATTGCACCGCAACCATCCGCGGCAGCTCATGCCGGGTGGGATCGATGGCGCCGAGGGCAACGAGCTCCTGGATCGCCTTCCAGATGCCGACCAGGCCGGTCCCGCCTCCAGTGGGATAGAGGATCCACTGCGGCAGTTTTTCAGGGCCGAAGTCCTCGACGATCTCGAGACCCATCGTCTTTTTGCCCTCGAGACGGCCGGGTTCGAAAAAGGTCGAGAGATCGACCAGCCGCCCGCTGGCCAGGTCCTCCGCATGGTTTTCGCGCATGATCCGGCCCGACACAGCAATGTTGTTGCCCGCGAAATGGACCTCGGCGCCGAAGAATTCCGCCTCGCGGTGGTAGATGCCGCCCTGGTAGCCGTCCGGCATGTAGACCAGACACCCCGGCAGGCGGAGCCGGGTTGAAAACAGTGTCGCGGCCACCCCCGCGTTGCCCTGGGTCGGCAGGCAGAACTGCTTGGCCCCGCAGGCAACACCCAGCGCCACACCCACGGACAGCCCACGATCCTTGAAACTCCCCGATGGGTTGCCGCCCTCGTTCTTGAGATAGAGATCAACGCCGTTCTCGCCCCCCAGCAACTCGTGGCGCACGGTTGGGGTGAGGCCGACATCGGGGGCGAATCGCCAC
This sequence comes from Candidatus Sulfomarinibacteraceae bacterium, assembly GCA_963714885.1. Classification (GTDB taxonomy): domain Bacteria; phylum Acidobacteriota; class Thermoanaerobaculia; order Thermoanaerobaculales; family Sulfomarinibacteraceae; genus Sulfomarinibacter. Next base: position 83,378 of record CAVQQV010000032.1, on the reverse strand, counting down.
GGCAGTCCGAGGACGGGAAGCACGGCGCCGTAGTGCCAGATGCCCGGCCCCTTGCCCCATCCCCGTTTCTCGAGCCGTTGATTGACCGCCTGCAGATCGTACACCACCACCAACGGTTTGCCGGGGGCAGGACAACACGAGCACATCCCGATGGGTCGCTCAAAACCGTGTGGATCGTACTCCTGTGCCGTCACCGAACACACGATCCGGGAAATATCGGGATTGAGACGAATGAGGCCTTCCGGTTCACCCATTGTGAGACTCCCGAACGGCATTCTACCCCGACTCCCGCCGGGTCTCAGCAGGCGGTCGCGGCTCTCACTCGAACTCGACCAGCTCGAACGGGTTGGTGGCTTTGGAGTAGGTCGCCTCCAGACGTTCGCGATAGGGTTCGAGACCGACGGCAAAGACCTCCGGCAGATCACTCTGCCACGGGACCCTGCCCGGGTCAGCACCCAACTCCGCCATCTCGGCCATCACCACGGCCAAAAGGTCCGCCTGCGCCGGATCGGATTCGAGTTCGACCTGCAGGTTGCGCAACATCGCCGTGACGTCCCTGCGCAGGCGCCAGGTGATCTGCTCCGGCTCCATACCGCCATCGATGTAGATCTGCACCGACCCGTCGCCGGAATTGTGGCTCTCAACCACTTCGTGCAGCGAGGAATCGTCCGCGGGATGGCCCAACCACGCGATATAGGTGAACCAGTAGATCCAGGTGTACTCGCCCACCCCCATGCCCGCTTCGAGCAGGGCGCGATTGCGGGCGTTGGCGAACTCGAGCACCCGCGGGCCGAGGCTGATGCCGGCGCGGGCGGCCCGGAGTCCGTTGCCGATGCCCGGCTCGCCGTCAACCCCGGCGAGGCCGGCTACCGCCGCCGACAGCTCGTCGCGCGGGCCGGTCAGGGTTTCGCGCACCGCGAGGAAGACCTCCATGCGAACGCTCGGCACCCCCGGTCCCAGCGCCGGAACAAACGCCCGCGCCTGACCGTACTGCTCTTCGAGCTCGCGTTCGATACGACCCGCTTCCTCGACCGCCTCGGTGGTGTCCTTGACCCACCGGTAGCCCATGAAGCTGACCCCGACACCCATGATGATCACCAGGAGACAGCCGACCCCGCAGCCGGCGAGGACCTTCGATGTGGTGCTTGCCATTTCTCGGCCCTCAGCCTTCGGAACGGAACTCGGGCTCGGCGAGGATCGTGAAGATCACAGCCGCGATGCCGAGGGGGAAAAACCCGAAGACCGCTGCGATGGAGCCTGCCAGGGCCAGGCCCCACCGTCGGCGATTCATGGCTGCAACTCCACCGGCAATCGCGATCAGCCCTGAAACGAAACACAGGATCGCCAGCGGAAGAAAGAGCGCGAGAGGGATGATTGCAAGCGCCCGCAACTCCGCCTCCGGCAGGGCCGTCAGCACACCGCTTCCGACCAGAGCCAGGGCCAGCAGCGGGATGCCGCCGACCAATCCCGAGATCCCCGCCACGACGTCGAGAACTCCGGCCACCGTCGCTTTTTGCACCATGGGTCTTCCTTCCGTTGTGGGCATCGCCCTCTCTCCCACAATACGCACATTGTCGGCGACTTGTTCCGGGATCGCCACCCGGCCACCCGGATTGCACAAAGATCTATTCCCATCTCATGCCTTGCCGAAGGGTGAACGACTCTGCAGGTGGGCCAAGGCCCACCCTACCGGCCCGCTCGTTTTGGGGGTCAGGGGTAGGGTGGGCCTTGGCCCACCTTCAGTCTCGCCACTGGCGAGGAGACCGCAATGGCGTAAGGTAAGGATCATGACGAGGGAACAACCGATCCCGGCGCCTGAGGAGGCAACGGCTTCGGACCTCGGTGCGTGGGCGACGGTGAAGTTGGCCCTGACCGGCAAGGAACTCGATTTCACATCGGGCCCGATCGGACGTGCCATCGTTCTGCTGGCGATCCCCATGGTGCTCGAGATGGTGATGGAGTCGGTCTTCGCCCTCACCGACGCCTTCTTCGTCTCCCGCCTCGGGACCGATGCGGTGGCCACCGTAGGCCTGACCGAGGCCATGATCTCCATTCTTTTCGCGGTCGCGGTCGGGACGGGCATGGCGACCACGGCGATGGTTGCGCGGCGGATTGGGGAGCGCAATGTCCGTGGGGCCAGCGTGGCCGCCGCTCAGTCGATTGTGCTCGGTTTGGTGCTGACCCTGGTTGTGGCGGTGCCCGGGGTGGTATTCGCCGAACGGCTCCTCTCACTCATGGGCGGCAGCCCGGAGCTGGTGGCCTCGGGCCGCGGCTACACACAGGTCCTTTTCGGAGGATCGGCGACCATCATGCTGATCTTCCTTTTGAACGCCGTCTTCCGGGGTGCCGGGGACGCGGCCATCGCCATGCGGGTGCTGTGGATCGCCAATCTCTGCAACATCGTTCTCGACCCCTGTCTGATCTTCGGTATCGGCCCTTTTCCGGAACTCGGAGTCACCGGCGCCGCAGTGGCAACGACTCTGGGCAGGGGCGCGGGTGTGGCGATTCAGTTGTGGGTCTTGTTTCGGGGCAGCAGCCGCATCCGGATCACCGTGCGGGATCTCCTCCCCAATCTTCACGTTCTCGTGCGACTCTTCCGCCTGTCGGTGGGCGGCATTCTCCAGTTTCTCATCGGCACCTCCAGTTGGGTGGTTCTGGTGTGGATCGTCGGTGGATTCGGCTCTGCCGCTGTCGCCGGCTACACCCTCGCCATCCGCCTCATCGTTTTCGCAATTCTCCCCTCCTGGGGTCTTTCCAACGCCGCAGCAACCCTGGTCGGCCAGAACCTCGGCGCCGGTCACCCCGAGCGCGCTGAGATTTCGGTGTGGCGAGCCGGTCTCTACAACATGGTTTTCCTGCTCGGGACCGCCGTCGTGTTCATCGCCGCGTCGGGGCCGTTGATCCGGATGTTTTCGAGCGATCCCGCGGTCGTCGAATTCGGCGTTTCGTGTCTGGTTTGGGTTTCGATCGGCTACCCCTTCTACGCGTGGGGGATGGTCATGGTGCAGGCGTTCAACGGCGCCGGCGACACCTACACGCCGACAGTCATCAACTTCTTCTGTTACTGGCTGTTTCAGCTTCCTCTGGCCTACGTTCTGGCCCACATCGCCGGGTTCGGCCCGACCGGGGTCTTCGCCGCCATCACCATCGCCGAATCGCTCATCGCCGTGGTCGGCATCACGGTCTTTCGACGCGGACGGTGGAAGACGCGGGAGGTTTGAACGCCGTTCCAACGTTCGAACGTTGAAACGTTCAAACGTTCTGAACGTGGCCGGCGGGTGGGCTTGACATCCCCCGCTCTCCGGCATACCTTGTCGCGACATCCGACCGACTGGTCGGTCAGTTTTGGAGCATGACGTGGTTTCCACATCGACAGACCGCGGCGACAAACGCCCCCGTCTCGTCAAGGCGGCCACCGACGTCTTTGTCGAAAAGGGCTATGCGGCGACCCGCGTGGCCGACATCGCCGAGCGCGCCGGAATCGGCAAGGGCACGGTTTACGAGTACTTCTCATCGAAGAAGGAGCTCCTGTTCGCGGTGTTCGAGTCCATCAACGAGAACATCACCGCGCGCATGAATGCCGTGCTCGACAACGACGAGCCCACCCAGGAGCAGCTCTTCAACCTCCTCCGCCTCGGCGCCGAGGTCATATCGGAACAACGGGAGCTGCAACCGGTGGTCCTCGATTTCTGGGCGGCCTCCCGCGGCGGTGGGTTCGAGGAGCACTACCGCGCGGCGGTCGTTGCCAGTTACACCCTGTATCGGAGGCTGATCGCGGATTTCATCCACGACGGTCAGCGACAGGGAAAGTTTCGCAGCGACGTCGATGCCGAGTCCCTGGCCGCAACCGTGGTGGCGACTGTCGACGGCCTCGGCATTCAGCACTACTTCGACCACTCGATGGACCCCAGAGCCATCACCGAGAATTTCGCCCATCTCTTGTTCGAGAGCTTGACCACGGAGTCGATATGAGGCTGCCACCGGAGATCTCTGCCATTCACGAGCAAAAAACCCAACGGAGGACACCAATGGGTGTGATTTCAAAGCGGGCCCTGCTCGCAGTTTGTGCCCTCATTGCGGCCGCCACGCCGTTTGTGGCCGGTGCGCAGGAACCGCAGTCGGCCTCGCTGCAAGAACTGGTACTCCAGGCCATCGCGACCCACGAAGTGGTGCAGCGGGCCGATAGTCAGATCCGGCGTTCGGACGCCGATATCAAGCTGGTCTCCTCCGCCCTGCTGCCGCGGCTCGATCTCAACGGCGCCTACTCCTTTTACGCCGACGAACAGATCATCGAATTGTCAGAGGATGAGAGCTTCGTGATCCGGCCGAGCCAGGACTGGAGCGCCAGCGTCGACCTCCGTCAGACCCTGTTCTCGGGTCTCCGCGACTGGCGCGCCCGCGATATCGCGAAGCTCCGCCGGGACATCGCGGACCTCGACCGGTCCATCACCATCAGCGACCTCACCCTGCAGGTGGCGGCCGCGTTTTACAACGCTGTGGCTCTCTCTCAGTGGGTCGAGGTCCGCCAGATCGTTCTCGAGGAAAACCAGAACCAGCTCAAGGTGGCCGAGCGGCGCTACGAGGTCGGGGAAACGGCCATCGCCGATGTCGCGCGTTGGCGCGCCCAGGTGGCGGCCGCCAAACAAGCGCTGGTGGTGGCCACCGGTGACGCCAAGTTGTCGCACGATCGCCTGCGGCGGCTGGTCGGGCTCGACGAACTCGGCGAGCTCACGCTCCCCGGGCCCATCCCCATCCCCGCCGGTGGAGAGCCCGAACTCCTGGACCAGGCATTCGATCAACGGCTGGAGATGAAGACGCTCCAGAATCAGTTCGAAGCTGCCGGTCTCTGGGTCAAGGTCGAAAAAGGGATCGTGGTACCCGGAGCTCGAAGCCGTGGGCCAGTACTTCCAGCAGAAGGCCGGATTCCCTGCCAACAACTGGATGTCGTTGTCGCTGGTCCTCAAGGTCCCGGTCTACGACGGCGGTCTGACCCAGGCGCGGGTCGCCAAGGCCAGGGAGGATGTGCGCGAGGTCGAATTCCTGGCGCAGACGGTCCGCCGCACCATCGCCGACCAGGTGGACTCCGGTTACATCGGCTACGAATCGGCAAGCGCCGCCCTCGACGCCGCCGGCGAACGCACCGAGGCCTCGCGTCTGGCCTACCGCCAGGTCGAACGGGCGTACCGGGTCGGTGAAGCCTCAACGACCGACCTTCTGTCGGCGACCACCGAAGCCACCGATGCCGAAACCACCCAGATCGTGGCCCGCGCCCAGCGCGAGTACCAGGCGATCTTTCTCCGCTACGCGGTGGGAATGCCGCCGCTGCCCGATCTCGACTTCCGCCAGATGAGCGACGCGGACCCAATGGAGTGATGACATGAAAAGCCTGCAACGACAATTTCCAGATCATCGTCCTTCTCACCTGTTGACCGCCGGTGCGCTCGTCGGATGCCACGGCGGCGAAACCGACGATCAGGCTGCCGCTGACCGAGATCGTCGAACGGGCGCTCGCGCCCCGCGAGGTTCGGCTCGTCCTGCCCGAGGTTCGCGATGAGAACCCCGGGGTTCAGCTGGTCGGCGAGATTCGCGCCTTCGACACCGTCACGATCTCGTCCGAGATCGCCGGCAAGGTCGACAAGGTCTTCGCCGAGGTGGGTGACCGCGTCGCCGCCGGCGCTCCCCTCGCGGAAGTGGACCGCGAGACCTTCAAGATCTACCTCCAACAGGCCGAGGCCAACCTCGCGGCCGCCAACGCCGATCTGGCGCTTGCCGGCAAGGAACTCGAACGCAAACAGGACCTGAGGTCCGACGAGACCATCTCGCAGTCGGCCCTCGACCAGGCCATGGCGGCCCACGATCTGGCGACGGCGCGGGTCGCTGCTGCGCAGGCCGCCCTCGCGCTCGCCAGCCGCAACTACGACCGGAGCATCGTGCGGGCGCCCGCAGCCGGCGCCATCACCCAACGCTACGTGGTCGCCGGCCAGTGGGCCGAGATCGGCGTTGGTCTGTTCGAGGAGGCCATCGGCAACAAGGTCAAGGTGTCGGCGCGGGTCCCGGCCGCATGGGCGCCGAAACTCGCAGCCCTCGAGAATTTCACCTTTTCCATCGGTGTCAACGGCCCGGTTCATACTGCCAGGATCTACAGCATGCAACCGGTGGTCGAGGAAGCCAGCCGCTCCTTCGAGATCGTCGGTACGGCCGTCAACGACGGCAGTATGAAACCCGGGATGTTCGCCAACGTGACCCTCGAGTCCCCAACCGTCGAGCAGTCGCTGTGGCTGCCGGTCGTCGGCCATCGCCACCTCCGATCTGCCGCAGGTGCTGACGATCGAAAACGACGCCATCGCCTTCAGACGGATCCAGATCGGACGCCGCGTCGATGGAATGATCGAGATCGTCGACGGTCTGGCTCCGGGCGATGCGGTCATCGCAGACGTCTCCGGCCTCTCACGCGGCATCCCAGTCACGTCGTTGACTAGTTTTGAGTTCTTGAGTTTTTAGTTCTTAGTTGGAGATCACCATGACCCTGCCCGAATCGGCACGTTGTGCAGACACTCAAAATTCAAAATTCAAAATTCAAAATCTGCATTTCCGAAGGAATAGTCATGAATCTCTACGACATCGCGATCCGCCGCCCGGTCTTCACCGTCATGTCGATGGTGGCACTGGTGGTGTTCGGCGTCCTCGGCTATCAGACGCTGCCCATCAACCTGCTGCCGTCGATCGATTTCCCGATGGTCACCGTCATCACCCTCCTGCCCGGCGCATCGCCAGAGGTGATGGAGTCCGACGTCACCGACGTCATCGAGTCGGCGGTCAACACCATCGAAGGCATCGACCAGATCACCTCCTACTCGGGGCAGGGCGTGTCGCAGGTGACGGTGATGTTCACCACCGAACGCGACGTCGACATCGCCGCCCAGGACGTTCGTGACAAGGTCTCCGGAGCCGTCGGCCAGCTGCCGCTGGACGCCGAACCGCCGATCGTCCAGAAGTTCGACGTCAACACCCAACCGATGTTGTGGATGGCGCTGGCCGGGCTCGACGCCCGCGAGCTGTCGGACTACGCGGACCAGGTGGTCAAACCCCAACTGCAGTCGGTGCCCGGCGTCGGCAACGTGCTGGTCCCCGGTTTCCGCGAGCCCATGATCCGGATCTGGATCGACCGCGACAAGCTGGCGGCCCACCGGCTGGCGGTCAACGACGTGATCGTGGCGCTGAACCGCGAAAACCTCGAATTGCCAGGTGGCTTTATCGAAGGACCGCTGACCGAGCTCGCAGTGCGCAACCTGGGTCTGTTCGAGACGGTGGAGGACTTCGACAACCTCATCATCACAACGGTCGACGGCCGCCCGATCCGCCTCGCCGATATCGGCTTCACCCAACTCGGCGTCGCCGACGAACGAGGGATGGCGCGCTACAACCTGACCCCGACCCTCGGTCTCGGCATCGCTCCCCGCGCCGGCGCCAATCTGGTCGATGTCAACCGCGCCGCTCGCGAGCGGATGGACGAACTCGCCAAGGACTTCCCACCCGGTCTCTTCTACGACGTCGCCTTTGACGGCGCCGAATATGTCGAAAAGTCCATCGAAAACGTCCAGGTGGACATCGTCTACGGCGCCGTGCTGGCGATCCTGGTGGTGTTCGTCTTCCTGCGGTCGTGGCGCTCGACCTTTATCGTCTCGCTCGCCATCCCGACCTCATTGATCGCGACCTTCGGTTTCATGCGCCTCTTCGGCTTTTCGCTCAACAACCTCACGACCCTGGCGCTGGCGCTGTCGGTCGGCGTGGTGATCGACGACGCCATCGTTGTTCTGGAAAACATCTTCCGCCACCAGGAGGAGGGCGAGGACCCCTACACCGCCGCCCTCAAGGGGACCAGGGAGATCGCGCTCGCCGCCATGGCCTCGACCTTCTCCATCGCCGCGGTGTTCATCCCGGTGGCCTACATGCAGGGCATGATCGGACAGTTTCTTTTCGAGTTCGGCATCTCGGTGGCGGCGGCCGTCCTGATCTCGCTGTTTGTCGCGCTGACTCTCACCCCCATGCTGTGCTCGCGCATCCTCACGGTGAAACCCAAACACGGCAGGTTGTATGACATCCTCGAAAACGGATTCGACCGGCTCGAACGGACCTACGCCAAGGCCCTCGACTGGGTCCTGCGCCACAAAATCGTCACCCTGATTGCTTCGACCGTGATCGTCGTCGCCAGCCTCGCCCTGACCCCGTTCATCGGCGCCGAGTTCGCCCCGGCCGAGGACATGTCGTCATTCATGATCACGGCCGAGGCGCCGGTCGGCATCTCGCTTGAGGCCATGGACCACAAGATGCAGGAAATGGAGCGGATCGTGCTCTCCCAGCCCGAGATCCGCTCCGGCTTTGCAGCTCTCGACATTGAAGAGCGGGGCAGGGTCAACTCGGGGATCATGTTCATGCGGATGTTCAAGCCCGATCAGCGCGAGACCACTCAGGCCGAGGTGGTGCAACGCCTGCGTCGTGAGTTGGCGCAGATCGAGGGGCTGCAGGCATCGGTCATCGAGTTCAGCTTCTACAACGTGGGCGGCGAGGGCGGCGAAAAGGCCCTCGCCTATTCGATCCGTGGTTCGAGCCTCGACGAACTCGACCGCATCGGGCGCCGCGTGATCGAGCGCCTCTCCGCCGAGCCCGGCTTTGTCGATCTCGACACCAATCTCGACCTCGAACAGCCGCAGCTCTTCGTCACCGTCGACCGCGAACGGGCGGCCGATCTCGGTCTCGACGCAGCCACCATCTTCGAGACGGTCTACGCACTGGTCGCGGGCCGCGAGGTCGGCTCGTTCACCGACGAGGGCAAGCGCTACGACGTCCGGATCAAGGTCCACCCATCGCAGGCCAGAACCCCCGAGGACATCGGCCGGCTCGAGGTCCGCACCAGGACCGGTCAGATGGTGCGGCTCGACTCGGTGGTCGAGATCTCCTACGGGGTCGGACCCATCAACATCAACCGCACCGACCGCGAGCGCTCGGTGCTGCTTTCCGCGAACCTCGAAGGGGTGCCTCTCAACCGAGCCCTGGAGACCTGCGATCGTATCTTCGCCGAGGAGCTGCCCGAGGGCTACCACGCCACGATCACCGGTCAGGCCGAGGAGTTCGCGTCCTCGATGAACTCGCTGCTCTTCGCCATCGGTCTCGCCATCCTCATCGTCTACATGTTGCTGGCCAGCCAGTTCGACTCGCTGCTCCACCCCTTCACCATCATGTTCGCCCTGCCGCCAGCCATGGTCGGTGCGCTGCTGGCGTTGTTCGTCACCGGCTACACAATCAACATCATGTCGGTGATCGGGATCATCCTCCTGTTCGGTCTGGTGACCAAGAACTCGATCCTGCTGGTCGACCTGACGATCCAGAAACAGGAGACAGGCCTCGATCGCGAGGCGGCCCTTCGCGAGGCGTGCCCGATCCGGCTGCGGCCGATCCTGATGACCGCGGTGTCGATGATCTTCGGCGTGCTGCCGGTGGCCTTGGCCCTCGGCGAGGGCGGCGAGGCCCGCGCACCGATGGCGGTGGCCACCGCGGGCGGCATGACCGTCTCCACCTTCCTCACCCTGTTTCTGGTGCCGGTGGTCTACGCCTACATGGACCGCCTCGGGTCCATCTTCCGTGGCAAACGGGAGAAGCACGGGCGGTTGGAAGCGGTCGCGGAGGAAAGACATAGGCGGATTCGGAATTCGGATTCGGACTTCGGACTTTCCGCCCAACGTCCCGCTGACGCTTGCGCCCGGTGTTCAGAGAGGATGCCAGACCGCACGCCGGCGGGACGCGTGCCCCACGGCACGACGTCGTGCTACGCCGTCACAGGCATGCCTCGCGCTCGTCACGGCGACAGTTCCGGATCGGGTTGTGGGGCGGCCGTCCCGGCTGCCGGGTGGGTGGGACCGCGTGCGGCGGAGGTGCCATTCTTCGCATTGTGTTGGCGTGAGCGCTGCCGTCAACGCGTGTTCTTCAGGCACACAATGCGAAGAGTGGCTCCTCCCGGGAATGCGGTTCGGAACGGCATGGCCCTTGGCCATTTCTGAAGGTCGTAGGCGGGTCGTTCACGGCCCGCCCGATAACGACGATTGTGGTGGCAGGCCCTAAAGGACCTGCCTACGCCTTTCATGAACAGGTTCCGACAAACGTCAGGAAAGGCGTAGGCGGGTCGTTCACGGCACGCGGGACGCGTGCCCCATAAACGTCTCGGCGGCGGCCCGGTTGTGGGGCAGCCGTCCCGGCTGCCGGGTGGATGGGACCGCGTGCGGCGGTGGTGCCATTTTCAACATTGTGGGATGCACGAGATCGCACGCCGGTCGGTCGATTCGGGCACACAATGTTGAAGATGGCTCCTCTCGGGGAAAGCGCGCTGATACGGCCCGCGTGCGGCGGAGGTGCCATCCTTTGCATTGTTTGATGGTCAGTGGTTGTCGTGGCTAGAGTGCCTCGGGCAAACAATGCATAGGTTGGCTCCTCCCGGGAATGCCGTTCAAAACGGCATCGCCCTCGGCCGTATCTGAACGACTCTGATGGTGGGCCAAGGCCCACCCTACTCCCGGCCGAACGCGATAAGCCACGTTCGGGTGCTCACGCCGTGTTGGACGTGCCACCACCCTTTTTTTCTAACCACCGGCCCCTGGCCGGTGGTTAGAAAAAAGGCCCCGGTCCGAAGACCGGGGCCGAAAGTCACGTCGTGACGGTGATCAGAAACGGACGCCGAGGGAGAACCGGAAGATTCGCGGCGTCTGGAATGAATTCTCGGACGTCGGCTCGCCGAAGCTGGAGCCGAAGTCCCAGTTGATGCCCTGCACCGGGGTCTCGGTGAAGGGGTTGAACGTATAGCTGCCGTTGGTGTCGAACACGTTGATCGTGGTGTTGCCGCCATCCTGACCCTGCTGGTTGAAGGCGTTCAGGAGGTCGAACTGGGCGAACAGCTGCACGCCGGCGCCGACGGTGAAACCGTAGTTGAGCGCGATGTCGGTGCTGTTGATGTTGTCCCAGTGCTCGGAACCGCGCTCGGAGAAGTAGTAGGTCGCGGTCGACGGCGGGGTGATGTAGCCCGGGTTGGTGACGTACGGCCTCACGTCGACCGAACCGGTCCACGAGTAGTTGTTGCCGGTGTAGTAGTTGAACAACAGCGATGCCGAGAGGCTGTTGCGCTTGGTGGAGATGGCATCCCACACAACCCACGCGCGGAACTGGTTGCGCAGATCGCTGGCGGTGTAGCCGTCGGGGTAGTTCCAAGAAGCCTCTCCGTACTCGGGGTAGACCAGGGCGCCGCCGGTCACCGGACCGGAGGCTCGAGGTCTCGCCGTCGAGGTTGCCCTTGGCGGTCGAGTAGGTCCAGCTGGCGCCGATGTCCCAACGATCGCCGATGCGGTACTGGACGTTGGTGTGGAGACCGTTGTAGGTGCGGTTGTAGATGTTGCTGGTGTCGTTGGTGACGTACATCTGGTCGACCTCGCCGATGAAGCCGGTGTCGATCGTGCGCCCCACCTCGGAGGTCTGGATGTAGAAGGACTTGGCATCGCGATAGACGTAGTCGAGACGCACCACGCCGCGGTTGCCGAGGCGCTTGGTGAATCCGAGAGACCACTCATCGGTGTAAGGCGAGCTCAGCGTCCCGGGCGGAATGACCGGGGTGAAGCCGGGGAAGGAACCACCCGAGAAGCCGGGCAGCGTGCCGACACCACCATTGGCCTCGAACCAGTCGTACCAGATCTGGATGGCATCGTTCTGGTTCACCAGGTTCGAGTAGTCGCCGGTCAGTGTAGGCCTCGCAGTTGACGCAGGGGCCGGTGTAATAGAGGAGGGTCCAGGCCGGCGAACCGGCGTCGGATGCGTCGTTGCCAACGCCTTGCGCAATCGCCGCCGTGTACTGCGAGTAGGAGGCGTTGATGACGAAGTCGCCGTCAGCTTTGATGTCCCAGGCGACGCCGAGCCGCGGGGTCACGCGCGAGTCGTTGGAAACCAGGGTGTTCGAGCCGTCGACGCCTTTGTTCCTGTCGTAGCGCAGGCCGACGTTGAACGACCAGTTGTTGTTGAGACGCCAGGTGTCGTTTGCGTAAAGCGATTCGGTCGTGAAGTCGGAGGAGTTGGGGGGCCCGAAGATGGGGGTCCACCGGTAATAGGTTTGACGGTTGTTGACAGATCGATCCGGCGCGAACACCGGGTAGATCGAGTTGTCATCGAGGATGATGGCGGTGGACCCGTAGATGCGGAAGTCCGACCCCTGTTGGTGGTTGTCCTGGATGCGGTAGTCATGGAACTCGTCGTATCCGACCACCACGTCGTGGGTGCCGAGGGTCTCACCGGTGAAGAAGTACGAGCCCTTGACGTACCAGTTCTCGTTGTTGCGCTCCTCCTGAAGGCACGAGGGCGCCGAGCAGAAGGTCGGCGTGTGGTAGCGCGCCGAACCGCGCGACTGATCGAGCAGCATGGTGCCGCCGAGAATGTCGGTGTAGGGCGAGCCCGAACCGACGCCGATCTGGTAGTTGCGCTGGGAGTAGAGACCTTCGAGGAAGAAGTTCTCGGTGATCACGCCGGTGTAGTTGGCCGACCACATGTCCTGCGGGTCCGAGCGGGCCGGGTTGAGGCTCGCCAGGTCGAGAATAGTGCCGAAGTCGGTGTTGTTCGAGGTCGACTCGATCTGGGCGTAGGAACCGACCACGCGGTGGTCCTTGGTGATCGACCAGGTGAGCTTGCCCTCGTAGCGCTGGTTGTCAGTTGCCGTAGGTGTAGGGAATCAGGGTGTAGTCGGTGGTCCGCGACTCGGAGAACGAGGTGTCGCGGCCGGAGAGGAAGAACCACAGCGCATCCTTGAGGATGTAGCCGCCGAAGGTGGCCTCGTAGATGGTGCTGATATCGTCGACGGCATCGGCCGAGAGCTCGGTGCGCGAGACCCACTTGTCGTTCGACAGGTTGGCGCGGAACGAGCCCGAGAACTGGTTGCCGCCGGACTTGGTCAGCATGTTGATGACGCCACCCTGGAAGCGGCCGTACTCAGCCGACACACCCGAGGTCGAGGTCGTGGTCTCGAGAACCGCGTCCTCGATGTAGAGGTCCAACGCCTGTCCTCGGATGTTCTCATTGACCACGACGCCGTTGATCAGCCACAGGTTCTCGTACGACTGGGCGCCCGAGATGGTGATGCCGTTGATGCCGGCATTGTTGACGCCGGGCACCAGCAGCGAAGCGGATTCGATGGTGCGGGTGACGGCCAGTTTCTCCTGGAAGTCGAGCGGCACGGTGGTCTGGGCGACGATGTTCTGCGAGATGGTCTCGCCCGCGCCCACGACCTCGATCTCGCCCTCGAAGCTTTCATCGACCATCATCACGTCGAGGCGCTTCGCCTGCTGGTTGGAGACCTTGACGCCCTCGGCGGTCTGGGTCTTGAAGCCCTCGAGGCTGAAGGTCACGGTGTATTCGCCCGGGGGCAGGAAGGGCGAGATGAAGTCGCCGTTGGACTGCGAGATGACGACCTTGTCGCCCTGCGAGGCCGGCGAGCTGATCTGGATGGTCACACCCGGCAGGCCCTCGCCGTTGTACATGATGGTGCCGCTGATGGACCCGGTCTGGCTGGTCTGCGCGGCGGCGGGGATCGCCGTCACGGCCACGATCACGGCCAGCAACGAAATCAAATAACGTCGATTCATACCCAATTCTCCTTACCAAAAAATATTGAACAAAAACGAAGATTGCCTTCCTCGCACAGATCCTCCTCCCTCCTGCGTCACCCTCCTTTCATGGTTCGAACGACGGCAGCCGGACCCGATCTTCGGCTTCCTCCAACCGAACCGGAATCGACGCCGCCCGTGGTTGACACTGGATGTTCTGATGGTCGTTCATCTTCAAGGAGTATACTCATGCAATTTCCGTGCCCCTGGAGACAACTGTCAATCCCCAGATTATCTTGATATTGAGACACCTGAATTTGAAACGCTCTCCGGGGAACGACTTTCCCTTTGAAAACAACAACTTCGGCGAGGAGCCGATCCAGGTCCCCGGCGGATGTCACCCTGAGGCCTCCCGCCGCCGAAATCAACGGCCGCCAGCACATCCGAGATTCCGGACCCACCGCCCGGCACGCATCCGGAGTTCCGGACACGGCTCGTCAATGCCGGGTCACTGCCCGAGGTCGAATGGGATCTCGAGGCTCGACTCCTCGAGCTCGATGATCAGCTTCCAACGTCCGGGCTGGATCCCACCCGCAACCGGAAACGCAAGCATGCCGACGCACAGTTCGCGCTGGTTGATCCAGATCGCGTCGCGCGTCGAGCCGGTCCCCGGGATGCGGAGGAAATTCAGTGCGCAGTCCCGCTTGTCGCCTCGGGTGGCCTGGAGAGGCTCCGACGCAATTGCGGCTCGGCGGAGCATGCTCTGCAGCTGCGGGTAGGCGTCGATGAACTCCTTCTGGGTCGGCAGCGGAATCCGCCGCCCGTCGGGGGTTCGCACCGACACGTCGGCCACCTTGACCTCGATTGCCGCCGCCCGTTCCCCGGTCAGCGCGACGTCGATGATCAGCCACTCGTCACCGAGGCTGGAATCGGCGAACTTGTAGCTCACAATGCCCTCGAGATCCGCGCCCACCGTCCGCACCTGGGTGCGGCCGACCTGGGTCACGCTGGGCTTGGCAGGCCCAGCGGGCTTGGAATCGGCGGAGCCGCTCGAACCGCAACCTGCGATCATCAACGCCAGTGCGGCCCCAACGGCGCACCGCGTCAGTTCCCTGCTCGTTTTCATCTCCACCTCCCGGTGTTGAATGTCGTTCACTGGCTGTAGCTCAGAAGCTCCTTGGCGATGGCGGCGTCGGGATCATCCGGAGCCAGTTCGATGAAGCGCTCGAGGTTGGTACGCGCGGCTTCCGTGTCGCCCTTGTTGAAGGACGCCATGCCGAGAATGAAGACGGCCTTCGGGTCGTCCGGCCGCACCTGGAGCACGAGGTCCATGAGACCCGCCGCCTCGTCGTAGAGGCCGGCGTCGTAGTGCTCCACGCCGCGTTTGAAGAGCTCTTCGGCCGCATAGTCGGGATCGACCTCCGCCAACTTCGCCGCCAGCTCCATTTCGACCGCATCGTCGCCGCGCGCCACGGCCATGTCGTAGGCCAGCCTCACGGCCAGCGCGTTGTCGGGCTCGAGCGCCAGCACCGCTTCGACCTCGCGCCTGGCGCACTCGATGTCACCGTCCTCTTTGCAGATCGCGCCCAGGAAAACGTGCGGCTGCACCAGCGTGGGGTCGACCGTCACCGCCTCCTCGAGGAGGGCCCTGGCCTTGGCGCGGTCGCCCGCCCGGTAGACGTCGATCGCCTCGTTGTAGACGCGGCCGGCGGCTTCGGAGTCGACGCCCGCGGTCTTGAGGGCAGCTGCCGCCTCTCGGCCCGGGGATCGCCGTCCTTCCGGTAGGCGTCGTAACGGATCTGCAGTGCACGGGCGTCGGATGCATCCAGCTCAAGCGCCTTTTCGGCGGCCGCCGCCGATTCGGAGAACTTGCCCTGCAGGTAGAACACCCCGGCGAGCCCCGCATAAGGCGCCGCAAGGGTGGGATCGAGTTCGGCCGCCTTGGCGTAGCGCTCGGCGGCAGTCTCGAGATCGCCGGCGTTCTGCGCCTCGACGCCCGAGTTGAAGACATCGGCCGCCTGCCCCCGGAGCATGGCGGCAGGGTTCACGGGCCCGCCGCCCGAACCGGCGGGCCGCATCACGAAGGTCCGCTGGGTGGAACCTCCGACGTTGGCCTTCACCTTTTCCACCAACACCTCATAGCCCTCTTTTTCGAGCTTGTAGGTGTAGGTGAAGGTGGCATTGCTGTGGCCGACCATGAAGCGGCCCTTCTTGTTGCTGGTAGCAGTGTCCTCGTAGTTCACGAGATCCGGCGTGGTGATGGTCACCTGGACCCCTTCGATCGGCTTGCCCTCCACATCGACGACCTTGCCGGCCACCCGGCCGGCGGCCTGGGCCGAGGCATCGGCCGCCGCCAACACCGCAGCCGCACATGCGCACACAACGACGACGAGTTTCCGAATCTGCATCATCACTCTCCCTGTGAGACGTCCGGTGTGGACGAATTCAATACCTGATAGGACGCCTGCCGCGTCAGTCGGTCGTACAGCCCTACGGCCACGCGATACCGGCCGGACTCGACCAGCAGTTGGAGATCGATCGACAATCTCAGGTTCGACATGCGCTCGTACTCGGTCCGCGGAATGTAGATCTCCTGCACCCGTTGCTGGAGGTCGGCCTGTTTGCCGGATGTGTCCCGCAGCGATACGTAGAGCACCACTTCGCCCACAAGATTGTCTCCCTGCGGCAGCAGGGCGACCGACTGGGTGGGGAAGGAGACCCGCAACGGCAGGAGCCAGCGATCCTCCTGCGCCGCGGTCGGCTTGTTGACAACGGCTTCGATCTGCATCGGGTTCTCGTCGATGTCGAAGAGCAGGGCGGTCATCACCCGGTCCTGCACTTCCGACTCGCGGCTCTTTTCGACAAAGGCCCTGCGGTAACGGACGTCGAGTACCGGGTGGTTGGGCAACCTGATCTCGATGCGGTGCACCCGGTCGCTGCCGACGCTGTGGATGGGGTATCCGATCGAGTAGTAGGTGAAGAGATCCTCACGGATCTTGGCAAGACCACCCGCGAAGTCGTTGGTGCCGACCGTGGACAACCCCCCGGTGCGTTCGGCGACGTAAACCAGCGGTTCCTCGGTGTTCATCATGGCAATGGCGGCGGCGGCCGGATCGCCGGACACGCTGCGTTCGGCTGACACTCCCACGTCGGGCGCCAACCCGCGGGCGTCGATGGTGTAGAAGACCATCCCCTGCGAATTGGCGGCTGCAGCCAGGTCGCGGTAGTCGGCTCGCTTGTTGAAACGCGCGGTCAGACTCAGAAAGGACACGCCTTTGTACATGTTGGTGAACTCGTAGAACAGGTCCTTGGCGATCACCATCGGCAACCCGCTCGACACGTAGACCATACATTTGCGGCCCGGCAGCCCGGTGAGCCCGGTCCCAACCATCCGCACCGCCGTGATATCGCGCTGAAGCTCCGAGTTGATCTGGTCGGCGTAGGAGATGAGGTCGTCCAGGACCAGGGCCGCTTTCTGCGTCAGGGGATCGTCCTTGCCGACACGGCTCGACTCTTCGTTGCGCAGTCTGTCGATATCGCGCTGGAGGTTTGCATGCTGTGACTGGTTTGCCGTCCTGCCGCCCGTGCTCTTCCGCAGCTCCCGCAGAGCGTCAGCAAGCTCACCGGCGTTCGAAGTGAAAGGCTGGATGACGTGGGGCGATCCCTGGTTTGCGACAATCATCGCCTGGACGCCTTCGCGCACCGTGTCGGTCAGAAACCGGCGCAGGGCCCCCAGCACCCGGTTGCGGTCGAAGGGCATCAGGTTTTCGTCGTCCACATAGACGACGATATGGATGGGCTGGATCTCCGGCTGCGGGGGAGTCTCGACTCCTTCAGGCGCCGGGGCCTCATCGGTGGCCGACGCTTCCGTCACGGCCCGCCGGACGGTCTCATCCACCAGCAGGAAATTGGTCACCTTGCGTTGTTCGCCGTCCTGAAAGACCTCGAAGTCGTCGATCCCGAGATCGGTCACCGGCGTTCCGTCCTTGTCGCGGACGAACACCTCGAGGTTGACGACGGTGACCTCGACCTCATCGAGAAACGCGAGACCGCCCACCGCCTGCTGATCGTCCTGGGTTTCTTCCGCGGCCCAGCCGACGAGACCGGCGGCCGCCATCAGCAGGATCAACCCGGTAATGGTCCTTTTGCCAATCACAAGCGACGCACCTCCGCGCGTCAGTGTAGCAGGACGAGGACGACCCCCGGGCTGCATATCTCACCCGGGACCGAGTTCTTCGTTACCGTTCGGGCCCCCGAGTCGCCGCAGGTCGTCGGACACCTCGAACCAGTCGACGTGGGTGTCGTAGAACACGTGCGCCGCCGGCGCCCGGTCGATCGGGCCCTCCATGTGGGCGAGGGCGATGTGGATCTCATCGGGCCACCGTTCGCTCTCGAAAAAGAGGGTGCTGCCGCAGCGGCCGCAAAATCCGCGGCGCGCCGGCGGCGAGGAGTGGAACCAGACGAGCTGTTCCTCACCCGAGGTCATCGCGAACTGCGTCCGCTCCACCCCGAACCAGGTCACGAATGCAGCGCCGTGGGCGCGCCGGCACAGCGAACAGTGGCAGTGGGCGCACCACTTCGTCGGCGGCAAGATCTCGAACCGGACGGCGCCGCACAGGCAACGGCCGGTCAAGGAGGAATCGTCGCTCATGGTCAGCCTCCGGTGTGCATTGTAAACGGAGGCGAAGCTGATGTTGGATGTTGGATTGTTGATGTTGGATCACCTTTGTCCAAAACAGCATCATGGACTGCACCGGCTCAAAGGCACGATCCACCCACCCGCAGCGGGTCTGAAGGTGGGCCAAGGCCCACCCTACGTTGGACCCTCATATCGAGCGAACTTGTAGGGTGGGCCTTGGCCCACCTTCAGAGCTATTGATCCATGCCGCGAGCAGCCATGGTCAACGCTGGGCGTCGATCCGTTGCTGCCAAACGGCTGCAGCCTCAGTGTCACCGATCTCGCGGCAGGTTCGCGACGCCACGAAGAGGCTGATGGGGTTGGGGTTGGCCTGGACCATGCGCTCGAGGGTCGAGCGGGCCTGATCGACCCGCCGGGTGACGTAGTAGACAACCGCCAGGTTGGTGTAGGCGGTCAGATTGTCCGGGTACCAGGAGATCTCGGTCAGGAAATCCTTCTCGGCCTCGTCGAATCGTTCGAGGCGGCCCATGAGATCGCCGCGCACCAGGTGCAGACGCGGAACCGGGTCGAGGTGTTGCGCCTCGAGCTCATCGTCCGCAGCTTCAACCAGCCCGAGGGCCTCGTCCACTCTGCCCTGGCCTGCGAGAACCTCCGCCAGGAAGACCGCGCCGGTGACCCGATAGAGGGGGTCCTCCATCGCCAACCTGGCCTCGGATTCAGCCGCCGTGAGGTTGCCCCTGGCGAACTCGATCCGTCCAAGCTGCAAATGGCCCGCAGCCGACCCGGCGGCGATGCAGCGCCGCGCCCACACCTCGGCCTCGTCGTACCGGCGAAGCCCCTGGTGGATCGAGGCCAGCGCGGCGCCGCATTTGGCGGTCAGCGAAGGGTCGAGCCTGATGGTCTCTTCGTAGGCCGAGATCGCCTCCTCCAGGCGGCCGCTCGTATGGCTGATCGTGGCCAGTTGGAGCCAGCCGGCGGTCAAGCCCGGGTTTTCCGCGACCAGCGCTTGCAGCTGGGTCACTGCCTGGTCGGTGTTGCCTGCAGCCGCCAGCTCGGTGGCCTCGTTGAGGAGATGGAGAGTCTCGATCCGGTCCTTCGGGTCCGGCAGCGGGCCCGCCGGCGTTGCCGCCACCTCGCCGACGTAACCGAGGGCGCGGAGACGGTCGGCATCCGCAGGGTCGATGTTCGGCGCCTCCTCGAGGGGCCGCACCTGCTGGCGCGAGAGCGGCGGCGAGTCGTTCCGCCTCGACGGGCAGCGATTCGATCAGATCGTTCTGCTCCGCCGGATCGGCGACGACGTCGAACAGCTCCGGGCGAGGGGCGGAGATCAGATGGTGGCGTCCGTCGATCAGCGACCACAGTTCGGACCACCCGAAGTGAATGCGGGGAACCCAGGTCTCGGCGACGATCGCGCGTGAAGCGGCCTCGCCGGCCGGCCTGCCGAACAGGGACCTCCCGGGCAGATCGGGCTGCAGATCCATCGCCCGCCAAACGCGTCACGGTTGGCAGCACGTCGATCAGTTGCACCGGTTCGGAGACGGTCGTGGCGCCGAGCGCACCGCCGGGCAGCCGGATGATCAGCGGCACCTGGATCGCCTCGCGGTAGAGAAAGATGCCGTGCTCGGCCTCGCCGTGGTCGCCGAGACCCTCGCCGTGGTCGGAAAGGAGCACGATGATCGCCCGGTCGTAAGATACCCGCCTGCTTCAGGAAAGCCAGGAAGTCGCCGACGGCGGCATCCGCGGCTGGCGATCTCACCGTCGTAGGCGAGCGGGAAACGGCTCGCGAACGGCTCCGGCGGATCGTACGGGGTGTGGGGCTCGAACAGGTGAAGAAAGTAGAAAAAAGGTTGGTCGGCGTGGTCCCCGATCCAGCTCTGCGCGGCCTTCACGGTGTCGCGTCCGGCACGTTCGAGGGCGGCGCCGGCGCCCTCGCCCGCGATCAGGAAATCGTCGTCATAGACGTCGAAGACCGGACCGAGACCGGTGCCGGCGCGCAGGACGTAGGCCGACACCGCGGCCCCGGTCGCATAGCCCCCGGCCTCCAACAGCGATGGAATGGTGGGGTGACGCGCGCCGTCGAAGGTGAAACCGAGGTTGTTGCGCACCCCGTGGATCGCCGGGAGGACACCGGTAAATATCGACACATGTGACGGCAGGGTGAGGGGGGAGTGGGAGTAGGCGCGGGCAAAGAGAACAGATTCGCCGCGCAGGCCGTCGATGTTCGGGGTCTCGACCCCGCGATAGCCGTAGGCCGGCAGGTGGTCGGAACGCAAGGTGTCGATCGAGATCAGGATGACCGGAGCGCCCGGAAAGCGGGGTTCGGCCGCCACAGTTTCCTGGGGTTGACCGCTACACGAAACCACAAACAAGGCCAGGAGAATCAGCGAAAAATACAGGATAAACGTCGACTGGCCAATGACTTGGAATCGAAACGACGGTGCAATGAGAGGCTTCCTCGACACGGCCCGTGATTGTAGCATCGCGGTCGCGCGAGACAGCCCACCCCTGAGAGTTGCGCTAACCCGGGTTGGCCTGGACCATCTCCGCCATGATCCGGTCGGCGTGGGCGGCGTCGATCGAGACGAATGCGACCCCGACGTCGAAACCGCCCTCCTTGGCGGGCTTTTCCCACACCACTCTGCCGATCGCCTCCACGACTTCGTGGTCGACGGTGAGCATGAGGCGCAGGTAGGAATCGACCTCCAACGACTCGAGGCTGTTGATCATGAGACCGCCGGGCCCCATCTGACGGGCGGTGGCCATCTCGCGTTGTTCCGCCGGACCGATTCGGTGAATCAGAACCACATTTTCGGTCGGAATCCTCGGAAACTGACGCCGGGTGGGTGTGAGTTCGTCCTCAAGCATGCAGGTACCTCACCCACAATTGTACCGCGAAGCCGCTCACGAAGCCCGGCAATTTCGGATTTCGGATTTCGGATTTCGGATTTGGCCCCCACCCACCCCTGTTTTGCGAGGTGAAGGGGGTGCGTGAAAACCGCGTGCCCACTGCCCGAAACGGCTCATTGCACGACGAGGAAGGCAGGCGGGATCCCGTTTTCGGAGTCTTCAGACATTCAGAGACGGCTGAATGGAAAATCCGAAATCCGAAATCCGAAATCCGAAATCAGGATGAGGTGGCTCTGTCCTCCACGACAACCCCGTCGCGGATCTCGACCATGCGGTTGGCGCGTTCGGCCAGCGCCTTGTCGTGGGTCACCACCACCAGAGTCCTGCCCTGCTTCGAAAGACCGTCGAGCACACTCATGACGTCCGAGCCCGACCCGGTGTCGAGGTTGCCGGTCGGTTCGTCGGCAAGCACGATGTCCGGCTCCATGGCCAGGGCGCGGGCGATGGCCACCCGCTGCATCTGCCCGCCCGAGAGCTCGGTGGGTTTGTGCTCCACGCGATCGGCCAGGCCGACGGACTCGAGTTGCTCGAGGGCCCGCCGCCGTCTTTCCTTGCGGCCGACCCCGCCGAAGAGAAGCGGCATTTCGACATTCTCGAGCGCGCTGAGCTGCGGCAGGAGGTTGAAGTTCTGAAA
Source organism: Candidatus Sulfomarinibacteraceae bacterium (assembly GCA_963714885.1). GTDB lineage: Bacteria > Acidobacteriota > Thermoanaerobaculia > Thermoanaerobaculales > Sulfomarinibacteraceae > Sulfomarinibacter. Next base: position 61,573 of record CAVQQV010000032.1, on the reverse strand, counting down.
GACGAAACCGACCCGCCGGTTGCGGATGTCAGCCAATTGGTCGCGGTCGAGCCCACCCACCGCCTCACCGCCCAGCCGGTACTCTCCGTCGGAAGGGGTATCAAGACAGCCGAGAAGGTTGAGCAGCGTCGACTTGCCGGAACCGGAGGGGCCGACCACCGCCACGAACTCCCCGCCTTTCACCACGAGGTCGATCCCGCGCAGCGCCTCGACCTTGATCTTGCCGGTGTCGTAGACCTTGGTGATCGCGCGCATGTCGATGATGTGCCCGTTCGACTCCGCCGACCCGTTCTTCTTCTTGCCCAGTGACCAGTTCATAACGAGCTCCCAGGTCTGCCACACCCTAGACGGGCGGGGAAAAAATCCGAAATCCGAAATCCGAAATCCGAAATTCCGGGGGCCATCACTCGTACCTCAATGTTTCTGCAGGGTCTACCGTTGCGGCTCGCCGTGCCGGGAAGTACCCGGCCAGGATCCCGATGCCGCCCAGAATGGCGGCGGTGGCCGCCGCGATCTGCCAGGAGAGCGTCGGTTTGCCGAGGAACTCCATCGCCTGGTTGCCCTCCACCGGGACCAGGCCGAGGAGCAGGATCATCACCACCGCGAGGGCAAGACCGAGGGCGCCGCCCACCAGGGTGTAGGAAAGCCCCTGCAGGACAAAGGGACCGGTCACCCAGCCGCGCCGCGCGCCGAGGGCCATCTGCACGCCGATCTCCCGCGTCTTTTCCTTGACGACCGCGTACATGATGTTGGCCACCCCGATACCGCCGATGAGCAGGGTCAGCGCCCCGATGATGCCCAGAAAGGCCTGCAGACCGATCATGATGTTGCCCATGACCTTGGCGCCCTCGACGGTGTCCCACAGACCGGTCACCTGTTCATCGGTTGGGTCGAATCGGAACTTGGCCGCCAGGGCCTGGTTGAACTGCTCGCGGGCGATCGGCATGTCCTCGGCGGTCCGCGCCTTGAACACGATGTTGGTCAGCCGCTGCCGCCCGAACTGCGCGGCGAAGGTCGTGATGGGGATGACGGACCCATCTTCATCCGGCCCCTTGTAGGTGCCCATCTGCATCTTGTGCTGGAGGACGCCGATCACCAGGTACGGCACACGGTCGACGAACATGGTTTCGCCCACCGGGTCCGCATCGCCGAAGATCTCTTTGGCCAGCGCGTCACCGAGGAAGATCACCCGCCGTTTTTCGCGTTCGTCGTTGGCGTTGAAGAACCGCCCGCCCGCCTGCGCGAAGTGGTGGCGCATCTCGCCGTACTCCCAGTTGGCGCCGGTCACCCTACCGGTGATGGTGGTCGTGCCGTAGGTCATCGAGCTCGACCAGCTGGTCAACTCTCCGATGACTCCCGAAGCGGCGGTCATGCGGCCCCGGAGATAAGCGATGTCGTCCATCCGCGGCCGGATCGGACGACCTTCGGGCAATCCCTGCCACACCTTCGAGGTCTCATCGGGCCACCACACCGCGATGTTCTCGCCCATGCCGCGGCGGCCCTTCATCAATTGGATTTTGAGGCCCTCGCCGAAGGACAGGAGCATGATGATCGCCACGGTCCCCCAGGCGATGGCGGCGACGGTCAATGTGGCCCGCTTGCGCTGCAGCGATGATGCCTTGACGAAGAGCGCGCCCACGACCCGCCAATCGAGGAGTCTCACGCCACACCCCCACCCGATTTCGGATTTCGGATTTCGGATTTCGGATTTCCCGTCCACCCAACCCCACTTTCACAAAGGGTGGGCGGGGAAAAAATCCGAAATCCGAAATCCGAAATCCGAAATTTCATTTCACAGGCTCCTAGAGTTTCATCGCGACCACGGGGTCGAGCTGCGAGGCGCTTCGTGCGGGGAAGTAACCGGCCACCAGACCCACCAGACCCAGAATCGACGCGGTCATCACGGCGAGACCCGGCGACAGCGTGGGCAGACCGACATACTCCTCGAGATTGGTGGGGAACGCCGAACAGATGGCGAACGAGATACCGAGACCGATGGCTCCACCGATGGCCGTCAGGCACATGGTCTCGAGCAGGAACTGACCGAGGACGGCGCGGCCGCGGGCGCCGAGCGCCATCTTGATCCCGATCTCTCGGGTGCGCTCCTCGACCACGACGTTCATGATGTTGGAGACGCCAATGCCGCCGACGATCAGGGTCAGCACGCCCATGATGCCGAGGAAGATCTGGAAACCGAGCATGAAGGCATCCATGAAGACAAACATCTCGCTGGTGTCCCACACCTGGATCGCCTGGTCGTCATCGGGATGGAATCGCAGGCGGCGACTGAGGGCGGTTCTCACCTGGTCGTTCAAGGTCTCGTTGAGATCGGGGGACGGCGCCTTGTAGATGAAGTTGTCGACGTACTTCTGTCCGGTGAGGGCGCGAAAGGTCGACTCGGGGACGATCATCTTGGAATGGTCGCGCCCCGAATAGGACGAGTCCTGCTCCTTGGGCACCAGCACGCCGACCACCAGGAACGGCGACCCGTGGATCATGACCGTCTCACCCACCGCCTCCTGGGTCCCGAACAGATCGTCGGCCAGTTCATTGCCGACAAAGACCACGCGACGTCGCTGGGCGACGTCGATGGAGTTGATGAACCGGCCGCCCACGGCCGGAATCATGTTGCGCATCAGGCCATAAGACGGTGACACCCCGGAGACCTGAACTGATCGTTGGCGATCCTCGTAACGGGCGATCAGACTCTGCGAGTACTCGCTCGAGATCCCCGCGATAAGCGGCACCTGGGCTTCCAGAAAGTCGATGTCCTCCTCCATCATCCGCATCCGGCGACCCTTGCCGAGGCCCTCGAAGGTCATCGAGGTGCGCATCGGCCAGGCGATGACGATGCGATCGCCAAGTCCTGCAACGCTCTTGATCATCTGCCGGTGAAGGCCGTTGCCGAAAGCGAGCAGGAGGCTCACCGCCACCGTGCCCCAGATGATGCCGAAGGTCGTCAGAAAGGTCCGCAGCTTCTGGCTCCACAGATCGCGGGCCAGCTGCCGGAAGAAGGAGGAGAAGCCGATCACCCAGCCGCCTCCGCGTCTGAATTTTGAGTTTTGAATTTTGAATTTTGAATTCGACCACCCGCCCACCCTCGAACCCCGATGGGAGAGTGGGCGGGAATTCAAAATTCAAAATTCAAAATTCAAAATTCATCAGCTGATTTCCTTCGGCGGCCGTTGCACCACTTCGTCGCCCTCCGACAGCCCCGACACGATCTCTACGCTGAGGCCATCCGACAGGCCGAGCTCAACGGCGATCTTGCGTGGTTCGGCCTCCGGTCCCTCGCCCGGAAGCTCGACAAAGGTCAGGTCGTCCTCGAACAGCACCAGGCGCTCGGGGATGAGCACGATGTCGGTCTTTTCGCGGATCACCACATCGGCGTTGGCCGAGTAGCCCGCACGAAGCACCACGTCCTGTTCGGGATCGAGCTCGATTTCGACATCGAACAGGGTCGCGCCTTCGCTCTTTTGTGCCTGTGGCGCGATGCGCTCCAGACGCCCGGTGACGATGTCGTCGGGAAGGGCGCCGACCTTGATCCGGCACGGCATCCCGACCGAGATCTTGCCGACGTCGATCTCGTCCACGGTCCCCTTGAAGACCAAATCGCCCATGTCGGCGACGGTGGCAAGCTCGGTCCCCGGTTGATAGGAGGTCAAAGGCACCACCGGGTCACCGGCGTTGACGGCGCGGGAAAGCACCGTCCCACTGGCCGAGGTGCGAATCAACGTCTCCACCCCGGTGCCGCCGGTCACCTTGCCGCTGCGGGTCAGCTCGCGATTGTCAGAGGCCTGTTGGCGGGCGATTCGGGCCAGCTCGTAGGACTCACGCAATGCATCGAGATCGCCCTTCGACATGAGGCCGTCGTTCACCAACTCGACACCGCGCTCGTAGTCCGCTTGCGCCTTGAGGAAGCTGGCCTCCGATGCCTGCACTCCGTGATCGACATTGAGGAGCTCCTGGGGGGTCGGATCGGGTGCGATCTCGAAAAGGGAATCACCGGCGCGAACTTCGTCGCCAACCTCCACGAAGCACCGTTTGACAATGCCCGAGATCTTCGATTTGACCTGAAACTTCTCGCGCGGCTCTATTTGCCCCACCGCCAGGGCCTTCTCGGTGATGGAGCCGATCTCGGCCGCGATCAGTGTGTTGCCGTTTTCGTCGGCACCGCGCGACCCGACCCACGCGTAGATCCCGCCGGCCACACCCGCCAGCACGATGACGATAGCGAGGAGCCTCAATACCTTTGCCATGTTCTGCCTCCGTATCTCGAGCGACCCATTCACAAGTACGCAGGTTGACGATCGGAAGTTCTCAGGAAAACTCCTCGACCGCAATCTCCGTCCTCCTCTGATTGATATGAGATGCAACAACTCGGGGTTTGAGGCATCAAATCGCGCGCAAGGTCGCTCGAGGAACTGGAACGATTGTCGCGCAGATTCGGGAGCGGTGGGTATTGCAGATCATCGTAGGGAGATTCCGATTTCGCGTACCCTGTACTTTGCGAGACAACGCGTTGATTCATTTCTGGCTCGCGAGAAACAGCAGATTGGTACAGAAGATCGCAAACAGCTGAAGAAGCAAAGAAGCGTTCGGAAAACGGACAAGCAGCACGATCTACCGGGACTTCAGGTATCGCATGAAGAGCTGGGATCGGACTCGCGAGTCGTCGGCAAGGCGAGCAGCTTTCTAAGGGAGAGAATCCTCTTCTGTGATTCGCTTTCAAAGAAGAGTTTCAACGAAGTTAAACTATGCGCGTGACATGGAGAACAGGATCAAGGCAGCAGGGGAGCGAGGAGCAGAGGTTTGATTCGGAGGGGTTCGGGCAGAGGTGACAGGGGGAAGAGGGAGCAGAGGGGCAGAGGAGCAGAGGGGCAGAGGGGCAGAGGGGCAGAGGGGCAGAGGGGCCCGCTCGGAGAAACTACAGATCACGCAGATTTCGGATTTCGGATTTCGGATTTCGGATTTTCCACCCGCCCGCCCGGCAGCCGGGACGGCTGCCCCACAATCGGACCATCACCTCCCGGGAAAAACCTGCTGAAACGAGTAGCGTGCGGCGGAGGTGCCATCTTTTGCATTGTTTGGCCCTCACGCTTTCACTTCGGCGGGCCGCTTCGGGCAAACAATGCTAAAGGTGGCTCCTCACGGGAATAGCGTGCTGAGAGTCGGCTCACCACAGGCGCTGGAAAGGGCAAGCGACGACTCGAGTGGAAGGGAAGCAGGGTATGATGCGGTTGTTGTGGATGGAGGCGCCATGGACATTTCGATCGAATACTGCGTGACTTGAAACTACCTGCCTCGGGCCGCCGGGCTGGCGGCAGAGTTGGATGCTGAGTTCGGGACCTCGACCAGGCTGATCAAGGGTTCCGGAGGGGTCTTCGAAGTCACGGTCGACGGCGATCCGGTGTTTTCGAAAGCCGGCCTCGGGAGATTTCCCGACGCCGGCGAGGTCGCCACCGCCATCCGTGGTCGTTGACGCGGCGGGTCAGGTTTCTTCGCCGCCGCCCGGCCGACGGCGATAGATGAACCGCCCCAGGATCCGCGAGAACGGGGTCCAGGCCTCGTCATCCGAACCATCCGCGGTAATCGCCTCCCACATCCCCGCCATCTTCGAGTCGAGGTTGTCCACCATATGAACGAGGAGGGCCTCGGGGGTCTTCGGTCGGCGCGGCGAACCGTATTCGAATTCGCCATGGTGAGCGAGCAGGATGTGGAGCAGCAGACGTCGGGTCTCGGCCGGAAAATGTTCCAGCTCTCCGATCGTGCGCTCGACAAACAGCACTTCCATCGGCAGATGCCCAAGCAGCCGTCCGTCATCGGTGTACTCAATCGAGGGCCCGAGCTCGAGCTCCCAGACTTTGCCGAGATCGTGGAGCAACGCTCCGGCCACCACCAGATCCTGATCCGCGCCGTAATGAGGCGCGAGCATCTTCGCCGCCGTCGCAACCGACACAGTGTGTTCTAAAAGCCCCGAACGGAAGGCGTGGTGCATTGACCGGGCCGCCGGGGCGACCTTGAACAGACGCTCCACCTCCGGGTCGGAGAAGATCCGGAACAGGAGCTGCCGCAGATTCTCGTCGGCAACATCCTCGATGAAAGTGTTCAGCTGCTTCCACAGCAGTTCGGGATCGACGGTTGAGGATCGAACAAAATCCTCGTGGTCCACCTGTTCGTCCGCCACCCTCTCGGCTTTGCGAACCACCACCTGAAGTTGTTGGTTGTAGCGCTGGACCTGGCCGACGACGGCCACGACGTTCCCCGGCTCGAATACCTCGCGCAACCGGTCGACGTTCTGCCAGACCAGCGCGGTCACCTCGCCGCTCCGGTCGCCGATGGTGGCCGCGAGATACGACCCGCCGCCGCGCCCCTGGCGGACATCCGACGCACGCACGGCGTAGTTCTCCTCGATTTCGGTACCGGCCTTGAGGTCCTTGATCCACGTCCGCTGGCGCCCGCCCATGATCAACGAACCCCATCCGCACTGCTCACCGAGTGTCTGGTGCGAACGACGAAATCCTGTGAGAAGTATGGGCTCAACATCACAAGCCGCCCAGATTTCTGTACACGATTGCGAGACGATCTTCGTACACTTCCACCAGGTATTCCTTTTTGAGTTTTTCGACCAGCCCGCGAGTCTGCCCCTCGTAGGTTTCAGCCGACACCCGGCGACGGATATCGTCCGACACCTCGGAGAAGGGCTGGTACCCGGCCGGTATGGTCTGATCCAACCGGATGATCTGGGCCCCCCCGGGAACGACCAGCGGATCGGTCACACCACCGTCTTCGACCTTTGCGAGGGCCGCTTTGAGCTCGGGTCGGCAATCCTCGACCGGAATCGCGCCCAGATCCTGCAGTTGGCTGCCGGCGAGGGTCGCCTCGGCCTTGAGGTCGGCACCGTCCCGCACTCTGGCCACGATCCCGCTCGGCGCGGCGGACGGTGTCGCCGGAACTCGAGCCTTCATCGGAAATGAAGACCTGCTCCAGCACGACCTTTTCGGGCACCGCGTACTGCTCGATCTGTTGCTCGTACAAACGGCGAAGCTCTTCTTCGGTGATCTCCAGCGGGCGCACTTCCCCTTGCACCGCACGCTGCAGCATGATGGTGCGGCGGTAGCGCTCGCGCAGCTGTTCCATGGTGAGGCCCGAGCTCTCCACCGCCGCCTCCCACGCCTCGTCCTCCAGGAGGTTGTTTTCCTCACGGAGATTCTGGAGAGCCTGGTCGACCATCTTCTCGTTGACTTCGATGTTCTTTTCCGCCGCACGCTCGAGCAGTACCATCTCGTCGACCATCTCGTCGAGCAGGGTCTGGATCAGCTGCCGAATCTCTTCTTCGGTGGGCGCTGTCGGCATCTGGGTGATTTCGACCTGCAGCCGCTTGGTAAAGTCCGATATCGTAATGATCCGGTCGTTGACCCGCACCAGGATCCCCTCGATCACCATCCGGTCCTGAGCCGCGGCAACCGTTGCCAGGACCGTCAGAACGACCGCCACCAGGAATTTTCGACTACCCATCGACTCAACCCTCCCCGTACTTTCCATCGTAGGCAAACCACAGATTCGTCGATTTGACCTCGACACCGACCTCGGACGCCAAACGTTCGATGCAGTCGCGCGTATGTTCGCGGGCTCCCTGTTCGGAGCGCTCCTGCTGAACCGACGCCTCGACCTCCGCCCGGTCCGGCGGACCCGCCGGAATCATCTCCAACACCTGAAAAACGTGGTATCCGGAATGCCCTTGAACCGGGTCTGAAATATCACCGGACGCCAGGGAAAATACCACCGCATCGACCTCCTCGGGCAGGCTCCCCGCGAAAAACACGCCGAGCTCCCCGCCGTCCATCGAGTTCGGCGCACGGCTCAGCTCTTGGCTCACCGCGACGAAGTCCTCTCCCGCCGCCAGCCGCTGACGGGCGTTCTCCGCCTCCTCGAGACTGTCCACCAGGATTTGCCGAACGTGCGCCTGCGCCGGCAGCACCTCGGCCAACCGCCGTTCCACCTCGCGTGCAATCTCCTCGACCGGCGGTTCGGGCGGAGCACCACAGAGCTCGCCGAGAAACCACCGCATTTCGCCCGGACCGAGGCGCAACGGATCGCTGGTTGTCATCATCTCTCGCCGCCGTGCTGCCTCGATCACCACCTGCCGGTCGAGGTACTGGTCAAGGAGCTTCGAAGCGACGCGGGCGCTGATCCCCTGCCACGCCTCGCCGGACGCTTCTCCGATGTAGCTCTGAAACGGTGGAATTTCGAGGTCAGTACCGCCGACCTGAGCCAGCCCGCTCTCGGAGCCACCGCAAGCCGAAGCCTGGAGCGCGGCGGCAAGGAGCAACGCGATGCGAAAGGGATGCGGAACACCCATCCGGAAAGCCTAGCATGAACGGTCAGATACGGTCATTCACGTCGGGCGGGAGGGAGGAGCGATAGAGCGGGCGAAGAACCCAGCCGAATACGCTGCCCATCGGCCGCCCGGCGAGTGCCGAAAGCAGCCGCATCGAGCCCTCGAGAATAAAGAACACATCGAGCACGACAAGGAGGGGGCCCGCCGTTGTGGCGTCCCGACCGAGATTGGTGAAGCCGCCGATGAGCTCGGGCGCGGCCCCGGCGATCGTCAGCCAGCGCGGATCCACACCCAGGTGCGCGGCCCAGCGCTCCTGATCGACCCGAGGCCCCAGGCTGACGGCCGCCGTCACCAGGGCGGTTTTCAGAATTGACGGCGGCGGCGAGGCCTCGCGGGGGGGCACGAACGCCGCGGCGACCGGCGGGCGCAGGCGCAGTACCCGCTGGTTTTCCGGCCCCTCGTCGCGGCGAACGAAACGGTAGATCCAGCTGCGGCCCTCGCGATCGGCGCGGTCGAGGTGATACCAACCGTTTCGGTAGGGCAACGATCCGTCGCGTCCCCAGTCGACGCGGTTGACGGGCGAAACCAGCTCGAGGACGCCGCGATCGTCGTCAAACATCCGCACCTCGGGATCGGTCACCGGTTCGACGGCCGTCGCCGTCCTTTCAAACAGGGCGAGTGGCAGACCCAGCACCGAGCCCACCGGCTGCTGGTCGGCCGCCACCAGGACCATGCGCACGATCGCTTCCAGAATCATCAAGGGGCCGACCACCGTCATGAACCGCAGCGCCGGTGGGAGAAACCACTCACCACCGGCAACCAGGGCCAGGGACTGGACGAGACCGACTCCCCCACCCAGGATCTCCACCGCCGCCGAGACCCATGTCGCCAACTCGGCCGGGAAGAACCAGTCTCCCTCCCACCTCCTCTGGACCTTCGCTGGGGCCAGCCCCAGAAACGGCAACAGGACCCGGGTGCCGAGACGGTTTCGCGCGCCGCGTCGTTCGGCGATGGCCCGCGCCGCAACGGTGGCAACGGTGGCGGAGTCGAGGGAGACGACGTCGCGCATGGCGGCCGCGTCCTGCCACGGCCGAAGATCCCAGCGATGACCGGCCCCCGCGGAGGCTCGGGCCACCACCTCGAACGGCTGGTCGCGCCACACCACCGCCGTCCCCGGGACCCGCTCCTCGAGCTACCCGCCACCCGAGATCGAGGCGGGGGCTGGTGACCACCACCTGCCCATCCGCGGCCGGGCTGGCGTACACACCGGAGCCAAGGTCCTCGCCGTGACCGTTCGTCATGGCGCCATGGTATCTGGGCTACTGACCGACGTCCTGTATCAAGTGGCGCAAGAAACTCGAGGACCTCGCCGACACCCGACCCCTCGTCACCGATGGGGAATGTGATCTCGCCCTCCGGGCTGAGCTGCGCTCCCGGTCGGTTGGTCACGGCCTCGACGAGCCCGGCGGAGGGCACGACCGCCGGGTCCAGACGCAGACGCCACTTCCGCCCGCGGCGAATCACCGCGGCGACGCCGGCGCGTCGAGCCGCCATCCGCACCCGTCTGCGCCTCGGCCAACGCATCGACCTGGGCCGGCGCCGGACCGTAACGGTCGGCCATCTCCTCGAGCAGCTCCGTCAGACCTTCTTCGCTGTCGCAGGCCGCCAATCGCTTGTAGAAGCTCAGCCGCAGGGCCGGCTCGGGAAGGTAGGACTCGGGCAGCTGGAGATCGACGCCGAGGCGCAGCTCCACTTCGCGCCGCGAGGTGGCCGGCCGGCCTTCGAGCTCTGCAACCGCCTCCTCGAGCAGCTGGCAGTAGGTCTCGAATCCGACCGCCTCCATGAATCCGTGCTGCTCAGCCCCCAGGAGATTGCCGGCGCCCCGGATCTCGAGGTCGCGGGCTGCGATCCGGAAACCCGCGCCGAGCTCGCAGAACTCCTGGATGGCCGCGAGGCGAGCGCGCGCCGTCGGCGACAACGGCTGGCTCGGCGGCACCAGAAAATACGCGAAGGCGAGACGGTCGGAACGCCCGACCCGGCCGCGCAGTTGGTAGAGCTGGGCCAGCCCGAAGCGATCGGCGCGGTTGACCAGCAAGGTGTTGGCGTTGGGGATATCGAGCCCGTTTTCGATGATGGCGGTGGCCAGCAGCACATTGGCGTCGCCGTCGAGAAACGTGCGCATCGCCTTCTCAAGGTGGCGTTCCGACATCTGGCCGTGGGCCACCACGAGGCTGGCCTCCGGCACGACCCTGCGCAACCAGTCGGCAAAGGCGCCGATGGTCTTGACGCGATTGTGGACGAAATAGACCTGGCCGCCCCGTTCCAGCTCGTAGAGGATCGCCTCGCGAACGATGTCCTCCGAGAACTGGAGAACGCTGGTCTCCACGGCCTGGCGGTCGCGGGGCGGGGTCTCGATGATCGAGATGTCGCGGAGACCGCTGAGCGAAAGGTTGAGAGTGCGCGGGATCGGCGTCGCCGACATGGCGACCACGTCGACCTCCGCCCGCAGCCTCTTGAGCCGCTCCTTCTGGGCCACACCAAAGCGCTGTTCCTCGTCCATCACCACCAGACCGAGGTCGCGAAAGACGACCGACTCGCCGAGCAGGCGGTGGGTACCGACCACCACGTCGACCGTGCCCTCGGCCAGGCCCTTGACGGTCTCCTTGGCCTCGGCCGGGGTCGAGAACCGGGAGAGCATGCGGGTTTCGACCGGGAAACCGGCAAACCGCCGGCGCAGGGTCTCCAGGTGCTGCTCCGACCAGGATCGTGGTCGGCGCCAGCACCGCAACCTGCTTGCCCTCGAGGACGGCCTTGAAGGCGGCGCGGATGGCGACCTCGGTCTTGCCGTAGCCCACATCCCCGCAGAGGAGCCGGTCCATCGGCCGGGTGGACTCCATATCGCTCTTGATATCGCTCACCGACCGTTCCTGGTCCATCGTCAACTCGAACTCGAAGGCGTCCTCGAACTCGCGCTGCCACGGCGAATCCGGTGAATAGGCAAAGCCCTCGGCAGCGTGGCGCATCGCCGCCAGCCGCAACAACTCGGCCGCCATCTCGCGCACCGCCTTGCGGACCCGCGATTTCCGACGCTTCCAGGTGCCGCCGCCGAGACGGTCGAGGGTGGGGTTGACGTCGGCCTCCCCCGATGCGTACTTCTGGATCAGATCGGCCCTTTCCACCGGTACCATCAGCGAGTCGCCGCCGTGGTACTCGAGGGCCATCATCTCGATCTCCCGATCCTCGACCACGACCCGGCGGAAGCCCGTGAATCGCCCGATCCCGTGGTCGAGGTGGACCACCAGATCGCCGCGTCTGAGGTCGCGGAGATCGGACACGAAAGCGCTCGGCCCCGACCGCCGCGGACGCGGCATCGGCGTGGCGGTGAGGTCCCTTCGACCGTAGACCGCGAGGCCGCCCTCCCACACAAAGCCGTGTTGCGGCCCACCTTCGACAATCGCCACATCGCCTTTGGCAGGCGGAGCATCGACCGGCGTCACGCCGCCGTCGCTCAAGAGGTGGGCGAATCGTTTTCCCTCCCCGACCGACGCCACCACCAGCACCTGGGCGAGGTCCTGCCCCCGCCGCGCCCGCAAGGTCGGCACCAGATCGGGAAGCCGGCGGACGAAGTTTTCGACTGCGCTCGTCGGAATGCGGCGCCACGCCGTCGACCCGTCCATCAACTCGAGCCGTTCGACCCGCAGTGCCGGCTTATCGAGAGCGCCCTTGAGCTCATCCGGGTTCTGCAGCAGGGTCTCGGGGGGCGGGAGATCCATTTCCCGCCGGCTCAAGGCAGTCCACTCGCGCAGTTGAACGGTCCACCACCGGCCAACCTCGCCCACCACCTCGTCGCGATCGCACACCACGATGTTCGGAATCAACTCGATCCAGCTGGTAGCACCCCCCGCGAGATGGAGCGCGCCCCACCACAACCGGCGTTCGGCGCCCTCGGCCGCCACACCCGCCAGCGCCGGGTAGTCAGTTGCCAGTACCGAGGCGACCCCGGTCAGCCGCACGGAATCGGTGGGAAATGGCTCGAGCGGGATGACGGCAACCGCATCTTGCGGGTCCCCCACTCCCCGCTGGGTGGCCGGGTCGAAGAAGCGGATGGACTCGACAACGTCGTCGTCGAGCTGGAGCCGAACCCCCGTGTCGCCGCCGGTGTGGAGATCGATCACCCACCCGCGAACGGCGAACTCGCCCGCCTCTTCCACCAGATCGGCGCGGCGGTAGCCGGCGGCGGCGAGTCGAGTGGCCAGGTCGCGGGCGTCAATCCGGACGCCGACCCGCAGCTCGAAGGCGCAGGCCTTGACCATCGTCGGTTCCGGGATGGGGGTCCCGAGCGCACGCGCCGGCACCACCACGAGATCGATGTCGTCGCCCGCGAGTCGGACCAGGAGATCCACCAGCCGCAGCCGTGCCGCCAGGGGGGGTTCGGCGCCGAGATAGGGACCGGCCATCTCGGCCGGCACCACGCCAACGTTCACTCCCGGCGCGAGCAGACCGAGCGCCGCCGCCAGGTCGTCGGCGTCGGCAACGTGGGGAACCACCACAAGGGTTCGTTGGACCGGCCACCCCGCGGCGGCGGCGGCCGCGAGAACCAGCGCCCGGGCGCCGGGGACCACACCGCCCACAGCCAGCCCCTCCACCCCGCGATCGAGGTCGCGGACGAGCGCGCTGAGGTCGGGGAGAGGATATCTACTCAACGCATATGCCGATTTGGGAGGATACAGTTTTGAGTTTTGAGTTTTGAGTTTTGAGTTTGAGTTTCCGTGAGCTGCCCTCGCGCCCACCAAAGTCTCCCTCACCAGGGCTGCACTTCGGTGCAAAAAGTGGGGCCCGCAACTCAAAACTCATAACTAAAAACTTAGAACTCGCGAGAATATGGTTCACTGCATTCGACCCGAAATGCGTCCGGTAATCGGCGGCTCGTTCCACTTCGGCCTGCGTTCTACACCATCTTGAGCAGATGACCCATCTTGTTCTTTTTGGTTTCGAGGTAGAGGCGACTGCGGTCGGTCGGCGGTACCTCAAGCGGCACGCGCTCCACGATCTCGAGACCGAAACCGCGCAGCGCCGTATATTTTGTCGGGTTGTTGGTCATCAGACGCAGCCGGCGCGCCCCGAGGTCGACCAGGATCTGGGCCCCGGTCCCGTAATCTCGCGGGTCAGCTTTGAAACCGAGGTGAAGGTTGGCCTCCACCGTGTCCTCGCCCTGGTCCTGGAGTTCGTAGGCGCGCAGCTTGTTGAACAGACCGATGCCACGACCCTCCTGCAGCAGATAGAGGAGGATTCCCGCTCCCTCCTGCGCGATCCTGGTCATGGCGGCCTCGAGCTGGCCGCCGCAGTCACACCTTCGCGACCCAAACACGTCACCGGTGAGACACTGCGAGTGGACCCGCACCAGCACCGGCTCGGCAGGGTCGATGGCTCCCATGACCAGCGCCACGTGCTCTTCGCCGGTCACCCGGTTTCGATAGCCGAGAATTCTGAACTCGCCGAGCTCGGTGGGGAGCTCCGGTCCGGCCACCCGCTCCACCAGGTTTTCGTTGCGCATGCGATAGGCGATCAGATCGGCCACGGTGAGGATCCCGAGGTCGTGCTCCTTCGCAAACTCCTGCAGCCGCGGCAGGCGCGCCATCTGCCCGTCCTCATCCATGATCTCGCAGAGGACGCCCGACGGAGTGAGACCGGCCATTCTGGCGAGATCGGCCGCCGCCTCGGTGTGGCCGGCCCTTTTGAGCACCCCGCCGCGCCGGGCGCGCAGGGGGAACATGTGGCCAGGTCGCTGGAGATCGTCGGCGACGGTCTTGGGATTCACCAGCGCCCGGACGGTGGCCGCCCGATCGTGGGCCGAAATGCCGGTCGTCGTGCCCTCGCGGACCTCGACGCTGACCGTAAAGGCAGTGCCGTGGGTGGAGGTGTTCTTCTCGACCATCGGCGGCAGACCGAGCTGATCACACCGTTCGGCGGTCAGGGCGACGCAGATCAGGCCCCTGCCGAGGCGCGCCATGAAGTTGATGGCCTCCGGGGTCACCATGTCGGATGCAAAGATGAGGTCGCCCTCGTTTTCGCGATCCTCGTCGTCGACCACGATGATCTGCTGGCCCTGTGCAATGCGTGCAACGGCCTCTTCAACCGTCAGAAAATCGCGTTTCTTGTCCTTGGTCATCTGAATACTCCAGGCGCCGCCCCCGTCGCCGAACCCGAATGGTAGCCCGGAGAGGAGTGAGCTGCAAGCGCGAGGTGCGAGTGTTTCGATTTCGGATTTCGGATTTCGGATTTCGGATTTTCCACCCTACCCCCCACCAACAGTGAACGCCCAGGTGCTCAGGGGTGGGTGGGACCGCGTGCGACGGAGGTGCCTGGCTCCCACAATGATGTTGTCCTCAACATCATTGTGGCGTGCCTGGCAGCCTCACGGGAAGCGCAGATGGGAAAGTCAGCGTGCGGCGGAGGTGCCATTTGTCGCATTGTTTGAGCTCGCCTCATCAATCCGGCCCAAACCTTCGGCAAACAATGCGACGGGTGGCTCCTCTCGGGAAGCGCGCACGGATACGGGACGCGTGCGGCGGAGGTGCCATTTTCAATATTGTTGGACTCACGACATCACGTCGGCAGGGTGCCGCGAGCCAACAATGTTGAAGGTGGCTCCTCTCGGGAAGCGCGTCCTGAGAACCGGGTTCACTCGAGTGCTTGGACACGGGAAAGGTAGAATCTCGACCATGAGTGTGAAGAACGACGTCATCTACCTCGACAACAACGCTTCGACGCCGTGCGACCCGCGGGTGGTCGAGGCGATGCTTCCCTATTTCGGGGGCGTATTCGCCAACCCCTCGAGCCGCAACCATGGGCCGGGGCGCGATGCCTTCACGGCGCTCGAGGGGGCGCGCGCGACCGTCGCACGCTGTCTCGGCGCCCGGTCGGCCACCGAGATCGTCTTCACCTCAGGCGCCAGCGAGGGCAACAACCTGGCCTTGATCGGCGCCGCCACCGCTCTCGCCGGGCGAGGCCGCCACCTCGTGACCCAGGCCACCGAGCACCCGTCGGTCCTCGAGCCCCTGCGGTGGTTGGCGGCCTCCGGGTGGGACGTATCCGTGGTCGGTGTCGACGGCGACGGCCGGGTGCGTCTCGACGAGCTCGATTCAGTCCTGCGCGACGACACCGCCCTCATCAGCCTGATGCTCGCCAACAACGAGACCGGCACTATCCAGCCCTTCCGCGAGGCCGCCGAGCTGGCGCACCGCCGGGGCGCGTTGATTCACTGCGACGCCGCCCAGGGTGCCGGCAAGATCGCGTTCGATGTCGACGCCCTCGGCGCAGATCTCATGACCATCTCGGGCCACAAGGTCTACGGCCCCAAGGGCATCGGCGCACTCTATCTGCGTCGTCGCACCCCGCCCCTCAAGTTGCCACCGATCATCCACGGCGGCGGCCACGAAAACGGTCTTCGTTCCGGCACCCCCAACGTCGCGGGCGCGGTAGGCCTGGCGCGTGCGCTCGAGATCGCCGAGGACGGGCTCGGCGAAGAAGCCGCGAGAATCGCTCAGTTCCGCGACCGTCTCGAAATGCGGATCGTCAACGCGGTCGAGAGCTGCACCGTCAATGGATCGAGGGGGTATCGCCTCCCAGGCACCAGCAACCTCTCGTTTGCGGGAATCGAGGGCAACGCCCTCCTCGCCTCGCTGCCCGATCTGGCCGTCAGCACCGGTTCGGCCTGCGCCTCCAACCACCCCGATGCGTCCCCGGTCTTGCGCGCCATGGGTGTCAGCAAGAAGCTCGCCTCGGCCTCGATCCGCGTCAGCCTCGGCCGGTTCACGACCGGCGACGAGATCGACCGTGCCGCTCAACGCCTCATCGACGAGGTCGGCCGGTTGAGGACCCTCAGCCGCCGTCCCCGCCGCTGATGTAGCCGAGGGCCTCGAGCCGCTCGGCGGTGGCGTCATCGACCGTCGCCGTCGGAACCGGCGCCGGCACCGGCCGTTCCCCGCTCAAACGGGTGATCAGCTTTTCGAGCCCGGTCGAGTTCCAGAAGTTCTCGGCCAGCACATCGTCGCGCTCACCCGGGTCGTTGGCGAGATCGAAGAGCACATAAGGGTGGCGCCATTTCTGATATCGGTTTCTGACCCGCGTCATGAAGGGCGGTTTGGTGTCGGAAAACGGGTTGCCCACCATCCCCGCCCGCGGATAGAGCTTCCAGTTCAGCGTGCGCATCGACATCACCCGTTCGCCGACCGGGAGGTCGAGTTGACTGAGCGCGGGCAGCGGGGTCGGCAGCCCATCGATGACCCGCCCGAGATCGACGCCCTCGAAGATCGGCGGGGCGTCGAGCCCGACCACCGATGTAATGGTCGGCGCCAGATCGATCAGTCTCACCTGGGGATCTATGGTCAACCCTGCGGCGAGACCATCGGGAAACCGAATCAACAGCGGGACCCGTAACAGCTCGTCGTAGAGGGTGTGCGAGTGCCACCCGACGACGCCGTGCTCGCCGAACTCCTCGCCGTGATCCGAGGTGAAGATCAGCAGGGTGTTGTCGGCGAGGCCCAGCGCGTCAAGACCGATCAGCAGCTCGCCGAAAGCCTGGTCCACCGAGCGGATCTCGGCGTCGTAGGCGGCCTTGATGTGATCGAGATCGCGTTCGTCGATCACCACCTCGCCGCGGTTGATGCTGTTCAGGAGTTCCTTGGAGATCTCACCCGGCAGCTGGCCCTCATAACCCTCATCGAAGATCGCCAGCAGCTCGGCGTCGGGGGTATAGGGGTGGTGGACCTGGTAGGTGTGGAGAAACAGAAAGGCCGGGCGATCCGGGTCCCCGCCCAACCACTCGAGGCCGGAGCGCACGGCGTCGTCAAAATCAGGGCCTCCCTCGTTGACCCCGTAGATCTCGAATCCACGGTTGAGCCCGAATTCGGGTGCGATCTGGCCTCCACCGGTGAAAGCGGCCGTCCGGTAGCCCGCGCCCGCCAACACCGTCGCCAGGGTGGGCAGATCGCCTGGCAGCGGCGAGCGGCGGGCGAAAAACGCGCCGTGGTGTTCGGGCAGCAGCGAAGTCAGCATGGTGGCGTGGGAGGGCAGGGTCGACGGCGCCTGGCTGATAGCGCACGAGAACAGCGCCGCCCCCTCGCGGAAACGATCGAGGTTGGGGCTCGTCGGTTGATCGTGACCGTAGCACCCGAGGTGGTCCGGGCGCAGGGTGTCGATCGAGACCAGGATCACCGTCGGCGCTTGCTCCGGCACCGAGCGCACGGCCGGAAGGCCAAAGGTGGCCGGCGGCGGTGGGACCGGTGCTCCTCCGCAGGCGGTCAACAACACCAGTGCGCACCACGGCGCCAGGCTCCTCACGATGCTCACTCCTCCTCGTGATACAGCAGTATTCCCTCGAGGGAGGCCTCAAAGGTCTCAACGTCGCGTTCCCACTGTTCCAGAAGTGGCGCGAGCGGTGAGTGCTCCTCGATCAGATTTCGAGCTTCCGCAGAACCGGTGAGCAGATCGAGGGCGGGCGGGTCGCTCACGAACTCGTAGGGCTCCGTCCGCCAGGCGAAGGAATCGAGGTGTTGGTCGTGGATGGCCGCGACCAGGTACAGACCGAGGGCCAGCGGTTGCAGCCGCAGGCGATCGACGAGATGCAGCTCGACGCCCTTGCAGACCTCGCCGGCATACTTCTGGAACTCCGGTCGGAACCTGGTCGGACGGAACGCGACGCCATCGAGGTCGAGGGCGCGAAGACGAGCCACGAGCCTTTCTTCATCGATCCAGGGAGCTCCCACGAGGTGAAACGGCCGGGTGGTGCCACGGCCTTCCGAGAGATTCGTGGCTTCGACCAGACAGAGACCGGGGTACAGGGTCGCTGTCTCGAGGGTCGGCATGTTGGGGCTCGGCGGCACCCACGGCAGACCCGTTTGATCCCACCATCGGTCCCGCTGCCATCCGCGGCAGGGAACGACGGTGAGCTGGACATCCGGCCAGCGCTCACGGTGAAGCAGCAGCGCGATCTCACCCAGCGTCAGACCGTGGCGCGCCGGAGTCGGCAGCTGCGACACGAAGCTCTCGAAACCGGCCCCTACCGGGCCACCCTCCCGCGCCAACCCGCCGATGGGGTTGGGTCGGTCAAGGACCATGACCTCCACCGACGCTTCCTCGCATGCCTGCATGGCCGCATCCATGCTGGCAGCGAAAGTGTAGTAACGGCTGCCGATGTCCGGCAGGTCCACGAGCAGAACGTCGAGGTCAGCGAGGTCGTCCGGTCGAGGCGCGAAGGTCGATGGACCATCGTCATACAGTGACCGGATGGTGCTTCCGGTCAAGGGATCACGGAGATCATTGACGGCTTCCATGTCCTGGGCCACGCCGTCGAGACCGTGTTCGGGCGCGAACAGACGAATCAACGGACCCAACCCGGCCCCGACGAGCGCTCCTCTCGCGGGATCGAGATCTGATGTCACTGCCGCGTGGTTGGCAAGCAGCGCCCACCGCCGGCCGCCGACCAGCTCTTGAGTTTCAAGTAATACTTCGAGACCGGTGATGACCTTGTTCATGGGGGCATGGTACCTCGGCGCGGATTTCGGATTTCGGATTTCGGATTTCGGAATTCGGGCGGACGGCGGTGACGTCGAGAGTTGCCGGGGCTCCAGCATCTGGCATCCGACAGGGTTCCCGGGTGGGTTGGGAAACTTTTTGCCCGCTTCCGGCATTACTAGTTATGGATGCGGAGGATTCGAGATGATTGAAAGACTTTTGAGACACCCTGCTGCGGCTGCGGCGATGGCCCTGGCCATTGCGGCCCTGCCGATTTCTGCCGTCGCCGCAGATTCCGGCGAGACCGCGTACGCGACCTTTGCCGGAGGCTGTTTCTGGTGCATCGAGGCCGATTTCGAAAAAATCGAAGGCGTGCTCACCGTGACCTCCGGCTACACCGGCGGCCACGTCGCCAACCCGACCTACAAACAGGTCTCGGCCGGAGGCACCGGCCACACCGAGGCCATCCGCGTGGTCTACGACCCGGACGTCGTCACCTATGAAGAACTCCTGGATGTCTTCTGGCACAACATCGACCCGACAGTGGTCGACCGTCAGTTCTGCGATGTCGGCGACCAGTACCGGAGCGGGATCTTCTACCACGACCAGGCGCAGCGCGAGGCGGCAGAGCGGTCCCGTGCCAGAGCTCGAGGGCAGCAAGCCTTTTCCCGAGCCGATCGTCACCGAGATCACTGCGGCCACAGCCTTCTACCCCGCCGAGGTCTACCACCAGGACTACGCCGAAGAAGAACCCGATCCGCTACTCCTATTACCGCAAGAGCTGCGGACGCGACCGCCGTCTCGAACAACTTTGGGGAGAGAAGAAATGAAGAACTCAATGTCACACGCCGTGATCATCGGTTGCCTGAGTCTGGCGATCGGGGCGAATGTGCATCCCGGCGTCCGCGCAGAAGTCACAATCAAACGAGGGGGGCACGAAAATGAGCGACCAGGAACTGCGAGAGAAACTGACGCCGGAACAGTACAGGGTGACCCAGGAAGACGGCACCGAACGCGCCTTCCAGAACGAGTACTGGGACAACCACCGCGCAGGAATCTACGTCGACGTGGTCTCCGGCGAGCCTCTCTTCGCCTCGATCCACAAATTCGATTCCGGCACCGGGTGGCCGAGTTTCACCCAGCCCCTGGTCGATGAGAACATCGTCGAGAAGAAAGACCGCAGCTGGTTCGTCCTCCGCACCGAGGTCCGGTCGAATGGGGCCGACTCCCACCTCGGCCACCTGTTCGACGACGGGCCGGCGCCCACCGGTTTGCGTTATTGCATGAACTCTGCGGCGCTTCGTTTCGTAGCGGTCGAAGACCTCGAAGAGGAAGGTTACGCTGAATTCCTGTCGCTCTTCGAGACCTCGCAAGCGGCCAACGAGTAAGGCCGGATTTGACCACCGGCGTCAGATATCGCCCGCGCCCTGGACATGCTGCGCGGCGCCGAACGGCCGGTGATCATCGTCGGCCACGGTGCCCGCGAAGACATGGGCCCGGTCGTCGAGCTCGCCGAAACCTTGAACGCCCCCGTCGTCACCACCTTCAAGGGCAAGGGGCTGATCTCAGACCGCCACCCACTCGGCTGCGGGGTGCTCGGCAGATCGGGCACCCCGGTCGGCAGCTGGTTCATGAACGAAAGCGATCTCCTGCTGGTATTCGGCGCCTCATTTTCGAACCACACCGGAATCACGCCGAAAAAGCCGACCATCCACGTCGACTTCGACCGCCTCGCCCTGGGCCTCAAGCACGCCGTCGATCTGCCCATGCTCGGACACATCGGCATGACCGCGGCGCTGCTTTCGGCAAATCTCGGGGATGATCTCAAGGCAACCGACCGCAGGGCGGAGATCGCCGAACGGTGGCGTCTGTGGCGGGAAGAAAAAGTGAGCCGACTGCAGGATGATCATCACCGGGGGGTGAGCTCCGCCGCCGTGTTCGACGCCATGACCCGCCTGGTTCCCGAAGACGCGGTGATCGCGGTTGACGTGGGCAACAACACCTACTCTTTTGGACGATACTTCGAGTGCTCGCGGCAATCAGTTCTGATGTCGGGCTATCTGGGGTCCATCGGGTTCGGCTACCCAGCGGCCATGGGGGCGTGGGCGGCGGCACCGAACCGGCCGATCGTCGCCGTCACCGGTGACGGCGGTTTTGCCCAGTACATGGCCGAGGTCACGACGGCCGTGAAGTACGGCATGAATATCACGCACGTGTTGCTCAACAACGCCGAGCTCGGCAAGATCTCGAAGGAGCAACGCGCGGCCCACTACCCGGTGTGGCAGACCTCGCTGATCAACCCCGACTTTGCAGCCTATGTGTCGAGCTGTGGCGCCCTCGGCCTCAAGGTCGAAAATCGGGATCAGCTCGACGATGCCCTCGTGCGGGCGCTCGCCCACGACGGCCCGGCAACGGTGGAGGTCATCACCGACGCCGAGTTGATCTGAAAACACTGCATCTGCCCCACCGGTGCCGGATTTGCGTCACAATGTCGCGGTAGAGTGAGCCATGGGGGTCGATGCATGAATGCTGGGTCTACAGAACGAAAGCTCCGTCTCGCGCTGGTTTTTGGTGGGCGATCGGAGGAGCACGACGTCAGCATCGTGTCGGCGCGATCGGTGAACCGCGCTCTCGATTCGACCCGCTACGACGTGGTCCCCATGGCCATCGACCGCCGCGGTCTGTGGGCCGACGCCGAGACTGCCCGCCGGGTCCTCGTCGAGTCGACCGACCGCGCCGACGGCGTGATGGCCTTCGCAGGCTCCTCCCGCCTCGATCGGCGGCTCATCGATGAGAACTTCGACGTCGCCTTTCCGGTGCTCCACGGTCCCTATGGCGAGGACGGGACCATCCAGGGTCTGTTCGAGATGCTCGACATCCCGTTCGTGGGCTGCGACACCGCCGCGTCGGCCCTGTGCATGGACAAGATTTTCTGCAAACGCACCCTTTCCCAGGCCGGTATTGCGACCCCTCGGTGGGTGGAGGTCGACAGAGGTTCGTGGAGCGAGGAGCGAGAGGACATCGAGAGCCGGTGTTCAGACCTCGGGCTGCCGCTCTTCGTCAAACCCGCACGGCTGGGGTCGTCGGTGGGTATCAGCAAGGTCAAAGAGCCCGAGCATCTGGCGAGCGCCGTCGATCGTGCCCTCGGCCACGGCCGCCGCGCCCTGGTCGAAAAAGGGGTCGACGCACGAGAGATCGAGGTGGCGGTACTCGGGAACGACCACCCACGAGCCTCGGTGCCGGGCGAGGTGGTGCCGGGCAACGAGTTCTACGACTACGAAGACAAGTACCTCGATTCCACTTGTGAGCTTCTGGCGCCGGCGCCGCTCGACGAGGACGTCACCCGGCGCGTTCAGGCTTTGGCGGTCGAGGTCTTCCGCCTGCTCGGTTGCGCCGGGATGGCCCGGGTCGATCTCTTTCTGGAGCGAGCAGGTGGCGGCCTGTGGGTCAACGAGGTCAACACGATTCCAGGATTCACCTCGATCTCGTTATATCCGCGGCTGTGGGGCCTCTCCGGACTCGACTATCCGTCTCTGATTGACGAACTGGTACGTCTCGCGCGGGAGCGTTGACCCCGGTTTGACCTCCCCGTACATGCGCTATGATACGGGCCCGAACAGCATTGATTTGATGACGGGATCGGGGCTTGACCTCATCCCTGACAGGGTCTATGGTGCGAGCTTGTGAAATCTTTCTCTTGAAGATTTCGTTGACCGGATAAGGAGACGAACCGTGAAAAAGATCACCCGCGAAGAAGCTCTCGCCTACCACACGGGCAAACGCCACGGCAAGACCGAGGTGGTGGCGACCAAACCGTGTATCACCCAGCGCGATCTGTCGCTGGCCTACACTCCTGGTGTCGCCGAGCCCTGCCTCGAGATCGCACGCGACCCCGAACTGGTCTACGAATACACCAACAAGGGCAACCTGGTGGCGGTGGTCTCCAACGGCACCGCTGTGCTCGGTCTCGGCGACATCGGCCCGATGGCCGGCAAGCCGGTGATGGAGGGCAAGGGGGTGCTCTTCAAGCGATTTGCCGACATCGACGTGTTCGACATCGAGATCGACACCAAAGACGCCAAGGAGATCATCCGCTTCTGCGAGCTGTTGTCGCCCACCGTCGGCGGGATCAACCTCGAGGACATCGCCGCACCGGACTGCTTCGAAATCGAGGAGGCGCTCAAGAAGAGCTGTGACATTCCGGTGTTTCACGACGACCAGCACGGCACGGCAATCATCTCCGGCGCCGCCTTGCTCAACGCAGTCGAGGTCACAGGCAAGAAGATCGACGAGATCAAGGTCGTGTTCTCCGGCGCCGGCGCGGCGGGGATCGCCTGCGCAACCTTTTATCTCTCACTCGGCGTCAAACCGGAAAACCTTCTGATGGTTGATTCCAAGGGCGTCATCTACAAGGGTCGCACCGCGGGCATGAATCCCTACAAGGAACGCTTTGCGGTGGAGACCGAGGCCCGCACCCTGGCCGACGCGATGCAGGGCGCCGACGTGTTCGCCGGCGTTTCGGTCAAGGGCATGGTGACCGGGGAGATGGTCGCGACGATGGCGGAGAACCCGATCATCTTCGCCATGGCCAACCCGGACCCCGAGATCCTCCCCGAAGACGCGTTTGCCGTCCGCTCCGACATCATCATGGCGACCGGCAGATCGGACTATCCGAACCAGGTCAACAACGTGCTCGGTTTTCCGTTCATCTTCCGCGGCGCCCTCGACGTCGCGGCCTCCGGGATCAACGAGGAGATGAAGCTCGCCGCCGCCAAGGCGCTCGCCAACCTCGCCAAGGAAGACGTGCCCGACTCGGTCGTCCGCGCCTACGGCGGCAAACCGATCCGCTTCGGCCGTGAGTATCTGATCCCCAAACCCTTCGACTACCGCGTCTCTGTTGTGGGAAGCGCCTGCGGTGGCCGAGGCCGCCATCAAGTCCGGTGTCGCCCGCAAACCCTATGCCTCGAAAGAGGAGTACATCCGTGAGCTCGAGAACCGCCTTTCGCGGACCCGCCAGGTCATGCACGGAGTTTTCGACCAGGCCAAGCTCGACCCGAGGCGGATTGTCTTTCCCGAGGGTGAAGCGGTCAAGATCGTGCGCGCGGCCAAGATCCTGGCCGAGGAGGGCATCTGCAGACCGGTGCTGCTCGGTTCTGCGGCCAAGATCACCAAGATGCTGGCCGAGCACGAGGTGCCGGAGGGAACGGTTGAGGTCGTCGACCCCGCCGCGGATCCGAAACGCGAAACCTACGCCGAGGTCCTGACCCGGATGCGGTGGCGCCACGGCGTCACTCCCGACCACGCGCAGAAGCTGATGCGCGACCCGGTCTACTACGGCAACATGATGGTCCAGCAGCACGACGCCGACGGGCTCATCGCCGGTCTCACCATGTCCTACCCCGAGACCATCCGACCCGCGCTTCAGATCCACAAGACGAGAGAGGGCATCAAGAGGGCGGCCGGCGTCTACCTCCTGCTCTTCGAGGACCGGATGCTGTTCATCGCCGACACCACGGTCAACGAGGACCCGACCGCCGACGGACTGGCTGAGATCGCCTTTCTCGCCGATCAGGTTGCCGAAATCTACTTCCAGACCAAGGGCCGGATCGCCATGCTGTCGTACTCGAACTTCGGTTCCAACGTCGACCCACGGTCGCACAAGGTCCGCGAAGCGGTGGCCATCGCCGAAGCAGCGCTGGCCCAACCTGGTGATCGAGGGCGAGATGCAGGCCGACACCGCGGTCGAACCGAGCATCGCGAAAGAGGCCTTCCCGCTGTCCCGCATCCAGGGCGACGCCAACATCCTGGTGTGTCCCGATCTCGAATCGGCCAACATCGCCTACAAGCTCCTGTGGCGGCTCGGCAAGGTCGAGGCCATTGGGCCGATCCTGACCGGTATCAACGCTCCGGTGCACGTGCTGCAGCGCGGCGTCGACGTCAACGACATCGTCAACATGGCGGCCTTGTGCGTGCTCAAGGCCCAGCGCTGGCGGTGACAGTCTCTCGCTGAACGGGAATTGGACCGGGGCGGGTTGTTGTTAACTCAGGTCAGTTGATCTGAATGAACAACAGGCTCGCTGTGGGCCCGAGATCCTGGAGGCGGTCATGCAGGACACTCTCAACGCAGTCCTTGTCCACCAAGGGCTCATCGGTCTATTCCGTGGCCCCCGAGGTCACGGTTCTGGACGCCGTGCGCAAAATGAATCAGGAGCGAGTCGGCGCCCTCCTGGTCTGCGTCTCGAACGAACTGGTCGGCATCTTCACCGAACGCGACGTCATGATGCGCGTGGTTGACGCCGGCCTCGACCCCACCTCGACGAAGGTCGTCGATGTCATGACTTCGGAGGTGGTGACGGTGCGATCGAGCACCGGGGTCCAGGACGCAATGGCTGTGATCTCCGAGAGGCGCTTCCGACACCTGCCGGTAATCGACGACGGCAAGCTGCTCGGAGTCGTGTCCTCCGGCGATCTCACCCGCTGGGTCAGCCGCAACCAGGAAGGCCACATCCAGGATCTCGTGAACTACATCACCGGGAAATACCCCGGTTGAATTTCGGATTTCGGATTTCGGATTTCGGATTTGCCGCTCACCCTCACCCGTAAACAACGAAATCCAAAGCCAATCCTCTCGGTTGAGCGACGGGAAAGGGAAATTTCGAAATCCGAAATTCCGAAATCCGAAATTCTCCGGAATCGTCCTCCCTTCACCCCCTTCGAGTAGCGGTGTACACTTGTAGGCACCAATGAATTTCTCGGAGGAGTTGCCATGAAGTGTGCATTGAAGTCACTTGTTTTCATCATCACAATCGGCATGATCGCGGCAGCGCTGCCGGCGGCGGCGGACGAAGCCACCGGAGGTCTCAGATACTCCACCACTGTGACCAAGTTCGAAAACCAGGCCGGATGGCATGGTCAGTGGGACATCGGCGACGCCTGGGGCACCGTGCTCACCGACATGCTCAACCAGATCAGGCAAGTTCATCGTCCTCGGTGAGACCGACATGCGGGCCGCGGCTCTCGACGAGCAGGACTTCGCCGCGTCGGGTCGCACGGCGGGCGGCGCCAAGGCGCCCGTCACCGGTCAGATGACACCGGCCCAGATTCTCATCAAGGGCGCGATCACCCACGTTCAGGGTGACACCGGCGGCGCCGACGGCGGAGTGCGCATCAAGGGCTTCAAGATCGGCGGTGGCGGCGGCAAGGGCGAGGTCAACGCCACGATCTACATGGTCGACTCCACCACCGGTCAGGTCCTGGCCTCGAAGAGCGTGGTCGGGACCCACAAACGCAAAGCCCTCGGCGTCGGCTACAACGCCGGCGGGTGGGGAGCGGCCT
Source organism: Candidatus Sulfomarinibacteraceae bacterium (assembly GCA_963714885.1). Classification (GTDB taxonomy): domain Bacteria; phylum Acidobacteriota; class Thermoanaerobaculia; order Thermoanaerobaculales; family Sulfomarinibacteraceae; genus Sulfomarinibacter. The sequence goes on along the minus strand of CAVQQV010000032.1, from coordinate 35,382 downwards.
TCGGCGGTCACGCGAACGACAACGTCGGGCTCGCCGTACAGGACGCGTGCGCCGTCGCGGTCGAATTTTTGATCGCGCAGCTTCCCAACATCCAGTGGAGCGGTTCGGTGGTCATGGAGAAGGACGGCAAGATCTACATCAACCGCGGCAGCCGCGAAGGTGTTTCCGTCGGAGACACTTTCTCAGTCGGCGAGGTCGAGATTCTTCGCGATCCCGACACCGGCGAGGTCCTGGACGAGAGCATGACCGAGTTCGCACGCCTCAAGGTCGACCAGGTCAAGGAAAAGCTCTCGATCTGCAGCGTCACCTCCGGCGATGCCGGCAGGGTGGCGAAGGGGATGACGATCCACCAGTAGCCGCGCGGACCATCCGCCGGCCAAACAGTACCGACCCGGCCACGGCGCACCCGGCGCCGTGGCCTCTTTTGTTTGGGGACGTGTATAATTCGCTGGAGTAGTCAGGTGTGCAGAATGAGGGCGTTTTACCAATCCCATCGTGGTGCGATCGTGGCGGCGGCGCTGGTGGCGTTGAGCCTTGCGGCCGTTCCGGCGGTGGCCCAGGACGCCGACTACACGGCCGCCGCCAACCCGTTTCAAGAAGACTTCGAATATGAGATCGGCACCGATCTCCGGCCCCTGGTCGCGGTCGACGGGGTGCGCTGGATCCGGTTCGCCATCCGACCGAAGAGCGATCGCGAGTACGACCCGTCCAAAGAGGTCCCGCTCGTGGTCGAGGTCGACGTCCTCAATAACCGGGACAGCGCCGATGTGCTGTTGATCGTCCTGTTTGAAGACGAAAACGGCAACGCCCTCGACCGGCTCGAGCTCGACACCATCAAGGCTGGTCGGGGCAGGCTCAGGGAAGAGCTCCAAAAGCACAAGGTCACCGGATCAGTGCTCGAGGCCACCCGGCGGCTCTACCTGTTTTTCGAGGTCTCCAGGTAGATATCTCTACCAGCTGGTCTGGCGTCTGAGCAGAGCCAGGAACTCTTCCCGAACCAGCCGATCCGCAAAACAACCCCTGAGGGCCGAGGTCGTGGTCAGAGCGCCGGCCTTTTTGACTCCCCGCATCTCGACGCAGAGATGCCGGGCCTCGATCACCACCATGACGCCCTGGGGCTTCAGTCTCGACCACAGAAACTCCGCCACCTGTTCGGTCAGGCGCTCCTGCATCTGCGGCCGTTTGGCGTAGAACTCGAGAATGCGCGGCAGCTTCGAGAGACCGACCACCTCCGACTCCGGAATGTAGGCGATGTGGGCGTGGCCGTAGAACGGTACGAAGTGGTGGGCGCACATGGAGTAGAAGGGGATCTCCCTCTCGATCACCATGTGGTGGTAGCCCTCGTCGTTGGGGAAGGTCGTCACCGCAGGTTCGGCGCCTTCGCGCAGACCGTGGAACATCTCCAGGTACATCTTGGCCACGCGCTCGGGGGTTCGTTTGTAGTTGGGATCATCGAGATCAAGGTTGAGCTCCGACATGATCGCCGCCATGTGCTTCGCCACAGCGCCCACGATCCGTTCGTCATCGCCGCTCGGGATCGAGTTGTCGCCGTGCGCCGCGACCGCTCGCCGTTCTTCACGTCGCCGTCCAGTGATACTACTTCGGTCATGAATCGGTCTCCCTTGCACGAGGCAATCGCCGCAGAGCCTATCCTATTCCACCACCGGCGATCTTCAGCATACAGGCTGGTCTGCTACCATCCGCGACATGGCCGGGAGAACATCACAGAAGACCCTCATCACAGGTGCGCACGGCCAACTGGGACGTGCTCTGACGGCAGCGTGCGCGGTACGTGGCATTCAGCACGAGGGGCGCGATATCGACACCCTCGACATCTGCGATGCCTCCGCGGTGAGGCAGTGGATTGTTGGCGCCCGTCCATCGGTGGTGGTCAATACCGCGGCGTTCACCGCCGTTGATGCCTGCGAAGACAACGAGGAGCTCGCCACGGCTGTCAACGGCTCTGCGGTCGGCCACCTCGCCGCGGCCTGCAATGAGGTCGGGGCGATGCTGATCCAGATCTCCACCGACTACGTTTTCCCCGGCGATGCGGATCGCCCGTACGGAGAAGAGGACGCAGTGGCGCCCGCGAGCGCCTACGGCCGTTCCAAGCTGAGCGGCGAAGAGCTCGCCCGGTCTGCCCACCGTCACCTGGTAGTGCGAACGGCCTGGCTCTATGGCCGCGGCGGCCGCAATTTTGTCGAAGCCATCCGTACCCAGATCGACGCCGGTGCGCCCAGCCTCAAGGTGGTGGCAGACCAGCGCGGCTGCCCCACGTTCTGCGATGACCTCGCGGATGCCGTTCTCGACCTCGCTGCCGCCGGCTCGACCGGCACCATACACGCGGTCAACTCCGGGAACACGACATGGCACGGGTTCGCGGTGGAGATCGCTCGTCTTCTAGGGTCCGCCGCCACGGTGGTGCCGGTCACTACCGGCGACGTCCCGCGACCAGCGCCCAGACCCCCGTATTCGGTGTTGGACACCACCCGGTTCGAGGCGGCTCTCGGCCGGCCGCTGCCGCCCTGGCAGGACGGGCTTCGCCGCTATCTGGAGCACCCATGAAGATTTTGATCACCGGTGTCACCGGGTTTGTGGGTCGCCACCTCGTGGACCACCTTCGAAACGCGGTCCCCGACGGTGAGATCTGGGGTCTGGTGTGGGAGGAGGACCCGGCCCAGATACCGGCCGCGGTCCACCCGTTGATGGGCGATCTCACACTGCCCTCTTCGCTCGCCCGGAGTCTCGAACAGGTGCGGCCCGATGTGGTCCTCCACCTCGCCGGCGCGACCTCGGTGGCCAGTTCGTGGCAACAACCCGACCGTTCCTTTCAGGTCAACGCCATCGGCACTCTCAATCTGCTCGAGGCCCTGCGGTCGCTCGACCTCGACCCGACGGTGGTGGTGGCCACATCAGCCGAGATCTACGGCGCGGTTGCCACCGAAGACCAACCGATCCGTGAGGACTCCCCGTTGAACCCGATCTCGCCCTATGCCACCAGCAAGGCAGCGCAGGACCTCATCACGGCCCAGTACTATCGAGGATTCAAGCTCCGGACCATCCGACTGCGTCTCTTCCCGCACACCGGTCCCGGCCGCCCGCCGCAGTTCGCCGCTTCCGGCTTCGCTCGCCAGATCGCGCGCATCGAGCGCGGTCTCGATCCGCCTGTCATGGCGGTCGGCAATCTCGATCCGATCCGCGATTTTTCCGATGTTCGCGACATCGCCCGCGCCTACTGGGCGGCGGCCGTTCGCGGGCGACCGGGTGAGGCCTACAACGTGGGCAGTGGTCGCGGCGTCAGCATTCGCGAAGTTCTCGATCAGTTGATCGCACTTTCCGACCTGGAGATTGAAACCCGGGTGGATCCGGGTCGACTGCGTCCGGCCGATATCGACTGCCTGGTGGCGGACACCTCCCGCTTCGCCGAGGCAACCGGGTGGCAACCGGAAATCCCGCTCGAGCAGATGTCTGGCCGATCTCCTCGACTGGTGGCGATCCAGTGTCGAGCGCACCGAAGAACCGAACTCGACCCGTCCCTAGAGCCGTGGCATAGTCAAACCAGGGGAGTGCTTCTGATGAATATGGAACGGCGCAACCGCACCGCACAGTGGGTTTACGACACCCGAGCGATTCTCGGTCGTTTCCACTTGTGGTTGGAGGACGTGGAGATCGAATTCGTCAACACCTCGGAGAGCCGGGATCTCTCCTTCGTGGGCGGCTCGCTCGAACGGGCCTTCATGGTCGCTGCCGCCGTCACCGCCCTCGGCACCCGCCTCTTCGGTCGTTGGGGCGAAGGCGCCGGGCTCGACAAGGCCGGCATCAACCGGGTCAAGAAGGACGCCGACGCCGTGTCAGCCTACGCCCTATCCGAAGCCCTCTGGTATCTCACCCGCAGCCTGCCCGAAAACCACGCCGTGATGATCTCGCTCGGTGAGGGTCTGATGCCGAAGGCCGGGGAAACGCCGGAAATGGGCTCCAACCCCCTGCTCGGCTTTGGACGGGTCTATGCGCGGCCCCAGGTCGCGCGATTCCTCGACCGCCGCGTCCACCGCCTGGTCAACGACCCGGCCTACGAGTGGCCCCAGTTCTGGTCCGACCTGCAGACCGCCGGGATCACCATCTGGGGCGCCGCCGTCGACACCCTGGAGAACACATCGAGATTTGCCAAAGGCAGCCCGACCGGGCCGATGACGGTGCTGCACCTCTTCGACCAACCGCTCAAGGTGGCCCGTCCCTACGAGGGTTACATGGGCAATCTCATCCTGCCGCAAAGGGTGATGGACCAGGCTGCCGGCCACTCGGTCCTCATCGACTACCGTACCCCGCGCGCCAAGGTCATGGCGGCCATCTGCGAAGCCTATCCCGAAATCACACCGGAACGGGTCCACGTCTGGACCCTCGGCGGCAAGAGCCGCGAGCACCGCCTCAGTGCGCTGTGGGCCGAGTGGCGGGAACTCGGCGCACACCTCGTCGAGGACGGGTGGGAGATGCCGGGCACCGGCATTCCGGTCTTCACCGAGTCCGGCACCTACGCGCCTGTCTTTCGGGTCGGCCCCTGGAAGGACGAGAACGGCGCGACCCACCTCTTCATCTGCGACGGCTATGCCGCTTCCGCAGAAGCGATGCAGGCCGCCAGCCTCGACCCGATCCTCGACCTTGCCACCTCCATGACCCTGTTTTCGTCGAGCTTCAAGGCGCCCGCCGATCGCGAACGGTTGGTGGTTGCCCTCGACCCCGAAGCGGAGGATTTCGCGGCGAAGCTCGCCGCCACACTCGGCACCGACGTCGCACCGGAGATGGTCGATGACTATCGGCAGAGCCTGAGATCCGCCCGCGAGGCCCTGATGCCGGTGCAACGCGCCACCCTCACGGCCGACGACTTCTTCCCCCTCAAGGAGTGGCGCGTCCTCGCCCTGGCGAGCTATATGCTGCCGGACCCCTACACCGGTTGCGACGGGGTCGAGCAGGTTGCGGAGGATCGCTACCGGGTCACCACCCGCGCCGCCACCCGCCGCGGCATGATGGATGTCACCCTCGAACTGCGGCTGATGGAGCCCATGGAACAGATGCAGATGGTGTTTTCGCCGCTGCTCGACCGTTTCTACAGCGGTCAGGACTACCGGAACGCGCGGTCAAGATCTCCGACTCCGGCCGGATCCGCAACGAACTCCAGACCCTGTGTTCCGAAGCCATCTCCTACCTGCCGAACGACCACATGATGATCGACTTCGACCTGGTCGATGAATCGGTCCTGGCGCACGACAAGAAGGAGCTGATCCGGCAGGTGCTCACCTGGTACAAGGCCGAGCACCCCCTGTGGTTCGAGTGGCTGGAAATTGACTGAAAAATTCTCAATTTTGAATTTTTAATTTTGAATTTCGGCCGGCCTCCCGACCGACAAGAAACGCCCGAGTGCTCAGGGTGGGTAGGGCCACGTGCGGCGGAGGTGCCATTTTCAACATTGTTGAGAACACGAACACTCACGTCGATCGGTTGATCCGGGCCAACAATGTTGAAGGTGGCTCCTCTCGGGAAGGTCGTGCTGATACGGGTCGCGTACGGCGGAGGTGCCGTCCTTTGCATTGTTTGATGGACTGCATCAGTCCTCGGTTCGCCGTCCGGGCAAACAATGCATAGGGGGGCTCCTCTCGGGAAGGTCGTTCTGATACAGCCGCGAGCGGCGGAGGTGCCTGCATCCCGGTATGATGTTGTCTCATCATCATGGCGGCGTGCCTGGCATCACCCGCGCTACTGCAGCTTCTCCAACATCGCTCGCATGCCCGGCGACATCCGCATCGGCCTGCCGGTGGTGTTGTCGACCGAGGCCAGGCGCGTCATCGCCTCGGCGGCGATCTCTCCGTTGGCCTCGACCACGTACTCGAAGGTGAAGGAGGCGCCGCGGATCTCGCCCACCCGCAGCCACACCTGGACCTTGTCGTAGAGAGCCACAGGTCGCTTGTAGTCGATGGCGAGGTTTTTGACGAAGAACGAGATGTCCATCGCCTCGCGCCCGCCGAAATGCTCGTGCCAGACCGCGGTCCGCGCTATTTCCAGGTAGGTCGCAAACGTCGCGTTGTTGACGTGGGCAAAGGCGTCGAGATCGCGCCACCGCACCTGGATCGGACACGAAAACGGAAACCCATCCATAACGTGACAGGGTAGCAGGACGGAATCGGAATTCGGAATTCGGAATTCGGAATTCCAGCCCAGCGTCCCGCGCGACGAAGCCCGAGTGCTCAGAGTGGGCATGAGAGCCGCGCGGCGGAGAGGTGCCGTCCTTCCCTCGGGAAGCGCGTGCGGATACGAGCCACGTGCGGCGGAGGTGCCATTTTCAATATTGTTGGACGCACGAACATTCACGTCGGTAGGTTGACACGGGCCAACAATGTTGAAGGTGGCTCCTCTCGGGTAGCGAGCACTGAAGGCCGGACTCTCACGAAGGCCCTCATACGAGCCGCCTCCAATCGTGGGTAGTAGAATCCTCGAATGACGACTTTCAACCTCCCCCCCGGCGAGATCCACCTGTGGTCGGCATCGCTCGATGTCAGCGACGAGAAGGTCGTAGAACTGCGCCGCCTCCTCAATTCGCGAGAGCTGGAGCGTGCCGATCGTTTCCGGGTGCCGAACGCCGCACGCCGTTTCATCACCGCGCGAGCGGTCCTCCGCACCCTGTTGGGACGCATGACCGACACCGACCCGGCGGAGGTCGAATTCTCATACAGCGAGCAGGGAAAGCCCTCCGTGACCGGTGGGCCCTGCTTCAACTCCAGCGACTCCGGCGACACCGTGATAGTGGCTGTGGCACATGCGGAAATCGGGGTCGATGTGGAAGGCCTCCGACCGCTGCCCAACTCTGATCGGCTGGCCCGACGGATCTGTACCGATCGCGAGCTCGAGCAGCTGGCCGCGATCCCGGATCACGAGTCCGGCGCCTGCCTGCTGCGTCTGTGGACCTTCAAAGAGGCTGCGCTCAAGGCCGTCGGCCTCGGTCTTCCCGGCGGGCTCCGCAACGTGGAGGTCGACTTCCGGCCCGGCAAACCGCCGCAACTGCGACGGCTCCGCGAACACGTCAACGGCTGGAGCCTGCTGACCGCGGACGTGGACCCCAGCCTCCTCTGCTCGATCGTCGTCCGTGGCGCGGACTGGCGCCTGGTCAGTCGGGCGTTCGACCTTCAATCCGCATAGCCCAGCGCCTTCAGTTGCCGCATGGTCTCCTCATCCGGACGGGACTGGTCGACTTCAGGCTGCCGCGAGTCCCAATATTCCACCCACCCGTTCAGCCGGGACCGGAGCCAGTCGACCTCGAGGTCGGCGGCGCCCGCGAGATTGCGCCGTTCGCCGGGGTCGTCGATCAGGTTGAAGACGTACTCGGCGTCGTGGGTCCGCCCCCTGCCCCGACCCATCCCCCAGCCGAACCGTGGCCGCGGGGCGAGAATGAGCTTCCAACGCTCGGATCGCACCATCGCCGCCCGCCTGAGACCCGGCGCGGTGGCGAAATGGAGTTCGGGGCTCGACGAGTGGCTGCCTCCGCCATCGATCAACCCCCACAGCGCCTCGCCGCCCTCCGGAGCCGCCGCTTGCCGCGCATCGATGAGCGCACGCAGCGCGGCGGTGAGGTCGAGGGTGTCGGTCGCCGTCCCGATCCGCGTTGGATGGATGCGTTCCGGCCACCACACCACCAGCGGCACGTGCAAAAGCTCATCGTACAAGGTGTAGCCGTGGAGCACGCCTTGATGGTCGAAGAGTTCCTCACCGTGGTCCGACGTCAGCACGAGGAGGAATCGGCTGCCAAAGCGCTCGTTTCAACTCCTCGACGAAACCGCACAACGCAGCGTCGTTATAGGCTGCCCCGGCGGTGTACCACTCACGAATCCGCTGCTCGTCCTCTGGAGAGACCTCCAATTCGCGGTCGCGGATGGCGGCGAGGGTCTTTGTTCCGCCGTCGATCCGGGAACCCGCCGTTCTCGGAGGAAGCGCGACGGAAAGGGCTCCGGCGGCGTGTACGGGTTGTGGGGGTTGAGGGTGTGGAGGTAGAGAAAAACACGATCGTCCGACTGCCACGCCGTCGAGCCACTTCAAGGCTGCCTGATGGACCCGGTCGGCACTGTTATTGATCGTCGCGGAGGTCCGCGTCGTCGAAGCCCTTCGTCGATGGCTCGCAGAACACAATGTCGTCAAACCCGCGGGTGAGGCCGAATGATCGCGACAGGTGCGGGTTGGACGAGATCGACACAGTCCGGTAGCCGGCGTCGGCGAAGTCCTCGGCAAGGGTCCGCGGCCCCTCCTCCGGGATGGTCCGGCCGCGTAAGAATCCGAACCCCGTGAACAGGCTCTTGGTCGCAGGTCCGGTGTTGGGCGCGACGCTGAAGTGGTTGGCAAACACTGCGCCTTCGGTCGCCAACTGGTCGATACACGGTGTTGCGCCGAGGTCCGAACCCAGGTGGCCGACGACATCAGCGCGCAACGCGTCGAGGACGTACACGATCACAATCTTCGGCGCTTCGGGGGGACCAGCGATCTCGGTCCTCGAGGCCGGCCTGCGATGTTGCAGACGCAACCCTCGCCACCGTCCGGCCTGGCCTTCGCCCTCCGCCAGCAGACGGATCCGCACCAATCCTCCGGTCGTGCGCAGTGGCACCCGGATGGGGACGATCTCATCGGTGGTCGTCACATCGAACACGGTCTCGAGGGTGCCGTCACCGTGATCGATCAACACGGCAAATCGCTGCCCGGGCGCGGGGTTCGAAGGCGGCGCCAACTCCCCCACCAGGGTGGTGCCAGGTTCCACCCACCGCACGAAGTCGACGGCGGACCATGGGCGGTGGACGATTTCATCGCCCTCGACCACAACCTCACCCGCCTTCGCGGCGGCAGACAAGGTCGCCCCCGACAACCGCACATCGGAAGGGTGGGTGAAGTCGAGGTCGATCAGGTTGCGGCCCTGCGCCAGGTCCGCGGGCAGTACGATCTCGATGGCCGACCTCGACGTGTGAACCTCCAACCGCCGCTGCCCGGCCGTGGCGGTCAGGGCGAGACCCGACGCCTCACCTCGCGTGACAAGAGACAGGGTCCGGGATCGGGAACGCAGCTGGACCACCTCCAGCCTGGCGCCGCCCGCCGCCGGCGCGATCGTCAAACCCGCCGGGTCGTCATCAAATCGCCACCCTCTGACGAAACGGTTTCCCGGTCCGGTGTTTGGTAACCTCAGCTCACGACCCTCGACCAGCACCTTCGGCGGTTGGAGAACGTCGATCAGAGGTGACTCCACGACCTCGGCCCGCACGCAACCGAGCGCGGCGACGACGAGACTGGCGGCTATCGTTGCGGGACGATTTACGAACCTCCAGGAATAGCCGCTGACGACCCGGGGGACCGTTCGCGCTGCTGGACGCGAACCACCGATCCAGACGAGGTCAAAGGGATTCATTTTCATGCGCGGCACCTAATATAGTGCGTCACACGGTATTGTTGATCCGCTGTATTGAACACACTCGTATCGCCGATTCCGGGACCTTCTGTTAGGATGATTCGGTGGACAGTGCAGCTCTCACTCGCGAACGCCGGTGCAGCAGAAAAGGGCTCGTCTATTACGGCACCTCCTGCGAGCGTCGGCGGCCACCCGTCTGAGCTGAAAGACACGGGGCCCGCCGGCGACGGCGGGTCCTACCCCGCCTCCGTCCGCACCCCACCGAGGAGCAGAAGATGCGGACTGACAACCCCGACCAACCACCCCGCGAGCTCTTGGATCAGCACCGACGGGACATCGAGGCGCTGGATCGGCGGATCCTCCACCTGGTGTGCGAACGTCTGGAGCTGGCACGCCAGATCGGCGAACTCAAAAGGGCCGCCGGCATTCCACTTCGAAACTTCAAGGTCGAGGCCGAGGTCTACCAGCGCTTTGCCGATGCCTCGAGCCTGCTCGGTCTCGACGAGGTGCTGGGACGAGATCTCGCCACCTTTCTGATCCGCAAGGCGGTCGAGGAGCAGGCGGCCCACCTCGATACGGTGTATCAGGGCGACGCCCTGCGCACGCTGGTGGTGGGCGGCAAGGGCGGCATGGGCCGCTGGATCGCTCGCTTTCTCCAGGGCCAGGGCCACCGCGTCACCATCCACGACCCCGCGCCCGGCGAGAGCGAGTTTCCTCAGGCGGCGCTCGAGGAGGGGGCCGCCGACGCCGACCTCATCGTCCTCGCGGTTCCGATGAGCGCCTGTGCCCAGGTCCTCGAGATATTGTCCCGACTGCGGGTGAGCGGGGTGGTGGCCGAGATGTGCAGCCTCAAGGGCCACCTGCAAGAGCTTGCGGATCGCCTGCGCAGCGACGGCTTGCGGCTGGTCTCGTTCCACCCCCTTTTCGGGCCCGATGTGCGGATGCTCTCGGGACGTGCCATCGTCTTCTGCGATGAGGCGAACCCCGAGGACCTCTCGGTGGTGCGCGGTCTGTTCGCCGAGACCTCCGCCCGGCTGGTGGAGATGTCCATCGCCGAGCACGACCGGCGGATGGGTCTCGTCCTCGGTCTCACCCACCTTTCGAACCTGGTCTTCGCCCGCGCCCTGTCACACTCGAACCTCACCGCCGCGGACCTCGACGAGGTCGCCGGCGTCACCTTCACCAAACAGCTCGGGACCACGCGCGAGGTCGCCGGTGAAAACCCGGGGCTGTACTTCGAAATCCAGGTCCTCAACGAGGCCACCCCCGAGACCGGGCGCTGGCTGCGGCAGGCCCTCGACGAATGGTTGGGTGCGGTGGACAGCGGGGACGCGGCGGCCTTCGAGCAACTGATGGCCGATTGCCACGGCTTTCTCGGCGCGGCCGGCGACGGAGCGCCGGCGTGAGGGCGCTCGACGGGGTGCTGGCGGCGCTCGCGGAACACGGCGCCACGACCTCGAGCTGGCTGGTCGGCGAGCCCTGCGTCCCACCTCCCGAAGCCTTGCGCGAGGCCCTCGCCCGTGCCTCGAGTGCCGAGACCTTCGGTTATGCGCCGCCGGCGGGTAACCCACGTCTGCGCGAAGTCCTCGCCAGGCACCACACCGGGAATGGCCGCACGGCGGCGCCGGAGCAGGTGGTCGTCACCAGCGGCGCCAAGGGCGGATTGCTGGCGGTGTTCGCGGCCCTGCTCGAGCCCGGCGACGATCTGATCCACCCCCTCCCCTCTTACCCGGCCTACAAGGCGATGGCCGCACGGCTGGGCGCCCGCCCGGTGGCGGTTGCCGAGGGCAACGGCACCTTTGACGGGTGGCCGCAGGCGGTGGCCGACCACATCGGACCGAAGACCCGGGCGGTGGTCCTCTCCTCGCCCTCGAACCCCACCGGGGCCACCCTCACCGAAGGCCAGGCGCGGGCCCTGGTCGAGCTCTGCCGCGACCGCGGCATCCGTCTGATCTGCGATGAGGCCTACACCGAGTTTCAAGGCCATCCGGACACTCGCGTCGTGCCCGCAGACTTCGACCCAGACCGCAGGACGGTGGTGCAGGTGCGCAGCGCCTCCAAGAGCTGGGCCCTGTGCGGGTGGCGGATGGGGTGGGTGGTGGCCGACCCCGTGCTCGCTGCACGAGTGGCGGCTCATCACGCGAGCTCTCTTCAACCCGGCCTCGGGGCCGATGCAGGAGGCTCTCACGGCGTTGCCTCTGGTACCGGACGACTACCTCGAACACGCGCGAGTGGTCGTAGCCGAGCGCATCGACCACTCTGGCCGCAGCCCTCGAGGCCGCCGGCGTAGCGGTCCGCCGGCCGGTCGGCGGATTCTACCTGTGGCTCGACCTCAGCGACCGGATCGGCGACGGCGGAACAGCGGCGTTCTGCATTGCTCTGGCCAGGGATCACGGGGTCGGCCTGTGGCCTGGCGAGGACTTCGGCGGCACCTCACACGTACGTCTGGCAGTGACGGCGCCACCGCCGAAACATTGGGATGCGGCCGTCGCCGCCCTGGTGGCGGCCATCACTCCGGACAGCTTCCGGAATGGGGTATAGTCCGGTTTCGGGACGCCCGTCCCGACATCATCGATGGAGGGCGCGATGCAATCTCGATTTCCACCCTGTGTGCGACGACAATTCTGGCGCTGAGTTTCGCCGCAGCTGTGCCGAGGCGCAGGAGCCACCGAAGGACCAGCTGACCTACGTCGAAAAGACGAACCTACCCGGTGATCGAGGAGATGGAGGCGCAGCAACGACGAGCTGCGCGCGGCCGCCGAGGCCAAGACCGACGAGATCCTCGCCCAGGTCAAGGAAGAAGCCAAGGCGCGCGACGAGGCGAAGCTCGAGCTGCGTTTGGATGTGTCGGGCATCGAAGCAGCCCGCCGGGCCCGCTGCGTTCGAGACCCAGGCCTGGCACTTTCCCGCCCACCCCGCAGTACCTCACCGGCACCTGCTGGAGCTTTTCGGCGACCTCCTTCATGGAGTCCGAGATCCACCGTCTCTCGGGTCAGGAGATCAGGCTGTCCGAGATGTGGACCGCCTACTGGGAGTACGTCAACAAGGCCCGCGGCTACATCGAGACCCGCGGTCAGTCGCTGTTTGCCGAGGGCTCGCAGAGCGCGGCCCTTCTGCGGGTCTACCGCGAGCACGGGGTGGTTCCGCGGGCCGACTACGACGGGGTGCTCGCCGAAGACGGGCGTTTCGACCACAGCCTGATGGAGAGCCGGATGAACGAGTTCCTCGACTGGTGCCGCGACACCGGCTTCTGGGACGAGGAATTCATCATCGACACGCATCCGGCGGATCCTCGATCTCACCATGGGGCGCCCACCCGAGACTGTCGTCTGGAACGGCAGGGAGTACACGCCGGCAGATTTTCTCGCCGACGTCTGCAAGATCGACCCCGACCAGTACGTGAGCCTGATGTCGACCCTGTCGGTCCCGTTCTGGACCCGCGGTTCCTACGACGTGCCCGACAACTGGTGGCACGACGCGAGCTATGTCAACGTCCCCCTCGACACCTGGTACGAGGTCGTTCGATCGACGGCGACGGCGGGCCAGAGCCTGGTGATCGGCGGCGACGTCTCCGAACCGGGTCTGTGGGGGCTCGAGGACATCGCGGTGGTGCCGACCTTCGACATCCCAGACGCATACATCAACCAGGACTCCCGCGAGTTCCGCTTCATCAACCTGACCAGCACCGACGACCACGGCATCCACCTGGTCGGAATCACCCAGCTCGACGGCCACGACTGGTTCCTGATCAAGGACTCCAACCGCTCCTCGCGGCTCGGCCAACACAAGGGTTACTACTTCTACCGCGACGACTACGTCAGACTCAAGATGCTCACCATCACCGTCCACCGCGACCGGGTGGCCGATATTCTCGAGCGGGTGGATACGGAAGAACGTTAAAACGTTAAAACGTTGAACGTTAGAACGTTCCCTTGAGGCAGCTCTTACTCCGATTGGTTGTCGGGATCGAGCCAATCCGGGGTGGTCTTGGTCTCGAGAAACGTCCGCACTCCGCGGACACAATCGGCCTCCCGCCGCTGCCGGACGTTGGCCTCGACTGCGGTGGCGAGGGCCTCGCGCCAGTTCAGACCCGCGGTCTCGTTGAGCAGGGCCTTGGTGGCCGCCAGCGCCGACGGCGAGGCCTTGGAGCAGACCGAGCGCGCGAGGGCAATCGCGGTCTGCAGACCCGCGCCCTCGGCGGCAAGCTCATCGGCCAACCCGAGAGCCACCGCACGCTCGCCGTCGATCATCTTTGGATCGAGAAGCATCCGCCGCGCCACGTGGCCGGGGACGCGTCGGGTGAGAAAGGTGAGCACCATGGCGGCCAGAAAACCGATCTTGACCTCGGTGTAGGAGAAGCGGGCGCCCGGTTCCGCCACCACGAAATCACACGCCGTCGCCAGACCACACCCACCGGCTACCGCCGCACCGTGGACCGCCGCCACCGTCAACTTGGGATGGCCGAGGAGGATCTCGAACAGATCCCTCAATCGCTCGGTGTCGCGTCGGGCACCGCCCTCATCACCCCCCGCCGCGAGACGCTCGAGGGCCTCGAGGTCGGCACCGGCCGAAAAGTGACGTCCCGCCCCGCACAGCACAACGGCGCGCACCTCGTCCACCGCCGCCGCGCGCTCTAGGGCCGCGCTCAGCGCCTCCACCAGCGGCGAAGACAGTGGGTTGGCCCGCTCGGGGTCGTTGAGGGTCAGAACCACGATTGAACCTTCTTGGTTCTCCAGGATGATGTCCGACATGGTCGTATCGTAGCAGTCCCAACGACGTTCTAACGTTCGGCTCATCCGGGATTTGATGAGATGTGCACTCACCGCGTTCGAAATCAGGAGAGCAGGGATCAGTGCCAGCGACCGGGGCGGCGACGGGTGACAGGGGCAGGATCAGCGCCGGCAGCGGTCTTCGGCGACAGCGGCCGGACCAGGCAAGATGCGACATCGTTGTCATTCAGGTCTTCGGGTTGATGAGCCTCCAGGTCATGGCGCGGACCTGATCGAGGGTTTCGAGCACCCTTGCGACATTGCCGGTGTTGACGACCCCAGCTCGTTCGAGTAGCCGCAGGTGGCTGTCGACTTCCTTGGCCGATGCGTAGGCAATCCTCCAGAAGTGCACCCGATCGCGCCCGGACCGGCCGTGACCTTCCGCGAGGTTGGCCGGGACGGAGCTTGCCGAGCGGATCACCTGATCGGCAATGGATTTGAGCGGAGCCGGGACCCGCAGGACAAGTGCAATGGCATCACCCGCTGCCGTAAGGGCCTTTTCGTGGGCGATAAGGTTGGTGTTGGCGAGGGCGTTGGACATGGTCACTTCCGGGTCGTTCATGCCCCCCCTCGAGCCGGTGCGGCAGCCGATGTCAAGGGTGCGAAGCACCGGGGGCCCTGGCCCGGCTTGCCCTTGACATCGGCTGCCCACCGGCTACTTACGAACTTGAACGACCCGGAGGTGACCATGCCACGGTCGCTGCACCCGAGCGCTGCCCCCCGTCGCTGTGGCTGCCGCTGCCGCGGTCGCTGAAACCTGCCCCGGCCCCAGATCACTGCCGCTGACGCCGACGCTGTGATGTCATCCGTCCATTTCTCGACCTCATGCATTTCCGGATGAACCAAACGTTCAACGTTCAAACGTTTGAACGTTGAACGGTCCGGAGGTAGATCTCCAGGAGACGCGGCACCACGGACTCGGCGGAAAAACGGGTGGCCCGTTCGGGCCCGCGCTCGCGCAGATCCCGACGCAGCTCCGTGTTCTCGAGGACCCGCCATATGCCGTTGGCGATGTCATCGGCGTCCTCGGGGTCGACAAGCACGGCCGCGCCGCCGGCCACCTCGGGCATCGAGGACAGGTCGGACGTCACGACCGGCGCACCGCATGCCATCGCCTCGGCCACCGGCAGCCCGAAGCCTTCCGCAAGCGACGGGAAGACGACCACCCGGGCGCGGCGGTAGAGGGACGCAAGGTCGAGCCCGGGAACCTGTGCGAGCAGGCGGACCGACCCCTCGCGGCCAAGGGCGTGGAGGCGGCGGCGCACAGTGTTTTCCATCCATCCAGCAGAAGCGACGACCACCAGATGGACGTCCGCCCGCCTATCCGCAGGCAGCAGTTCCCATGCGTCGAGCAGACGACCGAGGTTCTTTCTCGGTTCGAGGCTGCCGACCGCCAGACAGAACGGCCCGTCAATTCCCAATCGATCGAGCGCGGCCTGATCGAGCTCGTCGTTGCCGCCGGGTGTGAATCGGGGGTCGAGGATCGGCGGCAGCACCTCCAGGGTCTCTCCCGACAGCGACAACAACCGGACCGCTTCAGCGCGGGTCGCCCGGGAGACCCCGATCACCGTCGCCCCGCGTGTCAGGGCTTCGGCGATCGACACCATCGTTCGCACGCGGTTGTCGAGGGTGTGGTACTCGGGGTGGCTGAGGACCGTCAGGTCGTGGAGGGTGAAGACGTGGTTGGGCGCGCCGGGGGGCGGCATCGCGAACCCAGGCGCATGGAAGATGTCGAGACGCGCGAGCTCGTCCCCGGTTACCCTCGCCGCCCGCACCGAGGAGGGCAAGGCTCCTAAAACCCTCTCGAAGTCGTCGCGAAGGTGGACACCGCGGTCGAGATCGAAGATGACGATCTCGTGCCCGGGGGCGTGGCGGGCGAGACCGTTGACGAGCTGCCGGGTGTAAGTCGCGACCCCACCGTACCCGTGCAGTGCTCTCCCGGCATCGACCCCAATCAGCACATCAGCTCCCGTTGTTTCCCGAACACTCGCGCCGCAGGCCTTCGAGGTGTTGCAGCAGCGCCTCGCCGGTGGCCCGCGGCAACCGCCCGTCGGCCACCGCCTTCGCCACACTCGCCTCGCTGTCGACGAGCCGGTGCACCCGCCGCCACCGCCGCAGAAACGGGACCGCGATGACGGCAGCCGCTCCCGCCGCTCCCGCAACCGCGAGAAGGGCTCCGGTGATGCTCATGGCGCGCCGTCCTGCCGCAACCACCCGTCCACCGCGGCATCGCCGTATCGCCGCCGCAGCCGCCGCTCCACCAACCGCGCCTCCCACGGCGGGCGGTGGAGCGCGTAGTAGCGGAGCTGGGAGGGCCGGTAGACGTCGTCGACGTGGGGGTGGCGGGCGAAGCCCCCGGCGTGGCGCACGATGGCGCCGGGCTCCTGGGCCAATCGCCAGCCGGCCTTCTCGAGCCGCACGCACAGGTCGACGTCTTCGAAGTACATGAAGAAGCTCTCGTCGAATCCTCCCACACTTTCGAAGGCATCACTTCGCACCAGCACACAGGCCGCCGTGAACCACAGCCGCCCGACCAGCCGGCTCGCCGCCCGCATGACCTCGCCGTGGGCCCAACTCCGGTTTTCGAAAGGGTTGCGCAGCTGTTGCAGCGCCTCGCCCGCGACCCCGCGCTCGGGCGACCACACGAACTGCCGTCTTCCGTCCGGGTAGAGAAGGGTCGGCGCCACCAGCGCCAGGCGGTCCTCTCGCCGCAGACGTTCGTGGAGCCGTTGCAGTGCCCCGGTCTCGAGCCACGCATCGGCGTTGAGCAGCAGCAGACTCTCGCTTCGCGCCTCGATCGCGGCGAGGTTGTTGGCGGCTCCAAATCCGAGATTGGTGTGCTGCGCGAGCACCCGCACCTCCGGGAAGACCTCCCGCACCATGGTCAACGAGCTGTCCGACGAGGCGTTGTCCACCACCAGGACCTCGATCTCGGGGCCTGGACCGTGGAGGCTCTCCAGACACCGCCGCAGGTGCTCCTCACCGTTGTGGTTGACGATGATCACTGAAATCATCGCGCGGCCGCCGTTTCGAGCTCTGCCACCAGCAGCCGCGAGCTCGACACCCAGTCGAAGTGGTCGATCACCTTCCTCGCCTCCTCCGCCACGCCACCGTTCCACCCGCCCGGCGCCAATGCATCAACGAGGGCCTCCCCGATCCCCCGTGAGGAGAGGTCCCGACAGCGGAAGGGGTAGTCCGGCCACGCCCCGTCAAGGGCCAGACCGGCGCCGACCACGACCGGAGTGCCGCACGCCAGACACTCCAGAGGCGGCAAACCGAAGCCCTCGTGCCGCGACACGTACACGCCCGCCTCGGCACCGCGATAAAGGGGCGCTAGAGCGGACTCCTCCACCCAACCCAGCCCGAGGGTGTCACCCTCGAGCCCGAGCTCGCGGATCCACCGCCCAAGCCGGTTTGGCGACCGCATCCGATTGGCGCCCGCGATCACGAGCTGAAGGTCGGGCCGACCGGTTCTCAAAGCCCGGAAAGCCTCCAGGACCTCACGGGGCTGCCGCCGTTCGAGCACCGTCCCCAGCCACAGAAGATAAGGTGATCGCACCCCCAACCGCTCGAGCTCCTCCGCGTCAGCAGTCGACGGCTGCGCTCCGAACCGCGCCCGGTCCACCCCCAGCGGTACCACCGCCATCCGCCCTCCGGGGACCCCGTAGCGTCGCGCCACCAGGTCGGCCATGTGATCGGTGTCGGTGAAAACCCGGGCCGCCCGCCGCGCCGCCCGCCGCGCCAGAAAACGCCGCCGCCAGCGTTCCCGGAAGGCGAACTCACCCGGTAGCAGCTCGAAGCTGAGGTCGTGGATCGACACCACGAGCGGCGTCCGGACGCCGAACGGGACGGTGTAGGCGGGGCAGAAGACCACATCGAGATCGTGGTGCGCCAGTTCCGAGGGCAACCGCAGGTGCTCCCACAGCACCCGGTTCCCGCTGTCGTTCGAAAAGTGGGAAACGCCGCCGGGCCACGGCGCGGAGACCGTCTCGGAGGAGCCTTGATAGAAGAGGTGCCACTCGACGCCGTGATCCCACGCCTCGAGCCCGCCGAGGAGACCCTGGAGGTATCTCCCGACACCGGTGCTCGGGCCTTCCAACTCGGCCGCTATGACTCCCACCTTCACGGCGCCCATCCTACTCCTTCCCGGGCCCGTCTCGAGGGTCGTTTCGTCGCCGGATGGAGCCGCAAACTGGGCTATCATTGCTGTGATGCTCCGCCGTCTCACAACGACCCTCGGTTTCTTCCTCGCCGTCGCGCGCGATCTCGCGGGGTCTCTGCGCGCCCGGTGGCGGCGCTTTCACCAACGGGTGGTCCTCGCCGAGGAGGTGGCGGCGGTCGGGGTCGACATCTACCCATTTTTCGAGAACATGACCGGTGTCGGGTGGTACGAGTGGAACCTCCTGGCGGCGCTCGACCGCCGCGACGACGGACTCGACTACAACCTCTACGCCCGGACCTTTCTCGCCCCCGACGAACCGCCACCGCCCGCGATGCCCGGTCATCGCCACATGCGGCTGCGGGTCCACCAGATCCCGCCGGGTTTTCTCTTGCCGGTGGGCCTCACACTCTCGCTGCTGCGCAGTGATCGTCGAGCCCCTGCTCCGTCTCTTCGACGGAAACGACGCGCTCTTCGCCCCCAACTTTTTTCTCCACGGCGACCAGGAACCGTTCGGGCGCGCTCGGGTGGTCACGGTCCACGATCTGGCGTTCGCCGCCATGCCGGAGACGGTGTCACCGGAGACCCTGGAGGGGCTCGCCCTCAACCTCCCCAGGACCCTGTGCCATGCCGACCGCCTGATCACCGTCTCCGACGCGACCGCCAACGAACTGGTCGACCGCCTCGACGTCAACCCGCGGCTCGTTCGAACCGTGCACGAGGGCGTCGACCCGCTCTTTGTGGCGGCAGGCGAGGACCAGCTCCCGGAGAACATCCTCGAACCGTACCTGCTGTTCGTCTCCACCCTCGAACCGCGCAAGAACGTGGTCGGGATCCTGCGGGCGTTCCGCCTGCTGCGGGAGTGGGGCTACGACGGCAGCCTGGTCCTGGTCGGCCGGTGGGGTTGGCACACCGAGGCCATCCGCAGCGAGCTCGACGCATCACCGGCGCGAGAGTGGATCCACCACCTCGACGGCGTCGACCGGCCGCAACTGGCAACCCTGTACCGGCACGCCGACGCCCTGCTCTTCCCGTCGTGGATCGAGGGCTTCGGGCTGCCGCTGGTGGAGGCCATGGCCTGCGGCACGCCGGTCGTCACCTCCGGCACCTCGGCCATGCCCGAGGTCGCGGGACCGGCCGCGGTCTACGTGGACCCAGCCAGCCCCCACGGCATCGCCTCGGCGGTGGCAGCCTTGCGGTCGGACCCGCAGCACCGGGCCCGTTTGATCGAGCTCGGCCGCAAACGGGCGGCAAAGTTCTCGTGGGATCGAGCCGCCGAAGCCACTGCCGCGGTCCTGCGGGAGGCGGCGGGGCTGCCGGCGAACGGGCCGGATGAGTACCGGGCGTAGGATCCCATTTTGAATTCTCAATTTTGAATTTTGAATTTTGAATTTCGGAACTTCGTCCCTGAACGTGACGCCACACAGGCAATGGGGGAAGGCGGCAGGGCCGTTAATGACCCGTCTTTCCTGATGCGCTGCCCGTGAGGAGCCACCTTCAACATTGGTTGCCCGAATCAACCTACCGACGTGAATGTTCGTGCGTCCAACAATGTTGAAAATGGCACCTCCGCCGCACGCAGTGCTACCCACGCTGAACACTCGACCGCCTATTGTCGGTGGGAGCGTTGGGACTGGCAATTCCGAAATTCCGAATTCCAATAATTCCGAATTCGAAGCGTTACGTCTTTGCCTCGTGGAACGCGAGCCAGAGGGTGCGCCAGAGGATCCTGAGGTCCAGACCGAGGCTCCAGTTTTCGACGTAGTAGAGATCGTGAACCACCCGTTGCCGAATCGAGGTGTCCCCCCGCAGACCGTTGACCTGCGCCCACCCGGTCAAACCCGCACGGACGCGGTGGCGGACGTTGTAGGCCGGGTAGCGGCTGCGAAACTGCTCGACGAACTTCGGTTGTTCGGGCCGCGGGCCAACCAGCGACATGTCGCCGCGAAAGACGTTGTAAAGCTGCGGCAGCTCGTCGAGGTTGGTGCGGCGGAGAAACTCGCCGATCCGGGTGACCCGCGTATCGCGGTTGCGGGTCCACCTTTCCTCGCCCTCGCCCTCGGCATCGGTCGTCATGGAGCGGAACTTGAAAAGCTCGAACGATCGGCCGTCCATTCCCATGCGGACCTGCGAGAAAAAGACCGGGCCACCGTCCTCCCTCTTGATGCGCCAAGCGATGATGGGGAACAACCACGAGGTCGCCAGCAGCAGCAGCGTCGAGCCGAAGATGTCGAATGCCCGCTTGACGATCTGATTGAGGCCCTGGAGCGGGATCTGGGTGAGGTTGATCATCGGCAGCCCGTCGAGGTCCTCGATGCCCGCCTTCATCACGTAGTACTGGAGGACGTCGGGCACCACCTTGATGTCGACCAACAGCTCACCGGCCTGCCGCACCAGCTGCACGGTGCGGTAGTGGGCCGCCAGCGGCAGCGCGATCATCACCTGATCCACGTGGTGGCTGAGGACCACCTCGTTCAGGTCCTTGGTCGTCCCCAACACCGGCACGCCGTGGATGTCGCGCTGCTGTCTGCCCGGGTCGTCATCGAGAAAGCCGACCACCACAAAGCCGTACTCACGGTGGACATCCAACCGCTCGACGACCTCACGACCGAGCTCCCCGGCGCCGACCACCAACACCCGTTGCAGGTTGCCGCCCGAACGGCGAATCCGGGCCAGGCTCGCTGCCACGGCCCACCTGAAGAGACCCACCAGGGTGATGTCGACGCCGGCGAAGATGACCAGGAAGAGCCGCGAGTAGGTGAAGTCCGGCGGCCGGTAAAAGGTGAGACCGGCCGCGAGGATCACCGTCGCCAGGAGCACCGCGACCACCACCCGCAAGCCCTCGTCAAACCGCGAGCGGATGCGCCGCCGGTGGTAGAGACCCTGAAAGTAGAAGACCACCGGGTAGAGAACCAACACCACCGGTATCAGATTGAGGTACATGCTGACCGGCGGCAGACCCTTGGTGACCGGTTGCACCTCGATGACGAACCGCAGCCAGTACGCGACGGGTACCGCCAGGCTGAGTGCGAGAAGATCGCCGACAAGCTGCAGTACGACCTGGAACTGTCGGCGGCGTTCAATCACTGAAGGGCCTCACGAAAACCGAGCCGGTCGAGCAGGAAGCGAAAACGCGTGCGGAAGCGGTCGCGGGAGAAGAGGTCCGCGCGCTGGCACAGAAGCTGTTCGTCCCAGCGGCGGTCGAGGACCCGCGATGTCGCCTCCACCAGTGCCTCGACGGACGATTCATCGGCGAGCTCGCCCTCGACCCCACCGCGGATGATGTCGGACGTCCCCGACTGGGCCAGACCGACGACCGGCGTTCCGCAAGCCAGGGCCTCGACCGAGACCATGCCGAAGTCCTCGACATTGGGAACCAGGAGGGCCGCCGCCCGCCGGTAGGCCGCACGCAGTTCTTCGCGGGACATCCACCCCAGAAACCGCACATCGGGCCCGCCGAGCCGCCGCAAGGCGCGCATCCGCGGCCCCGTGCCGATGATCTCCAGGGTGCGCCCGAGTTTTCTGGCGACAGCAATCGCAACCTCCACCCTCTTGTACGGAACAAGCGCCGCCACCGTCAAGAGCGTGTCGCCGCGTTCGCCGCCCGGCGTGAAGTACTCGGTCGCGACGGGCGGTGGCATCACCTCCGCGGTCCGGTTCCAGTAGTGCTTGATGCGCCACGCCACCAGCCGCGAATTGGCCACCAGGCGATCGACCCGCGCCGAGGACACCATGTCCCACTGACGAAGCAACGCGAATCGGGACTCGAGGACGGGCCGGAGTATCCGCGGCACGGGGTCCAGGTAGCGGGCGCGCTGGTCCCACACGTACCGCATCGGGGTGTGGACATAGCTGAGGTGGAATGCCCCCGGCGGCGGTATGACGCCTTTCGCCACGCAGTGGGAGGTCGAAATCACGAGGTCCGCATCGGGGAAGGCGAACGACTCGGCAGCAGCGGGCATCATGGGAAGAAGATATCGCCAGCGTCGCCCGCCAAACGACGGCACCTGGAGCCACGAGGTGCGGATGGAGTGCTCCTCGAGCAAGGGCGCGACGCTGCCCTTGCGGTGGACGAGGGTGTAGATCGGGGCATCGGGAAACATCCGCGCGATGTCGTACAGCACCCACTCGCCACCGCGCATGCCGGTCAACCAATCATGGACCAATGCGACCCGCACTCAAACCTCCCCGAGGGCCAACCGGTACACCGCCACGGTCTCCTCCACAGTCCGATCCCAACTCAGGCTTTCGGCCCGCCGGCGGCCCGCCTCGATCATGCGCCGGCGCAACGGATCGTCCACCAGCACCCTTTCGATGGCCGAGGCCACCTCGTCCACCTCGAGCGGATTCACCAGCCTCGCGACCCCCTCCCCGAGCTCGCGCATGGCGCCCAGATTGGAGGTGATCACCGGAATACCGGCGCACATGGCCTCGAGCACCGGCAACCCGAATCCCTCATACAGCGAGACGTGCAGCTGGACCGCCGCCACATGGTACAACGCGTAGAGATCGGCGCGCGGCACGCGGCCGAGCAGCCGCACCCGGTCCCCGAGACCGAAACGGTCGGCGCGGTCCTGGAGACGGCTCTCGGTTCCGGCGCCGCCGAGAAAGACCAACTGACCCGGGATCCGGTGTTTGCGCACCGCCAGGTGGTACGCCCGCAGGACCAGATCGAGGTTCTTGTGCGGCTTGTCGTTGGCCACCACGAGGACCAGCGGCGACCGCAGCCGGTAGCGCGCCTTGACCTCCTCCAGGGCCTCTTTGTCGGGGCGGTGTGCGATGGCGGGATCGACCCCATTCGGCACCACCACCAACCGTTTCGGATCGGCGGCGAAGAGGTTGATCAGGTCGCGGCGCGACGATCTGGAAACCGTGATCACATGCCGTGCCCGCCGCAGCGCCGAACCCAGCACCAGCCTGAGGTAAAGCCGTGAAAGTTGGTGCTGGCCGGGGGGAGGGTAGAAGAGCTGGATCAGATCGTGCACCGTTACCACGATCCGTTTGGGCATCAGACGAGGAACCACGTAATGGGGAAAGTGGACCAGATCGACGCGCTCCCGCAACAGGGCAGCCGGCAGTTGGAAATGCTCAGCCACCCCGTACCCTCGCGCCGCGGTCGAAACGATCCGGGCGCTCGGAGCGAGCTCGGCGACGCGATCCTCGTGCCCGATCCGGGCGATGACCGTGAGCTCGACATCGGGACGCACGTCGAGCCCACGGAGAAGGGCCCGCACATAGGTGCCGATACCGAAATCGGTGAGTTTGCGCCCGTCGAGGGCGAGGCGAATGGCCATGCCGCCATTGTAGCCGCGCCGCGAGATCGGTCGATTCAAAATCTCTTCAGGTCGCGGCCGGGTGGCTATACTGAGGGCTGTGAGAAAGCTACTGCGATCCGAGACCGGCCAAGCGGCCGCCGATGAACGGCCGCCAGAGGGCGCGTGCGCACGGCGCTGGTGATCCCATCGCTCGGCGGTCCCCACCTCCGGGACTGCCTGCAGTCGGTGGCCGCGCTCGACCCGCCTCCGGCAGAGGTGGTACTGGTGCTCTCCGGCAGTGCGGCTCCGCCGGCGGAAGCCGAGGGATTTCGTGTCCAAAGAGAAGACCGACGCCTCGGGTACGCGGCCGCGGTAAACCTCGGTCTGGGCAGTCTTTCCGAGGACACCGAGGCCGTGGCGGTGCTCAACGACGACGCCCTGCCGGGGCCCGGGTGGCTGGGGGCCGTGACCCGGGCCTTCGAACGGCGTCCGGACGCGGCGGCCGTCCAGGGCACCGTGGTGTCCGCGGACGGGTCCCGCGTCGACGGTCGCGGGATCGCTTTCGACCGCTGGGGGCTTCCGGTGCAGGTGGACCGCGATCGGCCGTTTGCTGACGATCACGGGGAGCGACCGCTGGTGGCGGTCTCGGGGACCGCCTGCGTCTTTCGCCTGCAGGCCCTGCGCCAGATCGCCCTCGGCAATGGCCAGGTCTTCGATGAGACCTTCGACTGCTATCACGAGGACCTCGACGTCGGTCTCAGACTGCGGCGTGCGCGGCTGGTCGGCGGCGTGGACGGGAGGGGCCCCGGTGCGCCACCTCGGCTCCGCGAGTGGCGGCCGCTTCGCCTGGCGCCACCCGTGGTGGTTGCTCGCCAATAGGTGGCGTGCGCTGGCGGGCAACCTCACACCCGGGGCCACGCTGCGCGAAACGCCCCGCCTCCTTCGCGGCGATCTGCGGGCCGTGAACACCCTGGCGCGGCGCAACCCGCGGGCGGTGCTGACGGGCGCCGCCGTCCTGGCGTCACTGCCGTTCATCATCATGGGCGGCTGGCTGCGATCGACACCCGGACCTCGGCTGGGAGCGATTCCGGAGACCGCCTCGTGAGGGTGCTCGTCGTGACCGACGATCGCGTGGGCCCGGTCATGGCCGGGTCGGCGCTCAGGGCCTGGGAGCTGTCCCGGGTCCTGCTCGAGGCCGGACACGAGGTGGTGCTTGCAGGCGCCTCCGGTTCCAGCCACCCCGAAGGCCACGGCCCGCCGGTGGTGTCGAGAGCGCGGTGGCGCGGGGTCGACGCCGTGGTCGGAGCCCCGTGGAGCCTGCCGCCGCGGGCCTTTGTCGGCCCCCACCTGCTGGTGGTCGACGGCGCCACACCGCTGCTCGCGGAGTTGGCGGCCAGCCCACCCACACCGACCATCCGGCGGCGAGCCCGAACCGCCGCCGCACGGCTGCCGCTGGTGGCGGCCCGCGCCGATGCGGTGCTGGCCGCAGGCTCGGTCCAGGTCGGGTGGTGGAGGGAGCACCTCTCCAGACGTCCCGGCGTGCCCGTCATCGATGTGCCGTTCGGGATCCCCGACACCGACCCACCGCCCGAACGGGACGACATCGAGGGGGTGCCGCACGGGTGGTCGGTCATCCTGTGGTGGGGCGGCGTGTGGCCGTGGCTGGACCTCGACACTCTGCTCGCCGCTCGCGCCCTGCTCGGATCGACGAACGTGAGCCTGGTGGTTCCCACCGCCGCCCGTCCGGGGTCCGACGCCAGCGTCTTCTCCACCAGCGACCTCCTGGCGGCCGCACGCCGGCATGGGCTCCAGCCTCCCGCCGTGGTGCCGCTGGAGCGTTGGGTGCCCTATGCCGAACGGCACCGCATTCTCAACCGTGCGTCGCTACTCGCGGTGCTCCACCATCCAGGCCTCGAGGCCGATCTCAGCTTCCGCACACGCGCCCTCGACGGTCTCTGGGCGGGGATCCCGCTGCTGGTCAGCGAGGGCGGCGCGGTGGCCGACTGGACGCGGGTCGGCGGATGGGGGGGTGTGGTGCCCACCCACGCGGTGGACGCCACGGCGGCCGCCATGGATCTGCTGCTCGGCCCCCGCGAGCAGCAGCGGTGCCGCCGTGCGCTGGCCGCCCACCGCGAAGCCTGGCGGTGGTCGCTCGTCGGGCAGCCCCTGTGCGAAGCCCTCACCGAGCTGCCCGTCGCCCCGCGCCACGCGGTGCTGCCGGCAGCCGTCGACGCGGCCTCGATCCTGTTCGGGCACCACGATCCCGCGAGGGCCCCGGCATGACCGCCGACACCCTCGCGGTCGTGGTGCGTTGGCGGGGCGGCGACGAGGTCCGTGCCTGCCTCGCATCCCTCCTCGCCCACGGTGGTCCGCGGCTCGCCGGGACCGTGCTGGTCGACTCGGGCTCGGGTGACGGTGGCGCCGAACGTCTGGCCGCAGAGTTTCCCACCGTCCGGGTGATAGGCGCTCGAGGAGAACCTGGGCTTTGCCCATGCCGCCAATCGCGGTGCGGCCGAGGGCGGCGAAGAAAGGCTGCTTCTCCTCAACCCCGACACCGAGCTGCATGCCCGGTTCCCTCGACGAGCTTGCAGGAGGACTCGACCGACGCCCCGTCGATTGCCGGGACCGTGCCCGTCCTCGAAGGCGCCGACGGCGCCTCCCAACACCGCTGGCAGCTGCGCCGCCTCCCCACCACCCTCCGTCTGGCGACCGGGCGCTCAGGGCGCCCCAGCGTTCACCGCGCCGCCCACCGCCGAGCAGCCCGTCGCCCAACCCGCAGCCGCCGCATGGCTGGTGCGGCGATCCGTCTGGCACGCACTCGGTGGATTCGACGAGATCTTCGCCCCGGCGTGGTGGGAGGACGTCGATTTCTGCGCCCGCCTCGAGGGGCGCTGTGGAACCGGTTCGTTCCCGGCGACAGAGGGTTTCGTGGTCCAACCGGCCGCGCGAATCCTCCACCGCGGCGGGTCGTCGGTGGCAGCCCTCGGCGACGAGGCCTTTCTCACCGCCTACTACCGCAACCTCGCCCGTTACGTCGCCCGCCACCACCCACAGCACGCTCCGGCCATCCTGAACTGCCTGCGCCTGACCCTGAAGACCCGCGCCATCGCGCAACCCAACCGCCGCCAGGCCTACCGCGCCGCGCTCAGCTCTCTCGACCAAAAGTTCAACGTTTAACGTTCAAACGTTGCAACGTTAAAACGCCTAAAACGGCCACACCACCGGCGCCAGCAGGGTCGCCACCACCAACAGCAGCAGGCTGAGCGGCAGACCGACCCGGGCGAAGTCGGTGAAGCGGTATCCGCCGGGGCCGTAGACCATGAGGTTGGTCTGGTAGCCGATCGGGGTGAGAAAGCTCGCCGAGGCGATCAGGGCCACCACCATCACGAAGGGCCGCGGATCGACGCCGAGGTCGAGGGCCGTCGCCACTCCGAGCGGGAACATCAGTGCCGCCGCTGCGGTGTTGGTGACGACCTCGGTGAAGAGCATGGTCAGGACCGCGATGCCGGCGAGCACCGCGTAGGGCCCCCACGTGCCGAGGGTCGATACCGCCGTGTGGGCGATCGCGTGGACCGCCCCCGAGCTCAGAAGCGCCTGCCCGAGGGCGATGGCCCCGGCGATGGCGAACAACGTCTGCAGTTCGAGCGAGGCGCGGGCCTCGGCCACCGAGATGCAGCCGGCGAGGATCATGGCGGCGGCCACCAGGAAGGCTGCGAGGACCGTCGGGATGACCTGGGTGGTCAACAGGGCGACCAGAACGCCGACCAGAACCAGCGACACGACGGCGCGGTCGTGGCGGGGTGGTTCGGAGTCGCTGACACGGCTCACCAGAAAAAAGTCCCTGTTGTTGCGGTGGACCTCGGCAAAATGCGGTCCGGTCTGCAGCAGCAGCGTGTCACCCCCCTGCAGGACGATGTCCCCCAGGCGCTTGGCGAGACGGGCGCCGCCGCGGTGGACGGCGACGACGGCCGCGTTGTAGTGGTCGCGGAAATTGGAGTCGCGGATGCTCTGTCCGATCAGCGGCGAGGTCGGCGAGACCACCGCTTCCGACAAAAGCTTCTCACGCTTTACGGAAAGCTCGTGTTCGTAGTCCGGGTCCGCGATCGGGGTCAGACCGGGGATCTTTTCCAGTTCGACGATGGTCCTGACGACCCCCGAAAAGGTCAGCACGTCGCCGCTCTCGATGA
Organism: Candidatus Sulfomarinibacteraceae bacterium; assembly: GCA_963714885.1. Lineage (GTDB taxonomy): Bacteria > Acidobacteriota > Thermoanaerobaculia > Thermoanaerobaculales > Sulfomarinibacteraceae > Sulfomarinibacter. The sequence continues at coordinate 7,585 of CAVQQV010000032.1, read as the reverse complement.
CGTGATCCGGTTGCACCGGCGCGATAAGGTCGCCGTCGCGGATGATCTCCGCCAGGAAGAGCCCGTGGAGGTCGCGCAGACCGGCCTCCTCGACGTGTTGACCGACCAGCCGGCAGTCCGGTCCGACCTCCATCTCCACCAGATACTCTCGCGGCGAGACACCGATTTTTTCCAACATGTCCATGCGTTCGGGCAGGAGGCGGCGCGAGAACACCATCAGATATCCGACCCCGAGGAGGGCGCACGGAAGCCCGATCGCGCCGATCTCGAACAGACCCATGGGCCGCAACGACTCGGCAAGGGCCGGGTTGGAAGCGGTCGCCTCGGCCATCATCCCCTGCACCACGAGGTTGGTGCTGGTGCCGATGAGGGTGGTCATGCCGCCGAGAATCGACATGTAGGACAGGGGGATGAGCAGGCGCGAGGGTGAGAACCGGTGTTTGGCGCACCACCTCACCAGCATCGGGATGAACATGGCCACGACCGGGGTGTTGTTGAGGAACGCCGACAGCAGTGGCACCGCCAGCCCGAGGCGACCCATCACTCCGCCCAGGGTGCGGACATTGCCCAGGAACGCCCGGCCAACCATGTCGAGGGCGCCGGTCTCGCGGACCGCGGCCGCCACCACGAAGAGGGCTGCGATGGTCAGCATCCCGGTATTGGTAAAACCGACAAACATCTGCGGTAGCGTCAGGATCCCCACCATCCCGCAGACGATCACGGCGCCCCACAGAAGGGCATCCGCGGCGAGGTTTCTGGCCAGACCGACCACCACCAACCGGTCACTACGAGCACGAACCACGCCGCCCAGGTCACGAGTCACCCCCGGCATCCGACCGGACGGCCGCAGGGCCGATCACCACCCGGTCGAGCACGACCGCCCCTTCGGGCGGACTGAAAAAGGAGATCGTCAGACGGTGGCGTCCCGCTTCCGGTGGCGTCGAAAGCACCACCCGCTCGGGCGGGTCGTCGCCCAACCACCGCACGACAGTCACCGGTTCATCGTCCCACTGCACCACGAAATTTGAGCGCCGCCGCGCGGTCCCCAACAACCAGCCCTCGAGCACGACCTCGGAGTCGGCCCGCAGCCGCAGCGGCACCGCCACGCGGTCCCCGTCGTCGAGCCGCCAACCGCGGCGGTGGTTGTAGCGCGACACCGTTCCTTCCGGGGGCACCGGGCTGCCGCCCGAACGGCGAACCTGCGGCGCCTCGAGTTCCACCACCCCATCCGGCGCCATCGCCAGGGCCGCCACCAGCCCCGCCGAAGCCACCAACCACACGGCGATCCACGATCGTCGCAGCACGGCGCCGACCCGCGGGCTGCGACCGGTCGTCCACACGGTCAGCCCCACCACCGCGACCATCGCCAGAGGCACCGCCACCGTGGCGGAGCCGGGGACCAGAAAGGACGGGAAGAAATCCCCGGCATCGGCGGCGAAGCGGCGCGACAGCGCATCGGCCAGCCAGTAGCCGCCGTCGCCGGGGTTGACACTGAGGTGGGGGCGGGTGATCAACGCCCACCACGCCAGAACCGACGGCGGCGCCAGAATCAGAAGCAACCGGCGCCACCGCGACGGCCGCTGCAGCACCATTCCGCCCGCGAGGACGAAGGCCGGCAGCATCGCCACCAGATAACGCGCCGGCGGCGCGCCGCCGCCATACCACTCCGGGGAGTTCAGGAGCGCCGCCACGGTCAGACCGCAACCGGCCAACAGCGCCCGTTCTCCGGCGCCGCCACGACGCCACAGCATCACCGCCCCGGCCGCAAACGCCACCCACAACGGTGCGGTGAAGACGAGGCCCCCGGCAGCGTCGAACACCAACCCTGCGGCCGCCCGCACGACGAGCGCCGGGTCCGACGGCATCAGGTGGTGGAGCCGGCGGTAGGGACCGAAGGGATGGCCCATGACCAGCCAACCGACGGCGGCGACGGCCACCGCGGCTCCCGCCATCAGCGCAGCACCCAGAATCTTGTTGCGGCGAAGCCAGATCGCCGCCAGGACAGGAAAGGTCAGGAGGGCGAGGCGGGTCTTCACCACCGCCGCCACGACCGCGACCACCGCAGCACCGAGGCGGCCGCCTCGCGGGCGCGCCGCCAGCACCAGGAGCGCCGCCACAGCCAGCGCCCCCGGCAGCTCAGGCCAGATCTGGGTGGCAAAGGTGGCCAGGGGGTAGGTGGCGGCCATCACGAGCACCAGCAGACGCACCCGCGTCTCGCCGACGCCGAGCCCGCGCGCCCGGCGCGCCACCAACAATGCGACTGCCCCTCCCATCAGGGCCAGCAGCACCAAGGAACCGGTGCGCCCCGCCAACACATAGCCCGGCACGAGCAGCAGACCGAGCCCCGGCGAGTGGAAGAGCGGCCACCCGGGGGCGTAGAGCGCATTCTGCGGATGCTGCTCGACGTCGAGGTCGTCGGAGACATCGAAGTCGTGGTCCTCGGCCAACGACCCCATGAGCATGAGGTGGAAGGGCTCGTCGCCATACATGGGCGGGGTCAGCTGCGGGGTCGCCAGTGCCAGCGGCACCAGGAGAGCGGCCACCGCGGCAAAGACCCGTTTTCGATCGAGCCACACCGCGGCCGCAGGCAGCCACGCCGCAACCACGGCCGCGAGCGCCAGATCGGGGGCCAGACGCTCAGCCAGCAGGTGAAGAGGTTCGATCGGCGCCCGCGCCGCCAGGGCGCCGAGCGCCAGCACCATCCAGGGCACGACCGCCGCCGATCCCCGCCAGGTGGCGGCGAGCAACTGGAGGGCTGCCACGACAACCGCCGCAGCCAACAGCCAGCCCGGCAGCGCCATTGCCCGGGGCGGTGTCGGTCGCGCCGGGCCGAGACCCACGATTCGCACCACCACCGATTCGTCGAGATCGGGGTGGCGGTCGAGCACCGGCCTCTCGCCGGCCGGCACTTCGAAGAAATGCCGCGCCGTCGTCCGCCACTCGGCAGCGTCACCGACACCACCCTGAGGGCGCCACACGGTCACGGAGGCGGGGTCTTTGGCGAGAGTCTGGGTGGCGCCGGCGAAGGCCACGACAATCAGCGGCGTCTGCGGGGCGATCTCGCCCTCGCCGCGGGCATCGAGTTCGATGACGTAGGGGTCGCCCGTGCTCACGGGCGCGGTGAAAGCCCCGAGCTCGGGAGTGAGGGCAAAGGCCCGGTGCTCGGGCGCCGGCGCGAGCGCCGGGCCCAGCGCCAGCGCGGCGGCAAACCACACGGCGCCGGCCACCCCCGGCCGCAGACGGGTCGTGGCAATCAGGATCGCCACCAACCCGGCCCGCACCGGCCATTCGCCGAGCGGCAGGATCTGCGCCATCGGACAACCCGGCCACGGCGCCAGGGTCGCCGCCACCAGTGCCGCGGCGCCGACGCCCGGCAGCCAACCCAGGAGTCGGCGATCGAGGTCCCGCCGCCGACCGCGGGCCCCCCACAGGATCGCCACCACCACCACCCCGGCAGCTGCGACCGGCCAGCGTTGCCAGGGGATGATCGCTGCCAGGAGGGCCGCGAGTTCGGCCGCGCGCTGCCCCCAGCGGCGGGCGGCCGCCCACGGCACCGCAGCCGAGAGCAGAACGGTAAAGAAGATCTCCGGGAGGCCGAAACCGACCAGCCCGAGCCCGACGGCGGCGCGCGCCGACAGACCGAAACAGGCCGCGAGCAGGGGCCGACGAGAAGCCGGCGTGCGGTCCCACGCCGCGGCGGTGGCCGCCCACGCAGCTAGCAGCACGAGGGGCGGCACCAGCATCCGCCGCATGGCCGCCCCGCCAACCATCGTCATGGCGAAGGCCGCCGGGATCAGCAGGGCTTCGGAGAGGTACCGGCCGCGACCGGTGCCCGACCACCACCCCGTGGGCGCGAACGCGAGAATGACGGCTGCCGTCGCCGTCACGGCCTCGGCCCGGCCGACGGCGCCGACCGCGGCCAAGACCGCCGCCAACACCGTAAAAGCCGCCGGAGAAGCGACCGCCGTCACGCGCACCGGGACCCCCGCCTCGTTTCAGTCTGGATCGCCAACATCCCTGGAAGTATACCGATGAGGTGGATGGCTTCGCCCCGCTGTGCCAAGATGACGCCGTGGCCGACACCGAGCCCTACACGCTCGTCATCATTTCCTACAACCACGCCGACACCCTGCCGGCGTGTTTGAAGGCGGTCGCGAGCCTCGACCCCGCGCCCGCACACGTGATCGTGATCGACAATGCCTCGAATGACGGCTCGGCCGAGGTCGCCACCGCCCACGCCGCCGGGAAGCCGGTCGAGTTCATCCGAGAAGACCGCAACACCGGGTTCGCCGCCGCCGCCAACCGCGGGATCAGATGCTCCAACACGCCCTGGGTCCTGCTCCTCAACCCCGATTGCGCGCCCCGCAGCGACATGGTCGGGCGCCTCTTCGCCGGCGCTCGCGGGCTGTTCAGACCCGTCCCGCGTCGCCGTCCTCACGCCTCGACTGATGCGCGCCGCCGGCCCCGATCTCGCACCGACGCAGATGCTCGACGCCGCCGGGATGATGGTGACCCGTTCGGGCCGACACTTCGACCGCGGCGCCGGAACGACGGACACAGTTGCCTGCGGCCGCTCGGCGTGGGTCTTCGGCGGGACCGGCGCGGCCGCGCTCTACCGGCGGCGGGCGCTCGACGACGTGGCCTACCCGGAGAGCGAGTTCTTCGCGGAGACCTTCTTCGCCTACCGCGAGGACGCGGAGCTTGCGTGGCGACTCCAGCTGCGCGGTTGGCGGTGTCTGTATGTGCCCGAGGCAATGGCCTCCCACCGCCGCGGCTTTCCGACCCGAAGAAGGACGGCGCGGCCACCGCGACATCAACCGTTATTCGGTGCGCAACCGGTTCCTGCTCCGCGCCCACTGCGCCGATGCCGGCTGGCACCTGCGGTGCCTGCCGTGGTGGCTGGGGCGGGACCTCCTGGTGATGGGCGCCTGTCTGACCGTGGAACGACAATCCCTGCCGGGGCTCGTCGATGCGTGGAGAGCTGCGCGGCGATGCCGCCGCAAAAACGACGCTGGGTCCTCGGCCGGCGCACGGTGTCGGGGCGACGGATGGCGCGTTGGTTTCGTAAGCAGGGGTGGGTCGAGGAGGTGGAGGTCCCGTGAAAGTGGCGATCATCGGCACCCGCGGGGTCCCCGCCAACTACGGCGGGTTCGAGACCTTTGCCGAGGAGCTCGGGTGGCGGTTGGCCGCCCGGGGCCATCAGGTCACCGTCTATGGGCGGCGCGGTTTTATCGATCCCGGTCTCGGCACCTACAGGGGTATGGATCTGGTGGTTCTTCCGTCTCTCCGCAGCAAGCATCTGGAGACCGTCTCCAACACCTTCGTGGCGGCCTTGCACGCGTCGCGCCGCGGCTTCGACGTCGCCCTGGTGTGCAACGCGGCCAACGCGCCGTTTGTCCGCATCCTGCAGATGGCGGGCGTCCCGGTGGCGCTCAACGTCGACGGTCTCGAACGCAAGCGCCGCAAGTGGGGCGTGGCCGGCCGCACCTACTACCGCATCTGCGAACGGCTCTCCGCACGGCTGCCCGATGCTCTGGTGACCGATGCCGAGGTGATCCGCCGCTACTACCGGCGCGCCTACGGTGCGACCTCGCACATGATCCCTTACGGCGGCGACCTGGAGCCACCGACTGGCACCGACGTGCTCGAAGAGATGGGACTGGAACGAGACCAGTACCTGTTGTACGTGTCGCGGTTCGAGCCCGAGAACAACCCCGATCGGGTGGTAGAGGCCTATCGCCTGGTGGGCGGTCAGAGACGGCTCGCCATGGTCGGCGGGGCTCCCTACGCCGCGGGACTGACCCGACGCGTGCGGGATCTGGCGGACGACCGCGTGGTCCTGCCGGGCCCGGTGTACGGCGACGGCTACCGGCAGCTGCTGTTCAACTGCAGGTTGTACATTCACGCGACCGAGGTCGGCGGCACCCATCCGGCGTTGGTCGAGGCGATGGGCGCCGGCCGGCCCATCGTGTACTATGACACGCCGGAAAATCGGGAGGTTGCGGGCGACGCCGGTGTGCCATTCCGCTTCGATGGCGACTCGTCGCTTGGACGGGTCCTGGCCCGGGCGCTCGAGGATGAGAACGAGCTCGCGGCGATGGGACAACGGTCGCGGAAGCGGGTCGCCACCAGCTATCTCTGGTCCGACGTCGCCGATGCCTACGAGGGACTCCTGGAGGGGCTGTGCTGAAGGAACGGGCCCGGATCGTCGCCTACTGGGTGTGGACCATGGATCTGGTTCTCACGGCCCTGGCATTCCTCCTCGCCTGGTGGTTGCGTTCCCACGTCGCCCCGCTCGTCGCGCCATCGCTCTTCCCGACCGAGCTCTACCCCCTGTCGCGCTACCTCGGGCTGCTGCCGCTGGTGCTCGCCATCTGGACCCTGCTGCTGGTCAACCGCGAGGCCTACACGTCACGGCGCACGGTGGCCCTTGCATCGGAGGTGTGGCAGGTGGTTCGGGTGGTCGGCGCCGGCACACTGACCCTGGCGGCGGCGGGCTGGCTCTTGCGGTTGGATTTCGTCTCGCGGCCGTTTCTGATTCTCTTTGCCTCCCTCGATCTGCTCTTTCTCCTGCTCGAGAAACTGCTGCTGCGGCTGGCGGCCCGGCGCGTCCGCCAGCGTGGCTATAACTACCGCAGCCTGCTCATCGTCGGTATCAATCCGCGCGCCGAAGAAGTGGCCCGCATCATCGCCGATCACCCCCACTGGGGCCTCCAGTTGATCGGGTTCGTGGCCCCCAACGGGGAGCACGACGAGGAGTTCGGGGGGCTGCCCGTCCTCGGCCGCGCCGACGATCTGCCGCGGATCCTCCAGACGGAGGTGGTGGACGAGGTCATCTTCGTCCTGTCGCGCCGGCAGCTCGAGGAGTTCGAGGACAGTTTCCTTCTGTGCTCGGAACTCGGCATCCGCGCCCGTGTCGCCCTCTACTTCCCCCACATGAAAGCGCGGGTGGTGCTCGAGGAGCTCGAGGGCATCCCCTTGCTGACCTTCACCAACACTCCGGGGGCGCCCTTCCCGATGTTCCTCAAACGGGTCCAGGACATCACGGCATCGGCGCTTGGAATGGTGCTGACGGCGCCGCTCGTCCCGCTCATCGCCGTCGCCGTCAAGCTCTCCTCGCGGGGGCCGGTGCTCTACTCACAGGAGCGCTGCGGGCTCAACGGGCGGCGATTCACCCTCCACAAGTTCCGGACCATGTACGAGGGCGCCGACGGCCGGCTCGACGAAGTGGCCCATCTCAACGAGGTCGAGGGGCCCGCCTTCAAGGCCAGCCACGATCCCCGGACAACCCCGGTTGGCAGGATCCTGCGGCGGTTCTCGCTGGACGAACTGCCACAGCTCGCAAACGTCCTCAAGGGCGACATGTCGCTGGTGGGCCCGCGTCCGCCGTTGCCCGAAGAGGTGGAGAGGTACGAACGCTGGCAGCGGCGGCGGCTGTCGATGAAGCCCGGTCTGACCGGTCTGTGGCAGGTCTCGGGGCGCGCCGGGCTGGATGACTTCAACAGCTGGATCGCTCTCGATCTCGCCTACATCGACCAGTGGTCGCTGTGGCTGGATACCAAGATCCTGCTCAAGACGATCCCGG
>CAVQQV010000031.1:0-65056 GCA_963714885.1 Candidatus Sulfomarinibacteraceae bacterium | reverse complement strand
AGGCCGAGTTGATCCCGTCGCTCTGGAGGTTGGTTTCCGCCACCGTCGATAGCTGCTGGTTGAAGGGGTTAATGAGACCGATGTCTCTGGTCAACTCGATGGTGGTGTACATGTCGTCGACGCCGACGCGCTCGAAAGCAAAGTCTCCGCTCTAGCTGATAGGCCATGCTGGCGCCGAAAGATCGAACGACCATGAGCACCGGGCGTCCTCGCGATGTAGTCGCCGAAGAAAATCATCCCTCCCACTCGGTACCGAGACCGCAAGGGGTCGTGGACGGCGAAGCTCACCTCGAGGCGGTCTGTTCCACTGGAATGCCGAGGAAGAGGTGGACCGGGAGAAACGTCTGCTCGACCTCATCGGCGGCGGAGCCCTGGCCGGGGTAGGGAGACGAACCCGTGAAGGACTCTTTCACCAGGTGGTCATGCCGACCATGAGCTGGACACCCTCGTCGGTCTGGAAGGCCATACCGGCGGGGTTCCGACCCGGGTCGAGGGTCGTCGCCCACCGCGACCATCGTGCCGGCCATGCCGCCCGCCCCTTCCTCCGACTTCCAACAGGGCGAAACCGGATCCCCAGGTGAGTGCAGGGGCCAGTACAAGAAACACTGCCAGCCACAAGAATTCGTTTGCGATGCAACCTGATCACATCGAACCTCCTTCACCAGCTGGCATTGCATGTCCATTATTCAGACGTCTCATGCTACGGCGGTCGGACGGCATCGTCAACACGATAAGGGGCCTTTGCTTATCGCCAGTCCTGCTCCGGATCGGGACGTTGGCGACGATCGCTTCGATGCGTTCGAGGACCTCGGGAGTAAGGCGCTCCACGACCTCCATGGCCGTCATGTTTTCTTTGACCTGTTCGGCTCGATGCCCCGGTGATCACCGTGCTGACATTGGGGTTCTTGAGACACCAGGCGATAGCAAGTTCAGCCAAGGAGCAGCCGAGTTCGTAGGCGACCGGACCGAGCCAGCGCACCGTGGAAATCTTTTCATCCACCAATTGACCCTCGAGTCGCGGACGGAGCCACTCGTAGCCCTTGACGGTGCTGCGGGTGTCGGGCGGGATACCGTCCGTTGTACTTTCCGGTGAGGAGACCGCTGGCGAGGGGGCTCCAGATGGTGGTTCCGAGACCGATCCGCTCGTAAAGCAGTGCGTACTCCCGCTCCACGCGGTCGCGGTGGAAGAGGTTGTACTGCGGCTGCTCCATCAAGGCGGGATCAGATGTTCGCGCCGAGCCACGTGCCAGGCCTCGAGGATGCGCTCGGCCGGCCACTCGCTGGTGCCCCAATAGAGGGCCTTGCCCTGGTTGATGACGTGGTTCATGGCGCGAACCGTCTCCTCGACCGGGGTGTGGAGGTCGGCGCGGTGGCAGAAGATGAGGTCGACGTAGTCGAGCCGAACCCTCTCAGCGCGGCGTCGGTCCCTTCGACAATGTGCTTGCGTGAAAGCCCGCGGTCGTTGGGGCCTTCACCGCCCCAGAAGATCTTGGTGGAGACCACGTAGTCGGAGCGCTTCCAGCCCTTCTTTTTGAGGATTTTCCCCATGATCTCTTCGGCGACGCCGGCGGCATAGGCCTCGGCGTTGTCGAAGAAGTTGACCCGGCGTCCCACGCCGCCTGCATGCACTCCGCGGCCTTTTCCACGTCCATCTGCGGCCCGAACGTGACCCACGAGCCGAAGCTCAGAGCAGAGACCTTGAGACCCGAGTTGCCGAGAAAGCGGTATTCCATCAAACGCTCCTTTCGAGGACCCCGATGATACCGAACCCCCGACCTGGAGTGTCCGACCCCTCCGAAAGCCGTAGGCGGGTCCTTCAGGGCCCGCCACCACCGTTGCGCTGATCGGGCGGGCCGTAAACGACCCGCCTACGCACTGAAGAAACGGCTGCCACCCGGGGCGCGGACCATCGGCGAGGCCAGCCGGATGCCCGAACGGTCTCGAGAAAACACAGGCGGCCATTTAGTGGCCGCCTGATGATGTGACGAAATTTTGGAAAGGTTGCTCAGAAACGGATGCCGACACCGATACCGAACACCCAGGGATCGACATCGACCGAGATCGTGTCGAAGGTCTCGCTGCCGACTTTGAGATCGGCGTCGGTCGAAATCTGAATGTACTTGATGTCGGCGTTCAACACCCAGTTGCCGCCGATCCCGATATCGATGCCGATGTCGCCGTCGAACCCGAACGAGTTCGAAAACGTGACGTCGGTGATCCCGAGGCCCGCCAGATCTGCGGAGAGATCGTATCGTAGAAGACGGTGTAGTTGATGCCGGCACCGATATACGGCCGGATATTGCCAGTGCCGAAGAAGTACTGCAAGGTCAGGGTCGGTGGCAGTACCCAGACGCTTCCGGCATCGGCACCGCCGAGGACACCGCCCGTGGTCGAGAGGTCGTGGTTGGCGGTAGCTGCGATCAGCTCAAGCCCAACATGCTCGGAGAACATGTAGGTGAGGTCCACCTCGAGGGTCCACGCCGAGTCGACGTCGACAGAGGTGCCGGTGTTGAGGATCTCAGAGCTCGAGCTGTCTGGCGCGATGTCGATGGCGCCACCCGGAAAATCCGCTCTCCTGGGCCGGGCGAGCGGGCAGCGCATCCGAAATCCGAAATACGATATTGTTCACTGTGCTCTCTGAGCGCCGGAATCAGATACAATTCGCCCCGATCCGTCCGATCAGCAGAGCAGCCGCGGCGGCGACGGCGCCGACGGCATCGAGTTGGAAATTCGCCACCCACAGCACCACGACGACTCCGACCACCTCGATGATGGTGGCCAGGGTGATGGAATTGGTTGTCCCGCGGACCACGAGGATGGCGCGCTGGAAGGACAGAAGCGCAGCGAGTCCGGGGAGGAACGTCTGAATGCGGGTGGGGGCCAATGCGAACACCGCGAGTTCTTCGGTCAGACCGGAGATGGTGCGAAACCAGATCGTGCGACAGCGGTGTCCAGGCGATCAGCGCCAGCCCGAAGGCCACCGCCACGCTCAGTACGAGTCCGAAGCGACGTAAGGATCGGTAGCCCTCGCCGTTCGTCGCCCATCAGAGCGATCACCACTTCCTGGTAGGCGAGTCCGAGGCTGCGGAAGACGAAAACCAGGGCGCTGACGACCGGCAGGACGGCGAGCGACTCCAGCGAGGCGCGGCTGTTGCCGACGAAGAAGGTCACCACCGGGTGAATACCGAGGCTGAGCAACGTCGTCAGCGCGAGGGGGTAGTAAAACCTCGACAGCGCTGTGTAGCTGGAAGCGGCGCCGGTCGCCTCGCCGGGCCTTTCAAGGAGAGATCGTATGGAACCGGCAGCCATCAGACGGCTGATCACGGCCTCGCAGCTGACGCCCATCGTCAGAGCCGCTGCTCCGACCCACGCGCCTTCGATATCGGTGAACCGCGCGAGGACAAACTGCGGTACCAAACATGGCCGCCGAGACGCGCGACGGTCCCGTAGGCGACCCGCCTGGTGAGCCCGTGGCGGATGAGAACCCCTTGGTAGAAGCGGCGAATGCCGATGACGGCCGGCCACGGCAGAAGAATCAGGAGCGCGACGTGGGTGCGGGATGCGACCTCCGGCGGGAGCCCGATGAGACCGATGGCCAACCGGTCGAACACCGGCGGCAGGAGCGTGACGAGCATCGCCAGCGTGACCGTCGCATTGATGGTGTGGGTGAAATTCCAGCAGCCTGAGATACGACGCACGGTTGCGGGCCAGCGCGGTGGCAGCGCTCATCAGCATGATCACCGGCGCCTCGACCACCAGCGCCAGCGAGTAGGCGACGCCGTAGGCTGCGAGGTTGTAGATGGGCTCAGCGAGACGCGCGATCACCGCCGCCAGGAAGGGCCCCTCGACCGCCATCATCAGCCAGGTGGCTGCCAACGGCAACCAGAAGCGGAAGATGCGGCCCTGAGTCAGATTCTCATCAGCCATCGGCGGGGGAGGATAGCACCTACGATTTCGGATTTCGAATTTCGGATTTCGGATTTGCCCTCCGACCCATTGCTCTGAGCAATGGGTGGCGCGAGTGCAAATCCGAAATTCGAAATTCGAAATCCGAAATAAAAAAGGGGGCCGTGAGGCCCCCTGAATGAGTGTTGTTGGCTGGGTTACTGCCGCCAGCGAACGAAGAAGCCCCAACGGTTGGCGTCGTAGTTGGCCACCGGGAACATGTCTTCGCTGTAGTCCCAGTTCTCGTACTCGCCGGCAATCGAGAAACGCTTGCTGAGATCGATGGCGAGCCTGGCAAAGGCGCGGTCCATCTCGAATGGGAAGCTGCCGACATTTTCGAAAGTCGAGTAGGCCGCTTCGATGGTGAACAGCGCGATCTTCCACCGCATGTTGCCCTCGAGGAGCTCGCCCTCTTCGGCGTACATCGAGGGGATGATCTGGAAGGTCTGCGGCACCCGGATCGGCATCTCGGTGTCGGTCTGGTAGCTGTCCCAGGCCGCCCGCAGCAGGAAGTTCTCGGTCGGTGTGAAGTTGAAGTCGACGGCGTAGCGGTCGGTGTCGTACTGGTAACCGATCCCCGAGCTGTCGTTGTCGGCGTCGATCGACTCGGCGGTGAGCAGGACGCCGGAACATCCGGCTGATCGACCAGTCGATCCGGCCGCGCAGCCGCAGCCGGTCGTTGAAGTCGGTGCGGACGATGACTTCGTCCGCGTTCTGGCCGACCGCGTCGACCAGGAACTTGAAGTTACCGACGGTCACCATCGCGCCGAGATCGAAGGACGAGATCTGACGGTCGTACTCGCCCTCCTGGCCGCCCGGGAGGATGATCTCGGCGACATCGGCCGAGAGATCGACATCCTGGTCGGTGATGGCGTACTCGGCCCACAAAGAGAAGGCGCCGAGGTTGCGGAAGTCGAACCTGATGTTGGCGATGCCCTCTTCACGCTCGTAACCGGTCTGGGCGTCGACCAGGGTTTCGATGTCCTTCGGGTCGAAGCCGTTGAAGGTCATGGTGTCCATATAGAGGCTGGAGATCAGCGCCCAGCCCTGAAGCTGGCGGTCGCGCATTTCGTAGCCGACGCGCATTCCCACCTTTTGGCTGATGTCCCACTCGAAACGGGCCTCACCCCGCCAGTACGGGTTCTCGGTCCGGCTCTGCACCGACTGGTCGAGGCCCTGGAAAAAGCGCGAGAGCTGGAAGCTGACGAGGCTGCCCGACAGCGTCTCGTTCATGTTGGTGTCGCCCTCGTAGTCGGCGCGGGCGTACGACGCGACAAAGCGGCTGGTTTCGGTAACCCGGCCCGTCATGTGAAAAGTCGTGACCGGTGTATCGGCGTCGGTCGTGGTGGTGCGGTTGAACGAGTCGAGCTCGACCTCCTGACCAATGACCGTGCCGGGGTTGTTACCGGCGCCAGCACCTGGTGCGAGGGTGTCCGTATACGTGCCATCGAAGTTCCGCCAGCCCTGCAGCAGGGTTCCCTGGATGCTCTTGGTGGCGAAGTTCACACCGAGGTAGAACTCCTGTTCGGTCTCCTCGAGTTGCGAATTGACCTGGAAATCGTCGGCGCCGACGCTGTAGGTCGATCCGCCCGGTCCGTCATAGCTGTTCCAGCGATAGCCGACGATCGGCGTGATGGTGCGTCCGGGAAGGATCTCGAGTTGGAAATCGAGGATGTCGCGGTTGCGCTCCCAGGTGTGCTGTCCGGGGTAGACCCCGTCGTCGAGGAGCGGGTTGGCGTAGGCCGGCAGCGCGCTGAAGGTCTCGAACTGCTGGTAGAAAAGGTTGATGCGGTAGATGTCGCCGAGCCCCATCTGGAGACGGAAGCGGCCGGCGGGGTTGCCGCCGAAACCGGAGGCGTCCACCCGCAACCGATCCACGAAACCGGCGTCGCCCGTCGGATCGACGTAGTTGATGGAGAAGTTGCGCAGGACAAACCCGTTCTGCTGGTTGATCTGGGTGCGGAACATGTCCTCGTTGCCGTTGACATCGACTTCCTGGTACCCGGCCTCGATGTCGAGCGAAGTCGACTGCGCGTCCGCAAAGGGCACGCACAGGGCGAGGACAAGGAAGGCGCAGGCGGTGATCGACAGGCGATATGTGTTCATCGATCCACCCCCTACTTCAGCAACATCGGCGACGTGTTGGATCCGTGGACCATCACGTGGCAGGTGGTGCAGTTTTGATATCGCGGAGTATTCATGTTGTGGAACGACGGCGGCTGCGATCCGAGGGTGTTGCCCATCGGGCTGTGACACTCGAGGCACAGCTGGTCGACCCGCGCCCGGGTCAGAGCCATCGGGTTGGATGCGCCGTGAGGCACATGACAGGTGAGGCATGTTCCGGTGACACCCGCAACGTGCGAGAAGACGTACGGCCCGCGTTTTTCGGAGTGGCAGCTGACGCACACGACGTCGCCCGAGCGGTCGACCTTGAGGCTGGCCTCGCCGGCGCCGCCGTGCGGGTTGTGGCAACTGACGCACTGCATGCCGCCGCGGTCGAGCCGGTGGCCGAAGGGCTGGTTGAACGAACCTGCGGCCGAGGAGTGGCAGCTGGCGCAGAGCTGGTTGGCGGCCTTCTGCAGCATCTCCGGCTGCAGCGGATCCGCGGTGTGGATGTTGTGGCACGAGACGCAGGTCACGTCCGCTCCCGAGTGCACCGAGCGGCGGGAGAACATGGTCTGGGTGTCGCGGTGGCAGGTCAGGCAAAGAGTCTCGAGGTCCTGTCCCTCGGGTTTGCCGATCAGGGCCGCCTCGCCGCCCTGATTCCATGTGCTGGTCGCCGTTGCCGTGGCAGGTGGCGCAGGTCGGCCCGCCCCGGTCCTTTGCAGCGTGCACCGTGTGGGCGAAGTTGGCCGCGATGTCCTCGTGACAGGTGGCGCAATCTTCTGAAGGGTCGCCGGCCGCGGCCGGCAGGGCGGTCCCGAGACCGACCACCAGGGCGCCGAGTGCCAGCGTGTAGATGAGCTTTTTCATACCCGATCTTCCTTTCCAGGTCACACGCGCCCCGCCGCCTGTGCGGCGGGGCGCATGATCACGGGTTTGCTAGTGGGCGTGGACGGAGTCGACCGAGAACTCCCGGTCGGCACCGTGGCACGAGGCGCAGGACTCGCCGAAGGGCGCCGTGTTGACGTAGGCGTGGGCCGCTGCGTCGACCGTGCTGTGGCACGCCAGACAGGCGGCGCCGGCGGGCTGGGTCGGCGAGTAGATAGCTGCGGTCGGTGGTGACCTCATGCGAGCCCTCGGGCGTCGGCACGTTGTAGGTGCCGTCGATGTGGCAGGTGTCGCAGGTCCGCAGGTCGCCGGGGTACACGAGTTCGTTGTAATTGTGGACCGAGCTGCGGTAGCCGTAGACCGTGAAGTCGACGGTCAGCTCTTCGCCGGTGTGGAGGCGGTGGATCAGCCACCGCATGTCGATCGACTTCGGCCGGCATCTCTTCCTCGGGCCGGACCTCCTCGTCGGTGTTGTTCGGCCGGTGGCAGAAGACGCACTCCTGGGTGTTGAAGCGCTGCCCGCCGTGGAGCGCCAGCATGTCGTGGCAGACGTTGCACTTGTCGATCGAGACCACCTCGCGCCGCGGCATCGCCTCGGAGTCGGTGACGGCGGCGTAGTAGAGCGGGTTGAACGCGCCTTCGGTGACCGCCATGCCCTCGAGGGTCCCGTCGTCGATCAGGACTCTGCTTGGCGGACGTCGGCGGAGAAGCCCCAGCTGCCGGTCGCGTCCTCGGGGATCGGGGTCGCGAAGGTCATCATGTACTCGTCGCCGACCATCGTGGCCTCGCGGGCGTCCTGAGAGATGTCGATCATGTGGTCGATGGTGTCGCCGATCGGACCGGCCGTCGCGCAGAGTCAGGGTCCGGAAGCCGGAGATCGGAGAGATGGTGTCGCCGTCGTTGTCCGTGAGCGTGAAGTAGACGGTCGGCGTGCCGCCGGGCATGGCGCCGGTGACGTCGGTGATCTCCATGTTGAGCCCCGGGAGCTGGCTCGACTTGAGCGGGATGGTGTGCGCGCCCATGATCGAGATGTCGAACTCGTGCTCGCCCTGCGGGATGTGGCAGGCGGCGCACAGGCTGTCGTCGAACTGCGCCACCGGGTGGCCCTCGCCCGAGACCTCCCAGTTGATGTTGTCGTGGCACGAACCGCAGGCGTCGCGGTTGGGACGCGTGAACCAGACGTCACCCTCGGGGGTGTCGGCGGTGTGGCAGCGCACGCAGTTGCGCATGTCCTGCGGGTACTCCACATCGGAGTAGTCGTGCACCGCCTGGCGGTAGCCGATGATCTGGTAAGGGATGCCGGCCTGCACGCTGGGCAGGTTGGGCCCGTTGTGGATCTTGTGGATCATCTGTTTCATGTCGACCGAGTTGCCGGTGTCGGGGTCCCAGGTCTGCTTGTTGTGGCACAGCACGCAGAGCTTGACGTCGCGGCGGCTGCCGCCGTGCAGCGCCAGCTGCTCGTGGCAGCCGTTGCAAGTCTGGTCGAGAATCCCCTGCCACTGGTCGACGACATCGCCGCCGTCGGGCACGAAGTCGTACTCGACGTTGTCGTACTGGGTGGTCTCGAGCGGAGTGTCGCTGAGGTTGCGGCTGGCGTAGATGCCGACCGTGTGGGTCACCGACATGTCGTAGTCCGCCGGCAGCTGGGTGCCGAAGGTGTAGCGGATGTGGCCCATCGCCAGGTCCTCGGTGGTGCCGCCCGAGTCGGTCGACGCCTGGACTAGCAGTGTCACCGGTGATCGGGCTGGTCTGCGGCCTGACGGTGTAAGCCACATAGTCGCGGCGCTCGGCGTCATACCACGACAGGATGTAGCTCAAGCTGACCGGGCCAGGGGTCATGATGCCGGCACGGTCGATCGGCTGTCCCTGGTCGTCGGTGATGGTGAGCTCGACCACCGGGTGGCGGTCGGCCGGGATCTGGACGTCCTCGACCGTGACGTGAATCCCCGGCCGGATGAAGGCGTACTGCTCCTTGGTCAGATAGTGTTCGGCCTGGCTCTTGGTGTAGACGTTCCGCGGATCGGTCTCACCCGTCGGTGTGACCCGGGTGGCCGGGGTGCGAATCACCATGGGAACGGCCGCGGCGCCCGCGGTCGCAAGCACCAGTAAGCTCCTCGTGATCGATATCATCGCTCTGCCTCCTTCTCCAATTTGGAGTAACTCTCGGTGGGTTGTTGTGGATAGCCGCTGTCGGCAATCCCGGTTCGCGCAGTTGAGACTGTTGTCGTATCGAAATGAAGTCTCAAATTGATGGGTCATCAGAGTTTGCTTGGGTTGCCGATTTTGAAGGTGTCACCTTCAGCAGTACATTCCGTGACAATCCCATGACTAACGAAGAATGCAACTGAGTCTCGTTTGATTGTCAACTCAAATGTTGAAGTCTTCACATAGTCAAAAGGCAATGTCTCGCAGGTACAGCAATCTTCGAGATTTCGTCAAGGCTGACTCGAAATTGGACTGAGAATGATTCGCATTTATCGTTCTTTTTTGCGACTGGAACCCCGGTCTTCAAGAAGACCTGCCAGCGCGCCGGGCGATCGCGGCCGCGGAATACTTGCGCCCGTGCGCGCGCCGGGTGAAACTGACCCTCGTGGCCCGCAAATCACAGATCCTCGTCGTATCGGTCGTCGTCGCGATCCTGTTGATCAGCGCTCTGGCCCTCGTGCTGAGGGGCCAGTTGCGGTGCAGTGGCTTTGCCGGGCCTGCAGTCACCGAGGCGGATCTGCCCCCGGCGGCCGCCGACGATGTGCTGCGGATCGTCTCGTGGAATGTTCGCAACTTTCCCCTCGATGAGCGACCGCAGGATGCCGACCTCGGCTACTCTCGACGCACCAACATCTGCGATCTCGAAGCGGTCCTGGCCGGGTTGGATGGTGATCTCCTGGGGTTGCAGGAGGTCAACGACACCCGCCGCTTTCCGCCGATTCTCAAGCGCGCTGTCCAGGACCGGCAGATGGGCGTCCGTTTCTCGGCGGGTGGAGGGCGTTTCGGACAGCACCTCGCGATTGCCTGGGACGTCAACGCTCTCGAACTGCTGAGCGAACCTGTGGACGTGGCGGCAACGATCTTCGAGGATGGGATGCGGCCGGCCTTCGCCGCCCGCTTTCGCAGCCGTCGTTCAGGGGGAATCGACTTCACCGTGATCGTGGTCCACCACGAAAGCGGGCCACGGAATTTCGGCGACCGACGTCGGCAGAACAGGGCCCTTGCCGAGTGGATCGATGGATGGGTGGAAGAGACCGGCGACCCGGATGTGATCCTGCTCGGAGATTTCAACACCACCGGGTCTCCGCGCGGCGGGCTCGAAGGGGAGTTGCAGTCGATGGACGCGATCCTCGGCGAGGCCGGGATTGCGCCGATTGCCCAATGAGACGGGTTGCTCTTCCTACTGGGAGGGGGGTGGCGATCGGGACGGCGTGCAGGAGGCCTCGCTCCTCGACCACGTCTTTCTAGGGGGATTCGGCGCCGACGAACCGGTGGTCCCGGTGCACGCATGGCTTCACTGTGCAAGGCTCGAGTGCGCCGATCTCATCTCTCGTCCGGGTGAGGAGGACGGGACCTTCTGGGATGTCTCGGACCACTGCCCGCTGACCTTCGAATCTGCTCGATGGTGGCATCGCCGATTGAAAATTTCGGATTTCGGATTTCGGATTTCGGATTTTTCCACCGCAACCCACCCCATCTCAGCGACTGCAGGTTTCGATGGCCATGACGCTGTCCGATGACTGCAGCCTCCACCCAAACCGCCTCCTCAGTGGGGGAAGGCGGTCGGGAAATTCGAAATCCGAAATCCGAAATCCGAAATCATCAGTATGATGGCCCCGGATCCTGAGATGACGACCTTCAAGCTGTTTCCCATCGACCGTGCTGTGCGCGAGTTCCACATCTCGCGGAAGGTCCGCGACGCCTATGGTCTGTCGGACACCCTGTTTTCGGTGACCGGCAACGTTGTCTTTGCCGATTTCCGAGCGGCCCGTGAGCTCGCCCACCGCTTCAACGAACAGCGTGACGTGCACCACCACCCCGAACGTGCGGTGCGGGCGAGCCGCCTCTACGCACTGGGGCTGATCGACGAGATCCTGCACCTGATGGTGGCGCGCCACCGGCAACTCAGGGCGCCGCGTCTGTGGGCGCAGGTCCTGTCGTTGCTTTCCAGAGATCTCGGGACGGAGAAGCTCGACCGCGTCCTCGAGATCTTTGTCGAAGAGTTTCCGCCCTCGGCGATCTACCGCGGAGAAACCGGGGCGGATGCATACCTGGCCGGCGCCACCGACGGGGTCCCGCATCGCGAGATCGTGGTCGAAGAACTGGTGCTGCTGTGGTTGGCCAACCGCAACCCGGCATTTGCTGATTTTCGGGAGCTGTTCGACGACGCGGCGCTTCGCCGCGAGACCGACTACGAGGAAGCGCTTGGAGCACATCGAGACCATTCTCGGTGGTTCGGCCACAGGTCAGGGAGGGGAGGCCGCCGGCGGCGTCGGTGGCGAGACCCTGCTCGATCGGTTGTACGCGCCGATGCGGGCCGCACCGACTTCGCTCGAAGGCCAGTTGGCGTTCATCCGGTCGACCTGGGCGGAGCTGCTCGGTCCCGATCTGCACCGGGTACTCGGGAGCCTCGATTTCCTCACCGAAGAGCAACGCGTGTTCTTTCCGCCAGGAGCTGGCCCCGGTCCGGGGCCGCTCGAGCCCCAGGACTATGCGGCGCTCTACGACGAGGTCGAGAACTACTCCGCCGATCTCGACTGGATGCCGCGACTGGTGCTGCTGGCAAAGAACGCGCACGTCTGGCTCGCGCAGCTGAGCCGGAAAGTACGGGCGCGAGATCACGACGCTGGACGGCGTGCCGGACGACGAACTGGCAGAGCTTGCCAGATCGCGGGTTCACCGGTCTGTGGCTGATCGGAGTGTGGGAGCGCAGCCGCGCGTCGGAGCGCATCAAGCGAAGGATGGGCGACGAGGATGCGGTGGCGTCGGCGTATTCGCTGGAGGACTACCGGATCGCCGACGCCCTCGGCGGGGAGGCGCCTACGACGATCTGCGGGGCAGGGCCTGGGGTCACGGCATCCGACTCTCAACCGATATGGTTCCCAACCACATGGGTATCGACTCGCACTGGGTCGTCAACCACCCGGACTGGTTCGTCTCCCTCGACCGTTCGCCCTATCCGTCCTACACCTTCGAGGGCCCGGACCTGTCGGACGACGACCGGGTCGCGATCTTCATCGAGGACAAGTACTGGTCGAAAACTGACGCGGCGGTGGTCTTCAAACGGCTCGACCGCCACACCGGAAGCGAGCGCTACATCTACCACGGCAACGACGGCACCTCGATGCCGTGGAACGACACCGCCCAGCTCGACTACACCAGGGCCGACGTCCGCGAGGCGGTCATCCAGACCATCCTCGCGGTGGCTCGCCGTTCGCCGGTGATCCGTTTCGACGCCGCCATGACCCTCACGCGCCAGAACTACCACCGCCTGTGGTTCCCGGAGCCGGGCGCCGCCGGTGCGGTCCCGTCGCGGGCGGAGTTCGGTATGTCGCGGGCTCAGTTCGACGCGGTGATGCCGCACGAGTTCTGGCGCGAGGTGGTGGACCGGGTTGCCGCCGAGGCGCCCGATACCCTTTTGTTGGCCGAGGCCTTCTGGCTGCTCGAAGGTTATTTTGTGCGGACCCTCGGGATGCACCGGGTCTACAACTCGGCGTTCATGAACATGCTGCGCGATGAGCGCAACGCCGAGTACCGCCAGCTGATCCGAACCACCCTCGAGTTCGATCCTCAGATTCTCAAGCGCTACGTCAACTTCATGTCGAACCCGGACGAGCGGACCGCCGTCGACCAGTTCGGCACCGGCGACAGGTACTTCGGGGTGGCGACCATGATGGCCACCATGCCCGGGCTCCCCATGTTCGGCCACGGGCAGATCGAGGGGCTGGCCGAAAAGTACGGTATGGAGTTTCGGCGTCCGCGGTGGGACGAGACCGTCGACGAGGGGTTGGTGGCGCGCCACGGCCGGCAGCTTTTCCCTCTGCTTGCGCCGGCGCCGGATCTTCGCGGAGGTCGACCGCTTCCTGCTCTACGATTTTGAGCGCGACGACGGGTCGGTGGACGAGAACGTCTTTGTCTACTCCAACGAGGTGGACGGCGAGCGCAGCCTGGTGGTCTACCACAACCGCCACGCAGCGACCCGCGGTTCGAATCCGGCTTTCAACCGGGGTGGCGAAGAACCCCACAACCCCGATCGGCCGCTGGTGCGCACCACGCTCGGCGACGGTCTCCGCCTCTCCGACGGAGCGGACACCTACCTGATCATGAGGGACGCGGTGACGGGTCTCGAGTTTTTGAAGTCCTGCCGGCAGCTTCGAGATGACGGAATGCGGCTCGACCTCGGGGCCTATCAGCTGCACTGTTTCGTCGCTCTTCGCGAGGTGGTGTCGGACGAGGAGCATCCGTGGGCGGAGCTCGCCACCGAGCTCGACGGCGTTGGTGTTCGCAGCCTGGACGAGGCCCTGGGTGTGCGGGTGATGGCGCCGATCCTCGATCCCATCCGGCGGCTGTTGGAGACCTCGACCCTGCGCGATCTGGCGGTGCCGGAAACGTCGAGTCGCCGCCATCGCGCGGCTGCGGGAGAGCGCGGCTCGAAGAAGTCGATCGCGATCGTCGCGGCGGCCGCGGAACCCCGCCGCGGGCTTCAAAGGTTCGCTCACCGCCGTCGAAGCCGCGATGCTCACCGACCTCGAGGCCCTCCTCGCCCTGGCCCCCCTGGTCGGCGAACCGGCGCCGGGAAGTCGAGGGGATCGATGCCACGGCCATGGCGCCGCTCGCCGACGGGTTGGCCCGGCCCGAGCAATGGGCCGCGGTACTGATGTGGATCGTGGCCCGCCAACTGGGCCGCCTGGAAGGCCCGCGCCGCGGCGGTGAACGGGCCCGTGTGCGATACGTCAAATGGCACCTCGGCCTGTTGCTGGTCGAGGTGGCGCAGAAGCTCGGTCTGTCGGAGGATGCGGCTCGCGCCCTCGCCGACGAGGTCGAACTGATGATCACCGCCGATCGGCGCGATGCTGCGATGCCGAGTTCTTCGGAGGAAATCGCCGCAGTCTTCGAAGACCCCACAGGACGTCGTTTTCTGGCCGTCAACACCTATCAGGAGGTCGAGTGGTTCAACCGCGAACGCTTCTCCGACCTGGTCGGGGCGCTCTGTGCGTCGGCCGCCGTCCGATCGGTGACGGCGGACCCGGCAGACGCCATCGCGGAGGTGGCTCGAGCGTGTGACGCGGCGCGGCTCCTGATCGCCGCCGCTGAGGCCTCGGATTATCGAGTCGCAGATTTCCTGGCCGGCTCGGACCGTGATTCGGTACCGAGACAGGCGACAGATCGGCCCGAGCGGAAGAATTGATGGGTCTGCGTCAGCTCCTGCGGCCGCTGCCGCTCCTGATTGTCTTCGTCTTTGTGGCGGTCGCCGCTATCGATTTCGTGCAGACCCTGCGCGAGGTGGAACCGCCGCCGCCGGTAGTTCTCCGTCCGGGCTCGGTTCGTTTTGAACCGTGGGAGCCGGTGATCGATCTCCGCGGCGGCGGTCGGGAAACCGGTGTTGGACTATTGCCCGTCCCGGTGCTGATCGGCCCGCTGTGGTCTCCGGCGGATCCATCCGGCGTCTGGCTGCTCGGCGACGGCGGCGAGATCGAGTTCGACCTGTTCCGTGGAGGCCAGCGGGTCATGGTCTTCGAGGGCCGGCCGGTGGCCGGCAAACGACCGGTGCGCAGCGTCGGGGTCTCGGTCAATGGTGTCGATTGCGGTATCTCGGAGCTGCGACAGGGTTGGCAACATTGGAGCGTTTCCGTGCCGGACGGAGCGTTGCGCGCGGGCGCCAACCAGGTGGTTTTCAGCCTTCCCGATCGCGAGCCGGTTCGCAGACCGCGGCGGGCCTTGCAGCTGCGGCAGATCGAGCTCCGGCTGGAAGAGGACGATGATGAGGACCGCTCGAGTTCGGAGCCCGTGACCGTTGACTTCGAAACCCAGCAGCTGGTGCTGCACTCACCGGGGGTGTTCGAGGCCCGCTTCACGGTCGACGACCGGGTCGACGCTTTGCGAATGAGGTACCGCTTTCGCAGTAAGGGAGGCTCGGGCGAGATGACGGTGTCCCGGCCACAGGGCGGCGGTACCGGACGGGACGTCCCCGTGCGTTGCGGGCTGGTTCCTTCCGCGGAGGGCGTCGAGCGGATTCGTGTACCGCTGCACGGTCGGCGGGGGGAGTTCGTCTTTCTGGTTCGGGTCGAACCCTGGGCCGATCAGTCCCGGTTTGACGTCCGAGCGCTGGAGTTGGTCAGCGAGAGGAATCGGTCGGGTTCGGAGGGCGATCACCCGGGCTGAGACGGTCGCCAGGGTCGGGTGGGGTGACGTCTCGAGGCGGTGGCACGTCGTCCTTGCGGGTGGTCAGGGTCGCCGCCAGGAAGGTGAGCATCGCCAGCATCAACTCGTCGATCAGCGGAATCGGATCGGGGATCACCAGATCGACCAGAAACAATCCGCCGAGGATGAGAAACAGGTACGGGTAGCGAAGGCGCGGCAGAAAGCGCTGAACGAGAGCGGCGAGCGGCGAACGTGTTGGACTACTCATGGTATCTCTCAATACGCTGCGAGAGGGAGAGTGTTCCCGCCGAAGCCAACCAAACCCACCACGTTGCAGCAGCAAACGGGTGGGTCAAGCGGGTCACGCTCCTCTCGGTTTATAGCTGGAGTAGGCCTCGACCTTTCCCGACAGACCGCTCAACCTGACGACCAGCATCTGACCATCTGGAGTTCCCTTGATCCACTTCAGGGCCTTGTCATGGAAACGCCGCTTCTCGGGCCCCTCCAGCTCGATCCCCTGTTTGGCGAAGAACCGGTCGATCATTGAGATGGCCTCGGGGGTGAGTTCGGTGACGCCGCGAAAGACCTGGAGGAGCGGCCGGGAGGCGATGTTGTCGAGTTCGAGCCGGGCGGCCATGTCGACCTTGGCGACGGGCCCGAGATCGCCACTGATGAGCGGTTCCGGTTCCGCTCCGGTTCCGGTTGTGGCTCCGGCTCCTGGGGAAGGCCCGAGCAGCTGTTCGATGGCTTCAATGGCGCCGGCCAGCGAGGCCTGGAGGGATCCAACAAATGCATCCGACCCTTCCGGGAGTGTCGCTCCGTCGTGGGAGGAAAACCACGTGCGGAGCTGGTCAATGAAGTCGGTGAACTTGATCAGCCTGCCGGCCGTGACCCTGCCCGACGGCTGAAGCTTGGCCGGTTGGCGGACTTCAACTTCATCCGAATCACCCGATGCCGCGAGATCGGAAACGACGACCGACAGAGATTTTGCCGCCTCGGCCAGCGCCGACGCAGCTCCCTCCGCGTCGGATGCGAGGATCCAGTCGCGCCGCTCGCCGATGAACCCAAACAACCTCTGCACGTTGTTCGAGGCCTTCTCGAGCTCTTCCACTGTGATCTGATCGGTCATCGAACCACCCAATAGTCCTATGAAGCGACATTCTAGCTGAAAATGTTTCCAGAAGCATCGTGTCGGGCAGATGTGCGAAGATGCGGCGGGTTGGAACCATGCAACTGAAAATCACCTCACCCGACGATTGGCACCTCCACCTTCGCGACGGGGCGGAGATGGCAGACGTGGTCGGCCTTTCGGCGCGCGCGTTTTCGCGGGCGGTCGTCATGCCCAATCTGGCCCCGCCGGTGACGACCACCGCCCAGGCTTCCGCCTACCGCGATCGGATCGTTGCTGCCGTCCCCGGCGGGTTGGTCTTCGAGCCGTTGATGTCGCTTTATCTCACCAATCTGACGTCGCCGGTGGAGATCGAGAGCGCCGCGGCGAGCCCGGCGGTGGTGGCGGTCAAACTCTATCCCGCGGGCGCGACGACCAACTCCGAGGCCGGGGTGACGGACCTCGCGTTGGTGGGCCCGGCACTCGCGGCGATGGTCGATCTCGGGCTGCCGCTGTTGGTCCACGGGGAGGTGACCGATCCCTCGGTCGACATCTTCGACCGCGAAAGGGTCTTCATCGAAAGAGTGCTCGAGCCCTTGGTGGAGCGGTGGCCGGGTCTCAAGGTGGTGTTCGAGCACATCACGACCTCCGAGGCGGTCGAATGGGTGCTCCATGCACCGCCGACGGTTGCTGCGACCATCACCCCGCACCACCTGTTGTACGACCGCAATGCGATCTTCACCGGCGGTCTCCGTCCCCATTTCTATTGTCTGCCGGTGCTCAAACGCGACGTCCACCGCGAAGCCCTGGTGTGGGCCGCGACCAGCGGCAGCCCGCGGTTCTTTCTCGGCACCGACAGCGCTCCCCACGCCCGCCACGCCAAGGAGGCGCCGCGCGGTTGTGCGGGGATCTTCTCCGCCCACGCGGCCCTCGAACTCTACGCCGAGGTCTTCGAGGCCGCGGGGGCCCTCGACCGCCTCGAGGCCTTCGCCTCCCACCACGGTTGCGATTTCTACGGTCTGCCGAGAAACCGCCATACGGTCACGCTGGTTCAGGAGGAGTGGACGGTGCCCGAGGTCTATGCTTTCGGGGAGCACGAGGTGGTGCCGCTGAGGGCCGGTGAAACCCTGCGCTGGCAGGTGGCGGCGAAAACGATTTCGGAGTAGATTTCTGAATTCTGGTCACACCGCACAGAGTGCGGTGTGACGGTCGGAGTGCAGCGATCGGAAGAGAGGGAAAAACGACATGGCCAACGTCAACAAGCACAAGGGCACCATCGGCATCCTCACGGGCGGCGGCGATGTGCCGGGGCTCAACCCGGCGATCCGCGCGGTCACCGTCCGCGCCATCCGGGAGGGCTACCGGGTGTTGGGAATCCGGCGCGGATGGGCGGGTCTGATCGAGATCGACCGCGATGAGAAGAACGACTCCGCCCACGTGATCAACCTCACCGAGGAAGTCGTCAACAAGGTCGGGCGGACCGGCGGTACCTTTCTCCACAGCTCCCGCACGCGCCCGTCGCACGTTCCGCAGGCGGTCATGCCCGACCACCTGCGCGACACCTATACCGACGAGACCAACGACCTGACCAAAGAGGTGCTCGCCAACCTCGAGTACCTCGGGATCGACACCATGGTCCCGATCGGCGGCGACGACACCCTGTCCTACGGTGTCCACCTCCACAAGCTCGGGGTTTCGGTGATCGCGATCCCGAAGACGATGGACAACGATGTTCCGGGGACCGACTACTGCATCGGCTTTTCCACCTGCGTCACCCGGACCATTGCCATGACCCACGCCCTACGGACCTCGGCCGGCAGCCACGAACGTTTTCTGGTGATCGAGGTCTTCGGCCGCTACGCCGGGTTTACGGCGCTGTTGCCGACCATGGCCGGCGCCGCCCACCGCTGTGTCATCCCCGAACACACCTTCGATATCGGCCACCTGTGCGAAAGGTTGTCAAAGGACCGCCGGGAGAACCCATCCAACTACAGCGTGGTGCTGGTCTCCGAGGGGGCCACGTTCACCGGTCAGGGCGATATGGTCTTCGAGGACGAAGAAAAGGACATGTTCGGTCATAAGAAGCTCGGTGGGATCGGCGACCGGGTGGCGCGGATCCTCCGTGAGTTGTCGCCGAAGTACAACAACGGCCACCGCGTCAATGTCATCAACCAGCGGCTCGGCTATCTCGTGCGGTCGGGCGACCCCGATGCCCTCGATTCGGTGGTTCCGATGGCCTTCGGCAACCTCGCCATGGATCTGATTCAGGAGGGCAAATCGGGACGGTTGGTCAACATTCGCAACGGCCGTTACGACGACGTGCCCATCGACGTCGTGACCAGCCGCAAAAAGGTGGTGGACGTCGAGAAGTTCTACAACACCGAGCGCCTCCGCCCCAAGTACACACGGTTCGAAGGCGCGCCCGTGTTTATCATGACGAGCGACTATTGAGTTTTGAGTGTTGAGTTATGAGTTTTGAGTTCCGGACCTTCACCGGAAAACTCAGGGTCGGAACAACTCAAAACTGAAAACTCAAAACTAAGAACTTGAACACCGATCTGGAGGTTCACATGCGTCTACTTACATACGATGATTCGGGTCGGGGACTTGGAAAAATCGATCGCCTTCTACACCGAGGCGCTGGGGATGGAATTGCTGCGCAAGCACGACTATCCCGAAGGGAAGTTCACCCTGGCATTTCTCGGCTACGGTGATGAGGGCTCGAATGCAGTGATCGAACTGACCTACAACTGGGATACTTCGAAGTACGACCTCGGCAATGGTTTCGGCCACATCGCCATCGGCGCCAAGAACATCGCCAGCGCATGCGACCGGGTTCGTGAATACGGCGGCCAGGTGACCCGCGAACCGGGGCCGATGAAGCACGGCAGCACCGTCATCGCCTTTGTCAAAGACCCCGACGGCTACGTCATCGAATTCATCGAAAGATGAATTCGAATTAGGAATTCGGAATTAGGAATTCCGGCCCACAGCCTCCCTGTCAGAGAGGGTGAGGACAAAGGTTCGGCATTCCTAATTCCTAATTCCGAATTCCGAATTCAAATCAGCCTCTTGTTCTCAGACCGACGTTCGCTGTAGCGTCTGCGCATGATTGAGCTCGGGAAGACCCAGCCGCTTACCGCCACCTGCGCTCTCGGTCTGGAGCGCGTGCTGGCCGACGAGTTACGCGCCATGGGGGCCGAGGCCGTGGCGCCCGACCGTGGATCGGTGCTGTTTGCCGGCGATCTCAGGACCATCTACAACGTCAACATCCGTCTCCGTACCGCGATGCGGGTTCTGGTGCCGCTGGTTCGCGGACCGGTTTCGAACCGGCAAGGGCTCTATGATCTGGCAGCTTCGGTGGCCTGGGACGAGGTCCTCAAGACCGGCCAGACCTTTGCGGTGGAAGTGGTCGGAAAACACCGCGCGTTCCGCAACACGACGTTTGCCGGCCAGGTGGTCAAGGACGCGGTGGTGGACCGTCTGCGATCGGTCAGTGGCAGCCGCCCGAATGTCGATCGGGAGAACCCGGACATCCGCCTCCACCTGCGGCTGGTCGAGGATGGTCCGGTGACCCTGAGTCTCGACTCCAGCGGCGAGCCGCTTTCGCACCGCGGCTATCGGCCGCGAGGTGGGCCGGCACCGCTGGCCGAGACCCTGGCCGCCGGCATCCTCCTGCTGGCCGGGTACGACGGATCCGAGCCCCTGCTCGATCCCATGTGCGGCACCGGCACGTTTGCCGTGGAGGCGGCGCTGATCGCGACCCGGACACCACCGGGACTTCACCGCGAGTTTGCTTTCGAACGGTGGCCGGTCCACGATCTTCTGACCTTTGCGGAGGTCCAACGCGAGGCGAGCCACGGCCACCGCGAGGCGCCGCAGCCTATCCTCGCTCGCGACCGTGCCGATCGCGCGTTGCGGGCGACCCAGAGAAACCTCAAGGCGGCGTGGATGGAGCGCTGGGTCGAGCTCGAACAGCGCGATGCGCTCGACCTCCAGCTGCCGTGGGGGTCCGGTGGGATGATCGTCGCCAACCCGCCCTACGGCAAACGGGTGGGCGAAGTGGAGAAGCTCTTCGGTCTCTATCGACGATTCGGTGACAGCCTGAAAAACCAGGCGGTGGGCACCACGGCGTGGGTCCTCGCCGGCGAACCGCGGCTGGCCAAGCAGATCGGGCTCAAACCGGCGCGGAAGATCCCGCTCTTCAACGGGCCGATCGAATGCCGGCTCCTGAAGTTCGAGATGTACGAAGGCACAAGAAAGCACAAAGGCGGCTGATCGCCGCCCAATTCTGAATTATTGAATTTTGAATTTTGAATGGCGCGAGCCATCCGCCGCTCTGACGGAGACCGCTGCTGCGGGCAATGGGCTGCCGTGCGCAAACTCAAAATTCAAAATTCAAAATTCAAAATTGAGAATTCTGAGCTCCCCCTCGAGCCTGTCACCAGGCGGTCCATCTCCGCGACCAGCGCCTCGGTGGGTTCGGTGGTCGTGAAGTCGACCCCGGCTTTCTGGAGTTGGGTGATGGGGTGGTCGTTGCCGCCTGAGCGGAGCAATTCCAGATATTTCGCCACGGTCTCGGCCCGTTCCGCCTGGGCTCCCTCGGTCATCCTGCGGTGGATCAGGGTGGCCGCCGCCTTCGAGGTGGCGTACTGGTAGACGTAGTAGGGCGAGCCGTAGAAGTGGGGAATTCGCGCCCAGGTGTTGCGGTACCACTCCTGATCGTCGAGGGCGTCGCCGAAGAAGCCGGCCAGACACTCGAGATAGATCTTCTGCAACACCTCGGCGGTGATGGGCCGGCCCTCCTCGACCTCGCGGTGGGCGCGGAGCTCGAAGTCGGCGAACATGGCCTGCCGGTAGAATCCTGCCGCGATGTCGTCGATGGCGTGCTGCAGCAGGGCGACCCGGCGGGCCGGGTCCGCCTCCGTGACGAGCAGCCGATCGAGAAAGAGCGACTCGTTGGTCATGGACGCCACCTCGGCGACGAAGATGGTGTAGGAGGAGGTGGCAAAGGGCTGGCTCTCGTGCGACAGCACGGTGTGCATGGTGTGCCCCATCTCGTGCGCCACGGTGAAGGCGTCTGACAGGGTGTCGGCGTAGTTGAGCAGCATGTAGGGGTGGACCCCGTACACCCCGGCTGAAAAGGCGCCCGACCTCTTGCCCTCGTTTTCGTAGACGTCGATCCAGCGCTCGTCGAAGGCGCGGCGGACGGTTTTCTGGTAGGCCTCGCCGAAGACGGCCACCGACTCGACCAGCTCTTGGCCGACGGAACCGTAGGGCAGCGGCCACTCGACCTCGACCAGCGGCAGATAGGCGTCGAAATAACGGTAGCGCTCAACGCCCAGGGCCCGTCTGCGGATCTGGTGATACCGCTGCAACGGCCCGCTGCCGTCGCGGGCGGTGGTGATGAGGTTCTCGACGACGGAAGGGGGAATGTTGTCGTCATCGAGTTGGTGCTCGAGAGTCGAGGCATAGCGGCGCGACCGGGCGGTGAACCAGTCCTTCTGGAGGACGCCGTTGTAGATGGCCGAAAAGGTGTTCGGAGAGCCGTCGTAGACCGTGAAATGGGCCTTGAAGAGGGCTTCACGATCCGCCTGCAGTCGCCGCGAGTGCAGCCCCTGGGAGAAATTGGCGTGGCTGGCCACCACCTCCGACCCATCTGACAGGGTCACGGTCGGAAACTTGACGTCGGCGTCGGCGAGCATGGTGTAGGTCTGCGACGGCGTGCCGTTGAAGGTCGAAGCGTAGGCCAGCAGCCGTTCGCCGTCCTCGTCGAGTACGTGCTGCTGCATCCGATAGCTCTCCTCGATGCCGAACCGGTAGGGGGCGAGGTCGGGCGTCTCGTCGAGCCAGACCCTCATTGTCTCCTCTGGAATCCGCAGCAGCTCGGGCGTGTACCAGGCGGTGGCCTGTTTGAAGGCGGCGAGCGCCAGCCGGACCTGCTCGAGGCGGGCCTGGACGGTGTTGTCGCGCGTGTCCTGGCTCTGCATCAGCCCCGGGTACTGGTAGACCCGGTAGGCCAGTTGGCCGAGATCGTCCGACAGCCGGCTGGCCAGAAGAACCTGTTGGGCGCCCTCTGCAAGCGTCCCCTTGAGCTCCTGGTAGGACTCCATCAGAGATTGCAGCCGCTCGAGGTCGGCCTCCCACGCGGCCCAATCGGGGTAGATCTGGCTCAGATCCCAGGTGTATTTTTCGGCGATCTGCGCGCGGTCGCGGGTGGCGGGTTTCAGTCCTTGGGTAATTGTCATTCGGTGCTCCCGGGCTTGATGATCGGCGGACGATAGCGGTGCTCCGCCCTGCTGTCGAACTTCGGGTCGGGGACTGCTTCAACCTCGGCCCCTGGTAGCAACCCATCCTCTCCCGGTTCCCTTCCCTCGGGCCGGGCCGGATGCACGTTGGTAGGTCTGAAGAGCGCGTCTTTCTTCTCGATACAGGTGCGGCAACTGCCGACCGGGCACCCGTCGCGAAGTCCGCGGCGGATGGCGGCGATGCCTTCGCTATCGAGGATCGCCACACGGCTGTCGCCCGGAACCACCGCGACAGGTTCCTCTTCCCAGAATGGGCACGGCAGGACCGCGCCATTGGGGCGGATGAGGAGGGTGCGTCCGGGGAAGGAGCACCCGTCGCGGCGCTCGAGAAACGAACGCCGCCACCGGTCGGGCCCGTCGATGCCGGATTTGAGAAGCCAGAGTTTCCGGCCGATCTTGCCGAGGACGGTGTCATCGGCGTCCGCCTCCTTGCGCAGAGAGGGGTAGGCGCTGAGGCGAATTCCGCGGTCGGTGGCGGCGCGAGCCACCGACCACAACTCGCGCATGATCGCATCGGGGTCTTCCGAGGTCGAGGAGCTCGCCGCTGTTGTCGACACCCACCGTCGGTGCGACGAAACGGACGTCGAGCTCGGATGCACCGAGACGTTCGGCGAAACTCGGGAAGGGTCTCGAGTTCCGCCCGGTTGGACCGCATCCAGACAAAGGTGATGCGGAGGCGGGGGAGGGCCGAGCGGGCGGCGGTCTTCACGTCCCGCAGCATTTGGAGTTTTTCGTGCAGGCGGTCCCACGACGCGCCGCGGCGGATGGTCTCATAGGTTTCTCTGCTGGTCCCGTCGATCGACACGGCCACCGTCCTGACGCCGTTGCCGACGATTGCCTCGGCGGTGGCGGGCGTGAGTGCGAGGAGATTCGTCTGGATCCAGGTGTCGGGCACCCGGTGGGAACGGATGTGCTCCAACATCTCGCCGAATCCCGGGTGGAGTAGTGGTTCCGCCGCACATCCAAGACCGACCCGGCGAGTGCTGGGAAAGAGCTCCGAGGCGATGTGGAGGAACATGTCCATGCCCATGTTGCCGCGTCTGGTCGGGGTCGATGTCGAACGGTTTGAAGCGCAGCCGGTCGGTGATCGAGAAGTAGCACATGATGCAACGGATGTTGCAACGGCTGGTGAGATCGAGGATGAGTTCGAGCCGGCGGCGGCGCATCAGTCGTTCCTCCCGGGCGGCGCCGCGGGTGGGGCGAAGCAGACGACCCCGAGGCTCACGATCCAGGCGGAGATCGCCGGCTGGATCAGCCGTGGGAAGGTCCAGACGATGAGCTCGACTGGATCGCCATGTGGCGTGCAGATAATAGGCGACCGCAAACAGCGGCATCCCAGCGGCGACCGCCAGACCGGGGAGGACGCGGAGCGGGCGGAGTGGTCTCACCACCGTGACCGCCGCATCGGAGCCACCCAACCGACCCACAGGGCGCCTGCTGCCCAATAGCCGCGCGCAGATTTTCAGAATCACCTCGAGGTGACCGACGTCGACGTGCAGTACGGTCTCGCGGATCGGATCGGTCAGGGGGAGACCGTGGGCGACCTGATCGAAGCCCACAACCCGGCTGCCGCAAGTGCCGGCGCCGCCAATCGTGACGTGGTGCGCAGGACGTCAGGGCGTCGCCAGACGGCGTCGCGGATCGCGGTGCCGACGACGACGAGGGTGGCCGCGACTGCCCCTCGCTCTTGGTCAGCACGGCGCCGGCCAGAGCGCCCGCAGCCAGCCAGCGGAGCTTCGGGGCATCGTCCCGGTCCTCGACGACCAACGTGGTGACGGCGACGGTGACGAAGAGCAGCAAGGGCCCTTCGGCGCTGCCGCCGGAAAAAGACCGCGCGGTCGACCCGATGAGCACCGCGAACCACAGCAGGCTGACCACCGTCGCCCCGCGCCGCCCGAGGCGGCGGCGCAGCAGCGAGTGGAGGATGAGCCCGGTGGCGATCACATACAGCCAGGTGAGGATGGGCACCGTGGTCCACGGCAGGGGCCCCGCGACCAGGGCGCCCCACGCGAGAGAGACCGGCCACAGCGGTGGGTAGTTGGGGTGGAGGTGGATCAGGTGGGGCTGCTGAAGCCACTGGAAATCGATGCCGCGGTCGAGTGCGAACCGGGTTGCCTTGACGCCCCAGAAATACGACAGATCGGCCGACGTCGCGGCGCCGGCCGCGAACTGGACCAGCCCCGCACCGGCGATGGTGACAGCCAACGCCGCAGCGACGAGAGTCGGCCGGTCGAACGTCGGTACGGTCGTGCCGGCTCGGCTCCGTGGGGCCTGCATTCGCGAGGCGACGACCACCGGAATGACGGCGATCGCCAGCACCAACCACGGCTTCCAGGCGACGCCCATGGCTGCAAGCGCAGTCAGCAGTGCCGCCAGCGCGAGAGTCCCGCCCGCCCAGGCGGTTGCCGTCCTCGCCGGCAAGGTGAATCCTGCCAACGAAGGAACGCGGAGGAGCGGCAGGCCGAAGACGAGAGGGACCGCCAACATCGCGACGATGAAGACGACGGAAATCATGGGTGCGGTGATCCGCGATCGGTCACGGTGCCGCCGGCAATCTCGACGGAGCGACCCGGGCCGTCACTCTCGCCGGCGCCTGCGCCGAAGGTCAGAACGAATCGTGCCCCTGCCGAAGCGTCCACGGACCTGCCGTAGTAGGCCCTGGGGATCATGGCGGCGTGTGGGAGAAGCCCCACCGCCATCATGGAGAGGCTCATCTCGGTGTCGGGGTCGGGTGCGTGAATCGTCACCGTGGCCCCGGCCGGGACGAGCTCTGAAGCCTCATCGAGGAAACGCCACTGTTCGGCGTGGCCGCTGCGGGTGTTGTCGAACGGTGTGTCCGGCGGAATGTGCGAGACATCCACCTGGAGCACGCCGAGAAGAACGATACCGGTTGCGACCACCCCGCCGATCCACCACACAGATTCGGGGAATTTCTTCATCTTGGAACGGTAACCTCCAAATCCCGCTGCGTCGAGTCGCGAGGTCAAAAAGAAAAAGCCGCCTTGCGGCGGCTTTCTCCGGTAGAGGTTGATGTTATGGACAGGTCGCGAAGGCGGTGTTGTCGGTGACCGCGTTCGCCGGGTGGCCGAGTTCGTTGGTGTAACCCAACTCCTCGCCGCTCTTGTTGCTGTAGGCCTTGGTGAAACCGGTCAGAGTGTCGGTGACCCTGACGTTGAATCCGACGTCGGTGGTCGCCGCGAAGTACACCCAGTAGCGGTCGTTGTAATCACAACCGTTGAGCACCTTGAACAGCATCTCCCAGTTGTCCTCGTTGAAGAAGTAGAAGAGCCCCGAGTCGTCGGTGCCGCAGGGGGCGACCATGCCGGGACCGGTGGCGCCGTGGTGGTCGTTCCAGGTCACCTCGACCTTGAAGCGACCGTTGTCGAGACACATGGTGTCGGCATCCGGCGCGCACGGCTCGACTCCGGCCTCGAGGCCGTCGATGGACCGCTGCAGGACCTGGAACACGAGACTCGGGTTGTGGACGCCGCGGCTGCCGTCCGCCTCGATCATCAAGAGGTTCCAGAACGCCTTGATCAAGAGCGGATTGACGGCGCTATAGATCTCGTAGGGTTCGCCGCTCGGCGGTACGACGTCGATGCTCGCGACCGAAGTCGGACCCACCACCGTCGAATCCGTGAAAGTGATGATGAGCGCCTGACGGCCCCGGGCTTCGACTGAGCTGGATCTCGGCGATGTCGAGCACATCGGAGATCATCGCGTCGCCGTCGACGTCGATCGTGTTGCCGGCCTCGATCTGGGCGTCAAAGAAGTTGTAGAAAGAGCTCTCGATCGCGGACTCGAGCTCGTGCATCCTTTCCTCGACCGGGCCCTGGAAGTCTGCGGCATCGAGACCGGGGTGGCAACTCTGGCAAATACCGGGCGACGCGTAGAAGGTGTGGTTCGTGCCGCCCTGGTTGTAGGACAGATCCGGGGGCGGAGGTGTCGCTTCCATGTGACAGGTCACGCAGGTGTCCTGGACGTTCGAGGTCAGCGAGTGGTTGGCGCGCTGGCCCACATCGACCAGGTAGAGGTTCTGACCCATGAGCACGTCGGCCTGCGGCCCCAGGTGGGGTGCACGCGAGGCTTCCGAGGTGCCGTACACCTCGGAGTTGAAGTTGTCATCGTTTTTCAGTCCCCGGCGGCCGTTGTGGCAGGTCATGCAGATCGCGCCGCGGCCGACGTCGGTGGCGGTGAAGCCGGCAACGAGCGGCGGTGTGTCACCGCTGATGCGGACCGTCGCGTTGGTCGGTTCACCGGTGGTGCGTGCCGATGGCGTGCGGATCGTGGCAGGTCGCGCAGGTCTGGGGGTGGGTCTCCTCGGAGGTCCAGGTGACCTCGACGTCGTCGAGCGGGTCGCCGGCCACCTCGCCGGTCAGGACCGGCAGCCAGGCCAGGAAGCCGTTGGCGGTGTGGCAGCGTCGAGCAGCTGCCGCTGTCGCCCTCGTCGATCGCCAGCTCGTAGTTGGCGTGCCCGCTCAGCTGCCACTGCTGGTAGCGGCCGTGGCGCAGGGGCTCGCCGTGGCAGGATCCGCAGACGGTCGAGGAAAGGCTGACGCGTGGTTCGCCGTCCGGATTGTCCGGCAGGTGGGCGCCGCCGACCTGCGGGCCGTGGCAGTTTTCGCACTGGATGTTGGCCTTCCGCGCTGTGGCGGGGAACTGGTCGACGACCACCGTCCAGTTGTCGCCCGGATTGTTGAAAAGTCCGGCGTCAAGGAAAGCCTGGTAGTCGTCGGCTTCGTCGACACCGTCGTTGTCTGCGGTCGGGTCGAAGCCGACCATGTGGCAGGCAAAGCAGTTTTCACCATAGTGGGTGCTGGTGTCGAGTTGGCTGCTGAAGATCTCGGCGTGGCCGGTCTGGGCCCACGGCGTGAACTTGTCAGCAGCGGTTCTGTCGTTGTGGCATCCCAGGCACGAGCTGTCGGAGACCGGGCGCCCGTCCTCGTCCTGGCCGACGATGATGCCCATCCAGGTGCCGGCGTAGACCGACATGGTCACCAGTTCTTTGGTGCCTTCCTGGTCGACCTCGACGGTGTAGTGGCCCGGCACGTCGGGAGTGAAGGTCGGGTTCTGGGACGAAGCGTCCGCCAGCATGGCAGCCGATCCGCTGGGCGCGGAAAGGGTCCAGCTGTAGCTGCCCTGATCCTTGCCGTGGAGCAGGACCGGGGCGTCGATCGGCACGTTGAGGAGGCCCGTCGAGACCTTCCACGGCAGGGCGGCCACGATTTCGACGTCGGCGTGGTAGGTCCCGGAAGTGGTCTTCACCTCGACCTCGAGCTCGATGGCCGAAGCGTGCTCCAGCGAAAAGGGGTTGATCGCCACGACCTGAAAACGGTCCTGGAGACCACCCGGAAACTCACCCTCGGGCAGCGGCACATTGGGCGGCAGCTGCTCCTCGGTGATCGGCGGCTCCATGAGCACGTGGATAAGATAGGCCTTGTAGTCGCCCATGGTTCCAAGCGCGGCGGTGACCGTTTGCGTGCCGGTCCCGCTCAGCATGGCCTCCGTACCACCGACCTGTGTCCACGAGTAGGACTGGACGGTCGAATTGTCGGTGGCGGTAACGGTGGCGGTGACGTCGACTGTGCCGCCCGGCACTGCGTTGCCGCTGACGTCAAAAGACACCGTCACCTGGGCGGGCGCCGTCGCCGCAACCGCGACAATGGCCAGGGCCACAACTGCGACTCTCACGAACACACTCTTTCCAAACCTGGGGATCATGTTGATTCCCTCCTCCCGGGTGTTTTATGGGTGCGTCGTTGGCGCACCCGATCAATGCATGACGATCCGTTCACATGTGGGAATATACAATATCGGATATGGCTATGCAACAGTAATCTCATTTACGAGATCTATTCTCAATCAGCGAATTTCGAAGGCTGAACTGGAGGTTTTCAGGCTCGACGATTGGTTTTCTATGTGATAGGAAATTCAAGTATTTGGGGAGATTCGAGTCGTCGGATCCGGGTGCGGCGATCAGATTTTGACGCATTCCGACGTGGGTTCGAAAACAGTGCCGGCGATCGTATTTCGGGTCAGGGCGCGATGCGGCGTGATGGCCGGAGCACCCGATTGCACCACAGCGAGGCGTCGATCCTGGTCGATTCACTCTCGCCCACGGCGACACCGGGGACTCTCTGGGCCACGCATCCGCCCGCCCGGATCTCGAGGTCGTAGAGACCCGGCAGGAGGAGGCGATGGAAATCGCCAACGTCGGGGTCGGTGCGAACC
This sequence comes from Candidatus Sulfomarinibacteraceae bacterium, assembly GCA_963714885.1. GTDB lineage: Bacteria > Acidobacteriota > Thermoanaerobaculia > Thermoanaerobaculales > Sulfomarinibacteraceae > Sulfomarinibacter. The sequence continues at coordinate 36,127 of CAVQQV010000031.1, read as the reverse complement.
ATCGAGCCGTCGGCCACGGTGTCCAACCCCATCACCTCGACGGTCGCGGCCAGCGGCTCACCGTGTTGGTCGGTGACGACGCCGCGGATGCCGTGGTGGGCGTGGCCGATGAAATCGAGGAAGGCGCGGCGGTTCCACTGCCAGAAATCGTCGATCTCGTCCGCCGGTATCAACTTGGTGTTTGAAAGCTCGATGGTGACCTCGCGGCCGCCCAGGAAATAGGTGACCCAGTCCTGGCGGCTGCCATGGGTCTCGTACCAGTCCCAACCGTTGGTGATGCCGCTGTTGTAAGGGCTTGTCATATAGCCGCCGGGGCTGTCGGCCTGGGCGAGGTCGGCCCAATCGCTGGAGAGTTGGATGAACCACTGGGTGTCGGGGTGGCGCCGTTCCCAGGTGTCCCACGGGTAATTGACCACCTCGGCGCCCCCGTGGAAATTGGCCGAGAGAACAAAGTTCTCGCTTTCGGCCAACGCCATCATGGCCTCGGTCTCCGGCCACCATTGATAGCCGTCAGGATGGTCGGTGCCCGTGGGGTCGGGGAAGTTGCGGTTGCCGTCCACGCCCGAACTTCCACCGGTTGAGTGTGGTGTAGTACCGGATCGCATCGGCAACCGAGTCATCGCTGCCCCGGTAGGTGCCGTCGGGGTTGGCCAGCGGGTTGATCCAGATCTCGGTCGAGTCGATGAGACCCGTAATGTTGCCGTCGCTGCCGTACCCCGAGAGCAGGTGGTCGATGAGCCGCAACGTGAGCACGTAGCCTGTGGTCTCGTCGCCGTGGATGGTCGAGGTCAGCAGGACCTCGGGCTCGTCCTCTTCGAAACCGGGATTGTCGGAAATGATGACCGCCAACAGGCGGTGGGGGCGGACGGTGTTGGCGGTGGGCCCGAGATCCACGAGCCGGCAGATTTCGGGGTGCTCGGTGGCACAGCGGTTCATCATCGAGGCGTACTGATCGTAGGTGGGGTAACACGTCCAGGAGCGCTCGTCGTCCTCCACCCACCCGTCGGCGCACATCACCGCGTCGGCCTTGGCGGCCTTGGGCACGACCTCCCAGCGGAATCCCGCCGCCCGCAGGGCTTGGAGCTGCGAGGGGGTGGCTGATGCCCACACCCGGGTGCCGCGGACGTCGTCGATGCTGACCAGGCGGGTCAGACGTTCGAGATCGCCGCGGTCGTGCATCTCGATGCGGATATCGGTCGCGGCCCCGACCCGGTCATCCGGACGAAGGTCATCCAGCGTCGCGGAGCCGACCGGCACGGCGAACGACAGCACCGTCAAGAGGCCGAAGAGGGCCCGTCGATACCATCGCGTCGAGAGTAGACAGTGCGACATCATCTCGATTCTACACGGAGGTGCATCGCGAGGGGCGTGGAGTCCGCTGTCGATGCGCGGAGAGGCCCGTGCCATACCGTTTCGGTCGCTGAACGCAGCGCCGACGGTCGCGGCCGCTGTTCCTCGCCGTGTCTGCCACTGAGGCCGACGCTGCGATCTCATCGGCCCGTTTTCGACCTCAGGTCATCCCGGATGAGCTGCCCCTTCTTTCTGGGATCTCTTCAATTCGCGAGCGACGACCGGCGACCAAAGATGGTCCTGGTGCTGATGATGACGGTCGGACCGGAGCCGTCGTCCGGAAAGGCGAGATCGACCCGAAGGAGGTTGGTGCGGCTGAGGTGGGACAGATCGAACAACAGCCCAACGCCGGCGTCGAGACGGATGCCGTCGGTGTCGGGCCCGACCCTCGGGTCCCAGGTCATGCCGGCGTCGCCGAAGACGACAACGCCGAACGAAAAGAGACCAAGCACATCTTCCATGAGAAGGGAGCGCCACTGGACGTTGAGCAGGGCGCGCCCGGTGCCGTCGAAGTAGTCCGGGTCCCAACCCCTGAGACCGGGGTCGGCGCCCAAAGTGAACTGTCGGTTCAAGTCGAGCTCGTGGGATGTCTCGGCGAGAAGCCTGAGTTGGAGGCCCCTGCGCCCGAGTTGGGCGGCGCCGATCTGAAACCCTGCCACCAGGTCGCGAAAACCGGCCTCCTCGTGGCGGCCGGACAGCCACGCGTCGCCGAGCACCAGCCACTTTCCCCGTTGCAGGGCCGCGTGCGCCCCGAGGTCGAACAGCACCCGCCGTTGGTCGCCCCCGGTTCCCGGCGCCGAAAAGACAGTCGAGGCGAAGAAGTTCGGCCCCAACGCCACGTCCTCCTGCACGGTCCAGGCGCGGAAACCCTCGACCACGATGAAGCGATCCGAGATCTGTTGATACGAGAGGGTGGGGCCCTCGATGAGCAGGTCCTCGGGTGCCGGGTAGGGGGTCCCGTCGGATTCCCACTGCCAGTCGGAGTAGAGGTCGCGCCGGTACTCCCACCCCGCCACCAGCCGCCGCGTGATGTGGGAGTTTCCGGGGAGTCGTGCTCCGCCCCAGAGCCTGACCACCTCGGTGTCCCTGCTGCCGCTGATCACCGACTGCGACTCGGAGTACAGGTGATCGACAAGCTGCTCGCGTCCACCGGAAGCGCCCCATGACCAACGGGTAGCCAGCGAGTAGAACGGGCGGTCGATGGTCACCTCGTCGCGAAAGCCGTCCGAGAGGTTGGCGTGGACGATGTTCAGCCGCCACCGGGTGTTGAAGAGGTTGGGATCGAAGTACCAGTAGGACCAGGCGTCGCGCTCGTCGTCCGATTCGTAGCCCACACCGATGGCCTTGCCCCATCCGAGGAAGTTGTTCTCCTCGATATCGAATCCGAAGCTGGAACGGCTGCCGGAGACTCCGGCCTGTCCACCGAGTTGAAGAGACCAGTGGTCGTGGGTCTCGACCATGACCTCGACGCCCCCTTCAACCTCGTGCGCCGTAATGACCACCGGGTTGATGATGCCGAGGGATCGAAGGATGCGTGCACTCTCGGCGGCAGTGCTCGCAGAGTAGAGATCTCCCTCTTGGAACAGCAGCATGGAGCGGATGAAATCTTCCCTGCTGACGATGTGCAGCGCGTTGGCCCAGCGATAGAACCACGCATCGGTCTTGGGATCGGAGGTGTCGAAGACGTCGAAACGGTCGAAGGTGATGGTGACGATCGGGAGGCCGTCGAGGGGGTCGTCGGAAGCCGCGGCGAGCTGTGGTGCGAGAGCAACGGAGAGCAAGAGAAGGCAGACGGTTCGTGAACGCCGGGTCACCTGGCTCGCCGCTTGCGGGCGGCCTCCCGTTCTCGGACGAGTTCAGCCACCTGGCGGATGCGTTTCTGTTCCCGCGACTCCCTGGCCTTGGCCGCCTTCTTGCCGAAACCCTGGAATATCTGACTCACCTTCAAAAGAAGCTTGAGATGACCCACCGAGGACGGCAGCTTCGTGTTCCGGATCTTGCAGCCCCAGAGCTTGGCCGTCGAGATGTTGGCCTTGGTGAGATCGGCGTTGCGGAGATCCGAGTAGCGCACGTCGGCGCGGTCGAGGTCGATCCCGACCGCGTCGGAGAAACGGAGATCGACCCCGATCATCTTCGCGTTGCGCGCGTTGACGAGAATCATATTGGTCCCGGAGAGGTCGGCGCCCGAGGCGATGACGTCTTCCATGTTGGCCTGTTTGAAGTTGGCGTGGCGGGCGTTGACGTCGACCAGGTTGACCCGCTTGAGATTGGCGCCCTCGAGGTTGGCGTGGCGGAGATCGGCCTGTTCGAGGACGGCGTCGTGGAAGTCGGTGGCGCGGAGCTCGCAGCGGGTAAAGATCGCCTTCCGGAGGTTGGCGGCCGCAAACGACAAACGACCGATCGTCGGCGACCGGAAATCGAGTTCAGCCAGCTGTGCGCCGGAGAGGTTGCATCCGTCGAAGATGGCTCCGAGGATGCTCGACTGGCGAAGGTCGGCGTCTGTCAGGTTGGTGTTGACGAAGCTCGCCCGTTCGAGATCGGCGTGGTTGAGGCTGGCGCCTTCGCACTGGGCATCGTCAAACACCGCCTCGCTCAACAGCGCGCCGTGGAAATTGGCGTTGCGCAGAGTGGCGCCGTGGAAATCGACGCGCTGCAGGCGGCACCCCTTGAGCTGCGCCGAGTCGCCCTGGGCTTCGCTGAACACCGAGCCTTCCATGCTCAGATTCTGCAGCTCGACGCCGTCGAGCACCGCACCGTGCCCCTGTACGCCCCGCATGATGGTGTTGGTAAAGCGGCCGCCGCGCAGCGAGGCGCCTGTCAGTTTGGCGCCGGAGAGGTCGGCCTCGTCAAAGAGAGCACTCTCCAACTGCGCCTGCGAGAGATCGGCGTGGCGGAGGTTGGCTCGGGTGAAGTTGGCTCCGCGCAGGGTGGCCCTGAAGAGCGACGCACGGGAGAGATCGAGCCCCGTCAGATCGAGGAAATCGAGGTGCACGCTGTCGAGTTTGGCCTCAGTCAGGGTCGCGTTGGTGAGTCGGGCGCCCTCGAGGATCGCAAGCGAAAGGTCTGCGCCGTCGAGCTGTGCGCCGACGAGCTGGGCGTTTCGCATGTGGGCCTTGGTGAGGTTCAGCCCCCGGAGATCCATACCGCTGAGCTCGGCGTCGATCAGGTCGGGCGCGAGGGTGGGGTTTTCGGCCCGCCACTCGTTCCACCTGCCGGCGCGGAGTTGGGCGAGATGATCTGGGTTGGCCACTGGTAATTCTCCCGATGCTCGAATGCGACCACCATTATACGGTGGCGTGGATCGCTCAACGACCGCCGCGCAGCGTCAGCTGTGGTGGCGCTCGCGATACTGCCGGGGCGTCAAACCGGCGGTGCGTCGAAAGACCCGCGAGAACGCGCTTTGGTCGAAGTAGCCGCAGGCGTGGGCGATGTCGGCAACCGGCCGTGACGATCGTGCGGAGCATCGCCGAAGCAGCGTCGATCCGCGTCTTGGTCACGAGTTGGCTGGCAGTGATGCCGAAGAGAAGTCGCAGACGCCGGTTGAGCTGGTAGATGGAGAGACCCGCGATGCGGGCCAGATCCTCGACTCGGAGTTGGCTGCCGAATCGGTCGCGGGTGTGGTCGAGGACGGCGGCGAGTTCGGCAAAACCCTCGGTGTCTTCTCCGGTGGGATGCAGATCGCGGGAGATCCCGGCGACGCCGACAACCACTCCTTCGTGGTCCCGCAGCGGGATCTTGTCGGTGAGGCACCAGCCCTCGAGCCGCGTCGGGTAGAGGTGGAGTTCCAGCTGGAGGGTGATGGCGGACCCGGTTCGGCAGACCGCGAGGTCCTGTTCCAGAAAACGGATCCCCAAAGGCGCCGGAAAGACCTCCCTGGCGGTGCGGCCGAGGAGGTCGTTTTTGGAACGGCCGCCGCACCGGGTGACCAGGGTCTGGTTGACCACGCGGTAGCGGCCGTCGAGGTCCTTGACGAAAAACACCACGTCGGGCACACGATCGAACAGCTCTTCGACAAAGGACGAAGTTTCGATGATGGTCTGCAGTCGAGAGTTGTGGTCCATATGTAATTGTGCCGATTCTGAAGTCAGTCCTCGACGATCTTACAAGAAAATTCTTCATAATGAAGGTACATATCTCATTGAGGCACATGAGGACTCCTGCCGTTTCCGAACCAGTGGCCGAGATCGAGGGGAGGGTTTTCAACCTCCAGAGGTGCTCGGTGCACGACGGGCCGGGTATCCGCACCACGGTCTTTCTCAAGGGGTGCCCGCTTGAGTGCACGTGGTGTCACAACCCGGAAGGGATCGACGCCGCGCCGGAACTGCTGCTGAACACTGAGCGCTGCATCTCGTGCGGCGCCTGCAGCGAGGTCTGTCCCCTGGTCGAGAGCGGCGCGGTGACCGTTCGGTACCGTGGGATCGGACGGCATGTCTCGGTTGCGGCTCGTGCGTCGACGCCTGCCCTGCAGACGCCCGCGAACTGGCCGGGCTGGGTGTATGGCGCCCGTGAGCTTGCCGATCTCGTGGAGCGCGACCGGCCGTTTTTTGAGGTCTCCGGTGGCGGTGTCACCTTTTCCGGGGGGGAGCCCTTGAGCCAGCCCGAATTCCTGGCGGCCTGTCTTCAAGCGTGCCGGGAGCACGGTCTCCACACTGCGGTCGACACCTGCGGTTTGGCACCCCGCAATGTCGTCGACGAGATCGCGGGCCTCGCCGATCTGGTCCTCTTCGATCTCAAACACATGGACCCCGAGAACCACCGGCGCCACACCGGTGCCGACAATCATTTGATCCTCGACAATCTTTGCGTGCTGAGCGCATCGGGATGCGAGGTCTGGGTCCGGGTGCCGTTGATTCCAGGAGTCAACGACGACGACGCGAACCTCGACGCCCTCGGTGCCTTTCTGGCCTCGCTGCCGCGCCGCCACCGCGTCTTTCTCCTGCCGTACCACCCCACCGCGGTGGGCAAGACCTCCCGCCTCGACGGGCCCTCGTCTTTCATTCCGTTTTCTGTCCCCGACGCTGAGACGCTTGGTGCCGCCCGACGACGCCTGCAAACCTTCGGTCTCGATGTCGTCATTGGAGGATCGCCATGAACCCACGAGTCCAAAAACTGCGCCGACAGAGCCTCGATGCAGCACCGTCGATTTCCGTCGAGCGTGCGGTTTTGCTCACCGATTTCTATCGCGACAATCTCGGCACGTGGCCGCAACCGGTGCTGCGGGCCAGGGCCTTCCACCACCTGTGTGCGCACAAGACCATCTTCATCGGCGACGGTGAGTTGATTGTCGGCGAACGCGGCCACGAACCCAAGGCGACGCCGACCTTCCCCGAGATCAGCTGTCACAGCGTCGAGGACCTCCATATCCTCAACGACCGGCCGATGACGAGTTACGCGGTTTCCGAGGAGGACATCGAAAGCTACAGACGCGAGGTCATCCCGTTCTGGGAGGGGCGCACCCTTCGCGAACGAATGTTTTCCGAGCTTCCCGCCGAGTGGCACCAGGCTTTTGCGGCCGGGGTCTTCACCGAGTTCATGGAGCAGCGCGCGCCGGGACACACGGTGGCCGACGGCTCGATCTACCGCAAGGGGCTTCTGGATCTCAAAGCCGAGATCGCCGCCGCCATCGCGACCCTCGACCTCGCAGGTGATGAGGACGCCCCGGCACGACGCGACCAGCTCGAGGCCATGGACATCGCCGCCGATGCGGCCATCCTCTTCGCCGAACGCCACGCCGCTCGCGCTGAGGAAATGGCTCTCGCTGAAAACGACCCGGTTCGGCGCGCCGAGCTGAAGCAGATCGCCGAGGTGTGCCGGCGCGTTCCCGCCCACCCGCCGCGCGACTTCTGGGAAGCCCTGCAGACCTACTGGTTCTATCACCTCGGCGTCATCACCGAGCTCAACGGTTGGGACGCCTTCAACCCCGGTCACTTCGACCAGCACCTTGCGCCGTTTTTCAGTGCCGGGCTCGCCGATGGCAGCCTCGACCGGGACCGCGCGAAAGAGCTGCTCGAGTGTCTGTGGGTGAAGTTCAACAACCATCCGGCGCCGCCCAAGGTCGGGGTGACCGCGGCCGAAAGCGGCACCTACACCGATTTCGCCAACATCAATCTCGGGGGGCTCTCTCGTGACGGCTCAGACGCGGTCAACGACGTCTCCTATCTGATGCTCGAGGTCATCGACGAGATGCACCTGCTGCAGCCGTCGAACAACATCCAGCTGTCGCGGGAAACGCCCGAGGCCTTTCTCGAGACTGGACTCGAGGTCGTTCGCAAGGGCTATGGTTTTCCATCCATCTTCAACGCCGATGCGGTGGTCGAAGAACTCATTCGCCAGGGCAAGAGCCTCGAGGACGCCCGCGAAGGCGGCACCTCGGGTTGTGTCGAGGCGGGGGCTTTCGGCAAGGAGGCCTACATCCTCACCGGTTATTTCAACCTTCCCAAACTGCTCGAATTGGCGCTCCACGATGGTGTCGACCCGCGCACAGGTCAACAACTGGGGCCGTCGACCGGCGACCCGCGGAGCTTCCAGTCCTTCGACGACCTGTTCGCGGCCTGGCAGCAACAGGTCAACCACTTCGTGGACATCAAACACCAGGGCAACCAGATCATCGAGCGGTTGTACGCGACCCGGGCGCAGGCGCCGTTTCTGTCGCTGATCATCGATGACTGCATCGCCACGGGCCGCGACTACAACGACGGCGGCGCCCGCTACAACACCTCCTATATCCAGGGGGTCGGCATCGGCAGCCTCACCGACAGTCTTTCGGCTCTCAAACACCAGGTCTTCGAGGGCGATCTCTCGATGGCGGAAATGGTGGAGGCCCTGCACACCGACTTCGAGGATCGCGAGCCGCTCCGACTCAGGCTCGCCAACAAGACCCCGCGCTACGGCAACGACGACGACCGCGCCGACGACCTCATGGTGCGCTGCTTCGAGACCTTTTTCGATGCCGTCGACGGCCGCCCCAACACCCGCGGCGGTTCGTACCACATCGACATGCTGCCGACCACGTGTCACGTCTATTTCGGCTCGGTGATCGGGGCGCTGCCCGACGGCCGGCCGGCAGGCGCACCACTGTCGGAGGGCATCTCACCGGTTCAGGGCGCCGATCGTCTGGGCCCGACCGCGGTCTTCAAGTCGGCGGCCAAGATGGACCATCTGCGGACCGGCGGCACCCTGCTCAATATGAAATTCACTCCCCAACTTCTGGACGGCGAGACCGGGATCAAAATGCTCGCGTCGTTGGTTCGCGGCTATTTCGGAATGGACACGCACCACGTCCAGTTCAACGTGGTCCGCGCGGAGACCCTCCGCGAGGCCCAGGCAGACCCCGCCAACCACCGCGATCTCATCGTCCGCGTGGCCGGCTACTCGGACTACTTCTGCGACATCTCCCGCGAGCTCCAGGACGAGATCATCGAACGCACCGAGCACGACATCGTCCAATAAATCACCCACCCGGCAGCCGGGATGGCCGCCCCACAAATCGGATGTCGCCGGGGCCCATTGTGGGGCACGCGTCCCGCGTGCCGAGAGGGTGGGCGGAATTCAAAATTCAAAATTGAGAATTGAGAACTCTGTTCCTCCGGCTTTACACCCGCACCTCTGCCCTTTACCCTTCGTGCAAGATCGGAGGCCGGATGAGTTACGGATGGGAAGGCGAGAAGGTGCGATTGGTGCCGCTTGACCGCGACAAGCACCTCGAGAATGCGCTCCGGTGGTTCAACGATCCTGAGGTCACCCAGTGGCTCGAGACCGGAGATTGGCCTTTGACCCGCGGCGCCGAGGAGGAGTTCTTCCGCTCCGCCGAGCGCCAGGACAAGGCCAACGTGCAGTTCGCGGTGGAAAACCTCGAGGGCGAACACGTGGGTTTCTCCGGGCTGCGCAGCATCGACTGGCAGAGCCGGGTCGCGGTCTCCGGCAGTGTCATCGGCAACCGGGATCTGTGGGGCGATGGGCTCGGCACCGACGCGGCCAACGTCCGCAACCGCTACGCCTTCGAAGTGCTCGGTCTGCGCCTCTTGATCGCGACCGTGATCGCCGACAACACCGCCTCCCTGAAGATGCTCGCCAAAGCGGGCTACGTCGAGGTCGGCCGGGTACCGGAGCGCTACTGGAAACGAGGCGCCTACCGCGACCAGGTGATTCTGACCCTCCGCCGCGACTGAGCAGGGGGGCAAGTTGTAATTCGGATTTCGGATTTCGGATTTCGGATTTGCCACGCACCTGCCCCTGGGTTGAGCAGAGGAGCACGTCGGAATTATTGGAATTAGGAATTAGGAATTTTTCATCACACACCCCGCCTGCGGAATAGTCCAAGTGCTCAGGGCGGGTGGCCCGCGTGTGGTGGGGGTGCCATTCTTGACATTGTTTGAGTGTTGGGTCTTTCACTGGATCTCGATCCTCGGGGCAAACAATGTCTAGAGTGGCTCCCCTCGGGAAGCGCGATTGGAAAACCGGGCTACGCCCGAATCGAAATCCGAATTAGGATAGAGAGCATGATCCAGAACCTCTCGTCTCGCCTTCAGACCCTCTTTGTGTTGGTCGGTCTCGTGATCCTCTTCGGCATTGCCTCGCCCCACTTTTTTTCGACCGACAACCTGCTCAACGTCATGCAGCAGTCGGCCATCAACGCCATTCTCGGGATCGGTCTGACCTTTGTCATCATCTCGGGGGGCATCGATCTTTCGGTGGGATCGATCCTCGCCCTGTGCGGTCTTGTGGTGGCCGACCTGCTGGTGGCGGGCCATTCAATTTTCACAGCGGTGGTGGTCGGGCTGCTGGTAGGTTTGGGTTGCGGTCTTCTCAACGGCCTGATCACGACTCTCGGCAGAATCCCGCCGTTCATTTCGACCCTCGGGATGATGTTGATGGCTCGCAGTGCGGCCAAGATCTACTCCGGCTCCAAACCCATCAGCGGTTTGCCGGACTCGTTCCGTGCGCTCTCCGGCGACATCGCCGGCGTGCCGGTGATGGTGCTCGTGGTTGCCGTCCTCTACGTCGTGGCGCACCTCGTCTTGACCCGCACCAAGCTCGGCCGTTACACCTACGCCATCGGCGGTAACGAGCAGGCGGCGTGGCTGTCCGGCGTCCCGGTCGGACGCTACAAGGTGGCCATCTATGCGCTTGTCCGGACTCATGGCGGGCGCGGCGGCAGTCTTGATGACATCGCGGTTGAACGCGGCCTCGCCGCTGTCGGGGGAGATGTACGAGCTCTATGCGATCGCCGCTGCGGTCATCGGCGGAGTGAGCCTGATGGGCGGCGAGGGTCGGGTGCTGGGGACGATGATCGGTGCGCTGATCATGGGAACCCTGCGCAACGGCCTCAACGCCCTCAACGTACCTTCCGCGCTGGAGGGAATGGTTGTCGGCGGCGTGCTGGTAGCGGCCGTCGTGCTCGATCGGGCGCGTCACCGCGGACCGGCAGGCCGTCCCGCTGAAGGATGGCGCCGCTGGGCGAAGTGGGTGATCGCAGGCGTGATATCCGTCGCCCTCATCGCTGCGGCGTTCGGCTATCGGGCCGCGTCCAGCGGTTCCGGCTGAGGAGCAGTTTTTGACCGTTGCCTTTGTGCCAAAGGCGCTGAACTCCCCGTTCTGGGCAGCGATGGAGGCCGCGGCTCTCCGCGAGGCGAAGGCGAGCGATGTCCATCTGGTGTCGCTGGCGGCCGACCGCGAGACCGATGTCGAACGGCAGTACCAGATCATCGAGAACCTGATTCAGCAGCGGGTGGATGCCATCCTGCTCGCGCCCTCCGGATCCAAGGAGTTGGTGCCGGCGATCCGCAAAGCCAACGACGCCGGAATTCCGGTCTTGCTCATCGACACCAGGATCGACGAAGCCGCCGCCCAATCCATGGGGGCGGAGGTTCTCACCTACATCGGATCGGACAATTTCGAAGGCGGAGCGGTGGCCGGTCGCTACCTCGCCGAGGCCCTTGGCGGTTCAGGCAACGTGGCCATCATTGAGGGGATCTCGGGGCACGAGACTGCGGACCAACGTCGGCTGGGATTTCTGGATGGAATAGCCGCCCACCCCGGGGTTCGGGTCGTGGCCAGCCAGACCGCAAATTGGGAACGCGCTCTGGCATACAACGTGGCTGAAAATCTCCTCCAGGCCCACCCCGAGCTGGATGCGGTGTTTGCCGCCAACGATGAGATGGCCCTCGGCGCCCTGGAAGCGATCGCTGCCGCCGGGCGGCTGGACAGCATTTCGGTGATCGGGTTCGACGCCATTCCCGATGCACTCGAGAACATTCGATCAGGGCGCATGCTGGGCTCGGTGGCTCAGTTCTCCGGCGAAATGGGTCGCCTTGGAGTTCTTCATGCTGCGGCTTTTGTCAGGGAGGGTCAGACGCCCGCCTTCGGAGGTGCTCACCAAGGTCGATCTCATCGATCTCACGAATCTCCAGGAATTCGAAAACGCCACCGCCCAATCCGCTGCCGATCCGGAGACACCGTGACGGGAACGGCGCCGCTCCTTCTTATGCGCGGTATTCACAAGCGCTTTCCCGGGGTCCAGGCGCTCCAGAATGTGGATCTCGATGTTGACGCCGGCGAAGTCCACGTGCTGTTGGGCGAAAACGGGGCCGGCAAGTCGACCTTGATGAAAGTGCTGTGCGGCCAATACGTTCCCGATGCCGGGTCCATCACCTTCGCGGGTCAATTGATTTCTCCGGAGAGCCCTCTCGAGGCCGAAAATCAGGGTCTCATCATGATCCATCAAGAACTCAATCTGATCCCCGGATTGACGGTTGCCGAGAATATTTTCCTCGGCCACGAACCCACCCGGGGCGGTCTGATTCGGGACCAGGTCATGCGCGACGTCTCGTCGGAGCTCCTGCAACGCGTCCAATGTCGCGTCGACCCCGATACGCCGGTCTCGGCCCTGTCGGTGGCCGAGCAGCAGTTGGTGGAAATTGCTCGTGCGCTCAGAGAAGAGGCGCGACTCCTGGTCATGGACGAACCGACGGCGGCCTTGGCGGACTCCGAGATCGAAAACCTCTTCGAGGTGATTCGAGACCTGTGCCGGAACGGAGTGCCTGTCATCTACATCTCGCACCGCATGCGGGAGATTTTTTCCATCGGCAGCCGCGTTACCGTGATGCGTGACGGCCGCACGGTGGGGACCCGCGCGGTGGCCGATACCGATGTCGGTGAACTCATCCGTCTCATGGTGGGGCGGACCATCGACGAGCACATCAAAAAGCGCGAGGTCGAGATTGGAAACGAGATCCTGGAGGTCGAGAACCTCGGGCGCCGGGGCGATCTGGCGCCGACCTCCCTGTCCATATGCTCCGGTGAAATCCTTGGAGTGGCTGGTCTCATGGGTTCGGGACGAACCGAACTTGCCCGCGCGATCTTTGGTGCGGATCCGGTGGACTCCGGTACGGTTCGCGTGTGCGGCAAGGAGCTTCCGGGCAACGATCCCGCCGCCTCGATCGCGGCGGGTCTCGGTTTTCTCACCGAGGACCGAAAGCAGCAGGGTCTGGTGCTTCAGCTTTCGGTCGCGGACAACATCACCCTGACCAGCCTCGACGAGTTCTCTCGCCACGGAGTCCTCGATCTCGTTGCCGAAAGGGAGCGAGCCGGCGATCTGGTAGAGACTCTGCACATTCGCGTTGCCTCACTCGGATCAGGAGGTCGGGGATCTGTCGGGAGGGAATCAGCAGAAGGTGGTGCTCGCCCGGTGGTTGGCCGCCCGTTGCAAGGTGTTGCTGTTTGATGAACCGACGCGGGGCATTGACGTCGGGGCAAAGGCGGAGATCTACGACTTGATCGGCGAGTCTCGTCGAACAGGGTGTTGCGGTCCTGCTGATCTCCAGTGAAATGCCCGAGCTGCTGGGTCTCTCCGATCGCATCGCGGTGATGCACGATGGGGCGATCGAAGGGATTCTGCCGCGCGCCGAAGCGACCCAGGAGCGGATCATGGAGTTGGCTCTGCAATTCACTGCGTGAATTGCTGTGGAGGAGTCTTCGCGCCAACAGGTGTCTTTCGGCCAGCGAATTGCTGGGTTCTCACGACTCTTACCGCCATGATGGTAGGTGTCACCTGGATACCCGGAGATCGGCTTGTGATGATGCAGGAGATACCTGGCAGAACTGACCGCCGATTGTCGGGAGGAGGTTCCTTCGACCACACCGGGTGAACGAGATCAGACGGCCCGAAATGAGCGGCTTCACTGATCAGCGCCTTGACTGGCGACGTGGTGTGCGCCACGCTGAGATGGTCCCTCCACGCAGGGTTCAATCAGCGTGAGGTGGAGACGTTTGGCCCGGTCGAGTTCCTCGCCCGGGTGATCATGCACATCCCGGAGCCAAGAAGACACCTGATCCGTTTCTACGGCTGGTACTCGAATGTGTCGCGGATGACAGGTGCCAGATGGGATGAGTAGGCCGGTCTCCTAAAACGGCGTAGCACAATGCTCGCCAAATCTAATGCGGGCTCGAGGCCCAAGATTAAGGAGACCGGCATGGAGTATTGTGGCATCGACCTCCACACAGAGTACAGTCAAATCTGCATTCTCAACGAGGACGGCGAGGTGATGGAGACCTCGAGAGTGAGGACCTCGCTCAAGGCTTTGGAGAGGTTCTTTCGTCGGGAACCGATGAGGGTGGTTCTGGAAGCTGGAGGATCTTCTCCGTGGGTCTCTCGCCTCCTCGAATCTGTTGGCCATGAGGTCGTCGTTTGCAGTCCGCGACGAGTGAGGCTCATCGCAGAAAGCAAGCTGAAGAACGACAGAGTCGATGCGGAAGTACTCGCTCGTCTCGTTCGACTCGATCCGGAGTTTCTGAAACTGATCCAACACCGCAGCGAAGAAGCGCAGCTGCTGCGCGGAAACCTCAAAGTGCGAAGCGCGATGGTGGAGGCCCGCACCAAATGGATCAACACGGTGCGAGGGCTGCTGCGCAGCTTCGGCTACAAGGTCAGCGGGAAGGCGCCGCAGACATTTGTCGATCGGGTCGACAAGATGGAACTCCCCAGCGAGCTCAGAGCAGTCATCGAACCGTTGCTCGAACAGCTCGATCTCCTTTCAGGTGAAATCACCCGCCGCAACGAGCACCTGGAAGAGATGGTCAAAGAACTGCCGGAGGTCGAACACCTTCGTCAAATCCCTGGGGTCGGCCCGGTCGTCGCGACGTACTTCGTGCTGACCATCGATGATCCAAATCGCTTCAAACGTAGTCGTGATGTGGCTTCGTTTTTCGGTCTCCGACCATCCATGAGAGAGTCCGCCTCGGTATCGCACTTCGGACGCATCACCAAAGAAGGAGATCCGGAAATGCGACGTTTGCTGGTCCAGGCGGCGCATGCATGTCTTCTCACCAAAGCTGATTCCGAACTCAAGATATGGGCCCTTGCGCTTGCAGAACGAAAAGGAAAAGGTAAGGCGGTCGTCGCACTCGCCCGAAAGCTTGCCGTACTCATGCACCACCTGTGGGTCACGGGCGAGGTCTACCAAGCACTTCCAAACAAAGAAGCGAATCAAGCTGCATGACCAAAATCTAAGAAAGTGAGTATTTGATTTTGGATGACCCCTACGACGAGAAACGGGCGACTCCGGTAGTGCCTTGGAAGAGCTCTCGGGCAATGTCCGAGGGCCGGCAGTCCGTGTGCCAGATAGGAGCGCCCACCCTTGTCGGAACCCACCATGCACCGGTCGAAATTTTCATCGACCATCAGAGTGCGGATAGAAGCGAGACGGACAGGTCATCCATCGCAATTCACCAACGGTACGAAAGGAGCCATCGCAGGGAGTTATCAAGACCTTGACACCACCGGCCTACTCATAGAAGGCCCGCAGTTCCGTAGTCACGCCATACAACTACGGAACTGCGGACCTGGCACCCAGGCACCGTGGCTCAATCAAGGCCTTCGTCAAGAGCACGATGACCCAGAATTCGCTGCGCAGCTCGACATTCTCGACTCAGCGATCTCTCGGCGATGACAATGGTGCAATGGTGAACGTGGTCGACCGAGCCGAAAAGCGCCACATTCGCTGGAGTCACACCGTTGTCGAGAAAGAGCGGGAAGAGCCTCGACAATGACCGGCTAACTCAGGGCGCAAACAAACGAGTTCTTCACGCCCTGTACACCTCTTCAGTGGTCGCCATCAACAACAGCGCGGTGGACCGGGCTTACTACAACAAGAAGCTCCGCGATTATGCAGGCCATCCAAAACCACATGTTGCCGCTTTCATCGCCCTGTCCAGACAAAGGCACAAGCTGATCCACAAGCTGATGACGACCGACGCTCAGTACGACAAAGAGATTCTCATCGCGACGCACCTTGCTCGCCTCGAACAGGGCCGGATCGCCGAGGCGCGAGGGAGCAGGCTGTGACTCTGACGGCCTGTGGAAAGCCGGCTCCGTCGCCTTCCCACAGCCCTTGGAAAACCCTCCGGGTTTCCCACAGACTCACAGCCTCGACGACGGGCATTTCAGACTTGACTCCTTATAGAGGCACCCTGGCGTACAACCGCATATCGAGCGGCGAGGCCGTCTTCGCTGATCCCAACGAGGCGATCGAGTTCATCCAGATAATCCAGGATGTCAAAAAGCGGGATGGCTGGACGGTTTTCGCATGGTCTGTGATGTCGAACCATTTCCACTTGGTGGTCCGTACGTCGTCGATACCGCTGTGGCGTGGAATGCATGGAATCCAGAACCGCTACAGCCGAGCGTTCAATCGCCGATTCGGGCGGACGGGAAGCCTGTGGCAAAGCCGGTACAAGGCGAAGTTCGTCGGTGACCAGAGCTATCTCGATCACTTGGTGCTCTATGTCCACCTCAACCCCGTAAAGGCGGGGTTGGTGGACGACCCTGCTGAGTATCCCTTTGCTGGCCACCGCGAGGTCAAGAAGAAAATTCGGGCGCCGTTGGTGGACGTCGATGAGATGTTGCTGTGTTTCGGAACCACGCAGAATTCCGCCCTGCGGAGCTACCTGGGCGCGATTCGAGCGGGGATCGATCCGGATTCTGCCGAGATCGATTCGCCGTGGCATCCGTTCGATTCCCCGAAAGACCTACCGCTGGAGGTCGATGCCGACTCGCCTCACGTGGATGTGCTTGGGCGAAGCACCGATCTCGAACGGCCAGCATTGGAGGCCGCACGATTCGTCAAGTTGGTGTGTGAAATCGCCGAGTTCGACCCAGAGCGCCTGGCATCACGAGCGCGTGACCGCGAGACGGCCGCGATGCGTCGATTGGTCGTTACCGTTGGCGTTGAGCGATGGAGGCAAAAAGGGACTGCCCTCGCCGAAGTATTGAACAAGAACCCTGATGTGGTGAGCTGGTGGGTTGGGGAAGGCATCCGACGGCATTTGGACGATCGCGGTTTCGCGGCCGAACTCGACCGAATCGACGCGAAGCTATCGGCTGCATTGATTCAATCTCGAAGGTTCAGTGGGGGTGAATAGTATAACTTCCCAACTTCCTAAAGCCTGGCACCGATTTGGCACCGATTCTGGCACCGATTCTGGAGGACTCCTAGTCCCAATCGAGTGTGTCACCGAGTTCGAAGCTGTTGCGGAAGATGAGAGGTGTCTGGTCGTACCAGGGGATTCCTCCGGTGTGGAAGCTCACGAGCCCGAGACTTCCCTCTGGGAGAGCCTCAAGCGCGATATCGGTACCCACCGTCAGGCCCACATCACTCACCTGAACGGCCTCGGACCAGGTTTCGTCGCCATAGACCCGCGTTCGCATAAATAGAAAATCTTCAGGCGATGAGTCCCGTTGGTAGGTCACGACGATTCCGCCGCCCCTCCGCAGGGTGACGTCGGGTTGGTTCACATCTCCGTAGCCACCGTAATCTAAGAAACCATAACTCCAAGAATCACCGGCGTCTTCAGTGAACCAATATCGCAACCCCGTGCGTGGGGGCGCGTCATAGGTGTGCACGATGACCGCGCGATCTCGGTAGGCGGAAATGGCCGGATCGTCGGTAAAATATGGGGCGATACCTCTGACGTCGACGGCGAGAGCAGGAAGGAACCTACACACGTCGATGCCGTTGTCATTGGCGCGGTAGACAGCAAACAGAAATCCACCAGGAGAACCCGGCACCTTCTGGTCGTTATATCCGATGTCCAGGTTTCCAGCCGCGTTGGTGATCCCGGTTGGATAGGTGGACCATTCCAGATCTCCCGCACCACCGTCTTCGTCGCTGAAGTGGATTTCGAGGCTTCCGTCCGAAAGAATGGAAATCAGGTAGAGTCGGTGGTTTGCTCCCTCTTGGTTCGACGCCAGGGCCAACTCGGTGACGTCCGCTGTGGAGTTGTTGTAAATTTCGAGCCAACCGCCCGAACCGAAGGAAGAATCTGCGGCGCCGGTCGAGTTGAGGCAACGCCTAACTCTGGCGGATCCGGGATTGTTCGAGGCAACGTAGCTCACATAGAAATAGTTGCCGACCACGGTGGCGCTGATGTCGACAATTGGCACAGAGGAGTTCCAGTAATAGGTCTCGGTCCAGCTCTGTCCACCATCGTTGGAAAAATAGACTCGCCAATGGTGACTTGTGTCTGAATCCTGGGTGGCGATGAATACGTTGCCGCTACCGTTGTGTGCGTCGAGGTGGGGATTGAAGGAGTTGCCGTGGGCACTGATAGCGGCTCCGTTGACTTTCCTCACCGCCGGTGGTGACTTCCACGAGATGCCGAGGGCAAGGGCGTATCCTCTGGCCTCCAGCAATTTGACCGCGACGATGGCAGGCTCGTAGTCGCCCCGGTTCCACGCTCCCGCGACATCGAGTACACGATGTTGAAGTGTGGTGTTGTGAGTATCAAAAGCTTCAAGCTGGATGTGCGCGTTCTTTCGTTCGCGGGCATCCATGTCGGAGAGGCTTTGCCACAATGGTTGAGGGTCGAAAACATCTGTGGCAGTGAGTTCATTTTCAAATTCCAAAGAACCGAAAATCTCGGCAGCGTCCACCAGGCAGACAACGCCGGCGAGAAGCAGGAAAAGAACTCCTGCTACTGATATCGGAAGGAGTGCGCTCCACGGTTGGTCCTTTTTGTAAGAGTGGGTTTGGCGATTCATCTTTTCCCTCCTCGGGCGCCAATCTCCATACGAAATGAATCCATCCTCCGCTGAACGGACCGAATCGTTTGTTTGGCAAAACAAAATCTCAGTTTCCAGTATTACATTGGTCAATCCAAAGTCAATCAGTAGAGGTGCCAGTTGCCTGAGCACGGAAGACGGGTGCCTATTTGCGCACCTTGTGGAAGGAAGGCTGAAGCGGCTAGGCTCGAGCCGTCACCGGGTGAACGAGATCAGACAGCCCGAAATGAGCGGCTTCACTGATCAGCGCCTTGACTGGCGACGTGGTGTGCGCCACGCTGAGATGGTCCCTCCACGCAGGGTTCAATCAGCGTGAGGTGGAGACGTTTGGCCCGGCCGAGTTCCTCGCCCGGGTGATCATGCACATCCCGGAGCCGAGAAGACACCTGATCCGTTTCTACGGCTGGTACTCGAATGTGTCGCGGGGCAAGCGGCGGTTGAGAGAAGAGGCCGCCGGATCTGCATGTGTGTCCGGCGAGGGCCACTCCCCTTCGATCCCAGCGGAAAAGGACCAGGGGCCCGACGCACGCGCCCTCCGTCGAAGCTGGGCGCAGCTGATCAGGCGGATCTACGAGGTGGATCCGTTGGTGTGTCCGTCGTGCGGCTCGGAGTTGAAGGTCATCGCGTTCATCATCGATCATGCGGTGGTGGACAAGATCCTGAGGCAACTGAAGCGCACGGAAGGCGAGAGGGAGCGAGGGCCTCCCAAGCGATCCGAGCTTGCAGCGGTGTCGTGAATTCGTCGCCCGGCTCAAGGGTGTGGGTTCCTGGTTGAGGTGTGTCCGGAATCCGGGTTGAAGGGGTTTCCGGGTGCAGGCTCCCCGAGCGATGCGGGATGTGGTCCGAGGATGGGGCGCCGAAGAGGACGCCGAGGTCTCAAACGGAGGTTCTTGAAGAGGATTCGGGCCCAGAATGGGTGGTACGCTCGGTGGTGTGGGAAAGGAAATTCCTATCCATTAGACAGGCCGGTGAGAAGGCCGGGTTAGAGTAGGTCATGAGAATGGACCGACCGGCACGCCCTTGATCACCCGTAAGATTCTTTTCAGACGCACCATCCCCTGGTTTCTCGCAGCGGCACTCATGGGATTGGGTGCCGGTGCGTGCTCGCAGCAGAGGCTGCGCCGCGCTGACGCTCAACCAGCGGCCCTGTATGCAACCGAAGCCCGCTCCGACTACGGAATGGTCTCCTCGGCGTCGGTGGAGGCCACGCGAGCGGCGGTCGAGGTGCTCGAGCAGGGCGGCAATGCCGTCGACGCAGCGGTCGCCGGCGCGTTTGCACTGGGGGTGGCCGACCCGGGCGGATCGGGGCTCGGGGGCATGACCTATATCGTTATTGCCCTGGCCGACGGCCGCAGCGTGGCATTTGACGGGACCGCCCATGCGCCGATCTCGGTCGACCTCTCGCAGTTGGCTGAGCTCAAGGCGGCCGAGACACCTTTTGGCTACAAGATGGCTGCAACGCCCACAACCCTCGCGACGTTGGCGCTCGCTCTCGAGCGGTACGGCACGCTCGACCTGGCCCAGGCGCTTGCTCCCGCAATCGCGATCGGCGAAAGTGGCTACCGGCTGAGCCAGAACTATCTTGAGTGGACAGATCTCTACCTCGACGAGATTCTGACCTCGAATTACCTCCGTTTCGTCGTTCTCGACCAGGGCCTCACGCTTGGGAAAGCCGGTGACCGCTACTGTCATCCGGACATGGTCAACACCTTGCGGCGGATCGCAGCCGAGGGGACCGATTGCTTCTACCGCGGCGCCATCGCGACTCAGATCGCAGCAGACATGGCGCGCAACGGCGGTTTTCTGAGCCGGACCGATCTGGCAACGGTCCGGGTTCGAGAGACCCGTCCACTTCGATCGAGCTACCGCGATGTGGAACTGCTCACCTTCCCGCTGCCCGGAGGTGGGGACCAGGTCGTCGAAGCCCTCAATATTCTCGAGACCCGGCCGAGAGAATTCCTGGCCGAAGACTCCGTGGAGCGGCTCCACCTCCTCATCGAGGCCTCTCGCATCGCACAGGCGGATCATGCCTTGCTGGACCCGCGCAACAGCCGTACCACCATTTTCGATCTTCCACACGTGAGCAAGATCCACGCAAAGGAGCGAGCCCAACTCATCTCCCCAGGTCACGCTATCCCCGAGACTGCCCTCGATACTCGTGCGGTTGCGAAACCAATTGGAGAGCACACCGTCCAGGTCTCGGTCGCCGACCGGTACGGCAATATGGTGTCCCTTACTCAGACCCTCGGCCGCCTCTTCGGCAACAAGGTTGCAACCCCCGGCCTCGGTTTTCCTTACAGCGTCTTTCTCGAGACCTTTGACTACGAGGATCCAACCAGTTCGGCATTTCTTAGGCCCAGAAGTCCGTGCTGGAGCGACATGGCACCGACGATCGTGCTCCAAGACGGCGTTCCGGTCCTGGCGCTCGGCAGCGCCGGCAGCAATCTGATCCCACCCATCGTCACCCAGGTCATCAGCAACGTGGTCGACCGGCGGATGGAGGTGCGCGACGCGGTGGTGGCGCCAAGGACCCTCTGGGGTGGTCACGACCCGGTGCAGGTTCAGATAGAAATCGCCGCTCCTCAGACCGATGCCGCCGCCGACGGATTGTTGAGCATGGGATTTCCTGACGTTCATCGCCTCTATTTCCCACCCGAGGCGATCCCCCTCGCCCGGTTCGGCGCCGTCAACGCCGTGGCCTTCGACCCGCAGACGGGTCGGTTCACCGGGGTTGGAGACGCCCGGCGAAAGGGTTATGCGGCCGGCCCGAGGGTCGGTCCGACGGGTCCGCCTTCCAGATGATCGATCGCACGGGACGCGTGCATTCGCGCCGTGCCGACACGATCCTTCCTAACCCGCACTCCTCACCGGGTGTCTACTGCGGACGGCGAATCGCGGCGTCCCGCCGTGCTTGTCTCAGTGCGCGTGCCAGGTCAGACGAAGCAGACGATTTGGAGAACGCTCATTCCGCCAAAAACCAGTGGCTGGCCGAGCGTACGTAGATGAGCTGGGTCGGAGTACGGGGCTCGAGAGGGAGATTCTCGACTCGATGGGGCCTGCCGCCAGTGAAGAGGCGACCAAGAGATTCATCAACATCGTCACGATTGATCGCATGGTTTTCAGATTTCTCGCCCCCCGATAGCAACGCCCCGCAAACCCCGCCAGTCGGAAGTCCTCGGGTGAATCGCCCTAAAATTTTTCAAGTGGAAGGACTTGCTACCGTGTCAAATGTCACAATTTCATAGCGGCTGACAAGGAATTTGCTCTCGATTTCAGCTCAAGCCGATTCCTCGCCACCCGTTCTCCGCTGCCAGGCACTGGGTCCGACGACCCCACAGCCATTGTCAGAGGTGACCGATCATCACGATGAACGATAGGGCTCAGGCGCACACTCGGTCAGTTCACCATTTGGCGGCCGCTGCACCGCCCGCGAGCCGCGGTCATGGCGGAAGCGTGCGAGGACGTGCGGGTGACGAAGCGGAACCCGGGTAGACCGTCCCAATGTTCACTGATCGCGCCGAGGTCCTCTTCGGAGGCCGAGAAGAGGTAGACGTTGACGTGGTTTCCGTCGGCCTGCTGTTCGTATACAAGGATGATTCCCCCCTGGCCGCCCATGTTGTGGATTTGACAGGTTGCGCTATTGCCGTCGTCCGACCCTTCCCACGGCCCGTTGTGGTGGATGGGCAGCCCCTGGCACGCGCCGGTTGCCACACCCTTCGCGTCCTCGTACCGCTCATAGCGGCCGACAAGATGGGAATCGAGGCGGCGATGCGACTCGATCAGGCTGTCCGCGCCGAGCCGCTGGGTTGCTACCACCCAGACGTTGATGCGCTCGGGGCTCTGGACCTTTTTGAACACCAGCGTTACCTCGGAACGGACGCTACCGGAGGTGATCCAGCACTCCGCGCCATCGCCTGCACTGCTGGGGCTCGACCCGGTGCCGCCCGATCCACTGCTCGGCTGCGGGAACAGCGGCCGGTCGCCGCGTGCGATGGCTTGGTCGATCCGACCCGCGTCGCATCCCAAGCTTTGCGCTTTGGCCTCGGCGTTGGCCGCCATCTGCCGGTGGACTGCGCTGCCGCTGCGGCGGAACGACTGGATCTCCGAGTACAGCCGCTCACACTCGGCGGCCTTTTGGCCGGCCTCGACCGCGCGCTGGCGGTCGGCGGCGGCGGTGTCGACGCAACGGCTGAGAGTCGCGTCCCAGGTCCCCACCGTGCACTCGCAGCGACCGGTTCCCGGATTAAAGAACCTCCCATGGCAGGGTCGCACGACATCCTGCCCGCGGGCACGCCCCCGGCGACCATCAGCTCCAGGCATCTGCCGTGGGTTCCGCTCCAGGCCGTGCCGATCGGACACAGACACGCCGGCAAGCCGGTCTCTGGGTCGGTAGCGAGGCGGGTGCCCGGGTACTGTGCGTCGCAGTTCGCCTGGCTCAGCGTCGCGGCCGTCGTCGTCCCGGGCAGACATCGTCCGAGGTTCTCGTCCAGCCGGTAGCCCGGGCAGGTGCACTCGAATCGTTGCCGCGCCGGCGACCACGAGACGTCCCGCGCACATGGCTCCGGATCGTCGAGCTGCACCCGCCCCGAACCGCCGCCTGACGACCCGCTGCCGCCGCCCGGAGGCGGCGCCGGTGGCGGCGGCACGACATTTGCAGTACCGCTGCCGATTGGCGGATCGCTCGGCGAGAGGCGGTCGCACTCAGCAAGCTCGGCTTGGAAGCAACTCGCCGGATGGGCCTTCTGGCGTACTCCCGCGCAGTAGACGTCGATACCGATGCCGCGGCCCTCGGCGGCGATTCGGCGGGCGTTCTCGAGGTCGGCGTCGATCCCGGCCCAATAGACCTTCAGTGTCAGCGCCTCGTCGCGTGATTCGAGAGCCACGTCACGCAGACGCGTGATCGCCTGGCACGAGGAGTGGGTCATGATCGGCAGCGCGGAGATTCCGCCGGCAGCGGCCTCGAGCATCGCCGCCGCGCGGTCGAGCCCAGCCTCCGAGCAGCCCTGGAGGGCGGCCTTAAAGGCGGCATCGGCGGCGTCGAAGTCGGCCCGAATCCCAGCCAGCACCGCGGCGCGCTCATCGACCCGCTGCTCGACGTAGGTAGCGTGCCGCGATACCGCATCGATTTCCTCGACGAAAATGGCTCTGGCGCATGGCGAGAGCCACAGGACCTTCAGAATCTCGGTCACTCGGTCGAGCTTCGTGCGCGCCGGCTGCATGTCGCACGCCGTGTCGGCCGCCAGGATCGCGTCGTTGAGGAGGTCTTTGACCTGGTCGATCTGTGTGAGAGTGCCCTCGGAGGCGAGATCCAGCGAGCGCCGCAGACGCTCGGCGATCGCGTGGCGACGGCTCTCGATGCCGGCTGTACCGGTTTGGTCGTCGAGGCACGGATCGAGCCGTCCGAGCTCGGCCAACAGGTTCTGCATAGCGGTCTGGTCGCAGCTCTCCAGCATGATCTCGGCATCCTGCTCGAGCTGGGTGAACCGCGCGGTGTCCGCGCGGCGCCTTTCGAGCAACCGGCGCAGCTCGCGCCGCGTGTCCTCGGTCGCTCCCGGGGCAATGCCTTCCTCCGGGCAACGCGACGGGGGCGCCGGGGCATCGAGCAGCTTCTGCGCCCTGTCGAGCTCGCAGCGGTCGATCGCGGTTCGTGCGTCGGTCAGCACTTGCACAGTTCCGTCGAGCGGCTGCGTCGCCCACGTGAGCACCGTCTCCGCGGCGGCGCGCATCGTCGGGGCGCAGGCATAGGGTTGGGTGTTGGCGTCGGCCCACGCAATGACCTGCCGGGCCAGCCCGGTCGCCTCAGCACGATCGCAGCTCGCCTCGGCGACCGCCAGCGAGTTCTCGATCCCCTCAAGCCGCTCCCCTAACAAGTGGAGTCCCAACATCTCGCGATCGAACCTTGTGTCGCACGCCCACCGCGCCTGGTTCTTGTATTCCCGAGCGAGTCTGGCCGGAAGATTTGCGGCTCGAAGTCCGCAGCCGTAGACCTCGTCGTGGGCGCGTTTGCGGGCGAAGGCAAGGGTGTTCTTCGCGGCTTCGAGGTCGCCGTCCCATTTGTTGGCGAGCTCAATCACACGGTAGCCGATTTTTCGCCAGCAGTAGCACTGCCCGTGGGGATCCTTGGCTCTCGCTTGATTGATGAGATCGCGAGCTTTCGGCCACTGGCACAGCTTTGCGGCCGCGAATGCCTGTTGGACCAGGGCGTCGGCTTCATTGATTCTGTCCAGGTACGGGTCCGTTGGTGGAGGTGGAGAGCTGCCGAACATTGCACCGCCCAAGCCGCCGATGGTGCTGAAGAACGGGTCGATGAGATCGGCCCCGATATTGGCGCTCATCGAGCCGGTCAGGATGCCCAACGCGTCGACTGCCCCCCGGGCCTTGTCGATCTGCCGGTCCATCGCCGCCCGCACCCGCGGATCGGTCGAGCCGTAGGCCTGGTTGACCGCCTTGGCGCTGCCGGTGAGGGTGTCCTTCCCTAAATTCGAAGCCAGGATCCATCCTCCGGCACCTGCGATCGGCCACAACCCTGAGCACCCGCCGACCGCGACGAGGGTAACGCCGAGGCCATAGTTGGCCATGTTCCCTCGCATAGCTTTGTCGATCTGCCCCTCGAGCGTCTGTGTCTTGTTCTGTTGGGCGCGTTGCTGTTCCGCCACCCACCCAGGCGGCATGGTTGGTGGCTGCAGGTGGAAATTGTCATAGGCACCGTCAGCTGAGCTGGTCGGGACCGCGGCCCAAATCAGGGATGGGGGCGATTGCGTGCCCGACCAGGTCGGCGCCGCGATCGCCGGTTGCCCGTGGCCGCGCCATGCGTCGGCCCCCCGGAATGCTGCCCATTGGGCGGCCCTGTGCGTGCTGGCGGTCGTAGCCGACGCCTGCTGGCCGGGCCCGACTGGGATCGAGGTCGCGAATGCCGTCTCGCCCCACCGCAGGGTCAGCGTAACGTCGTTGCCGCGCCGGAAAGCTGTGACCGGCAGGTCGAGCAGGTACGCAACTTCAAGCAGGGCGGCGTCTCGATCCGACGCTGCGCGGGGTTGGGCGATGCCGAGGACTGCGTGCTCCGCGACAGCTCGACCCGCGAGCAGTCGCTCGAGGTCGCGGACGCCGGCGAGCGTGAGGCTCGCTTGGCTGAACGACAGCGGCGGCCCGTAATCTCCTGTGGGCAACCCGGCGCGGAGCTCGCGGCGCAGCGCTTCGGCTTCGCCCAGGGCCGCAGCCCGCTCGCCAAGAACGCCCTCGGCTACGGTCAGGAAGTCGCGGATCTTGTCGTCGACGGTGCCTTGCCGCCCCGCCCCTACGAGCCGCGCGAGATCAGCCATCGCCTCGGCGGCAGGTGCGATCAATTTTTCGGCCGAGCGTTGCAACTCGGCCGTATGGCCTGCCTCCGAAGTACGTGCGTCTTCGATGGCTGCCATGAGCAACCACTGCCTGTCTACGGCGTCATCGAATGCCGTGACGTCGCCGGTGGCCGTCCACAGAGCGTCTTGCTCGATCTGCGACAGCGCCGCCTCGAGTGGCAGCAGCCGGTCGCGAATCGTCCCAATTTCCGTCCACGCCCAGGCGTGGCGCCACTCTTCGAGATCGCGCTCGCCGAGCTGGCGCGCGGCGTGGGCAAGGCGCGACCACAACCCGTCCGCCCGCTGTCCGAACGCCTCGCGAAGGGGATCGGCTTCGGCGTTCGACGCCGCAGGGAATGCCGCCTCGCGCGAGGCTCGCGCGTCGTAGAGCTGTTCGAGCATCGGAAGCTGGCCCTCTAGCGACGCGATCAGAGCGGCCACCGCAGCCCGGCGCGGCGAGTCGTCGGGCGTGAACTCGAGGTCGAGCACGGTTGGCTGCTCGACGATCAGGGCCGGTTCGAATCTCGCCGCGGAGGCCGCGCTCATGCCGGCCGAGCGCAAGACCAGGCGCGCCCCGGCCGCGGCCCGCGGATCGTCCGACTGGGCGAGGTACTGGCTCGTCGTCTGGAGCGACAGCGCACGAGCGGCCGCAGCGAGACCGCGACTGGTGGCCGCGCTGTCGACCAGCTCTGCGATGAGGGTGCTCGACTCCGCCCACGCCGATTCGGCGGCGTCAAGCGAAAGCATCGCGAGATCGAGCGCACCGGCCATGCCTGCCAGACGCGCGCCCGGTGTGTCGTCGGTGTCACCAACGGCGATCGCCCGGCCTTCCCGCGCAATTGCTGCCAGGGTGCCGCGAACCGACAGAAACGAGCCGTCGCGCTGCCGAATCAGCATCGCGACCGCGACCGCGCGGTCGGTGATCGTCGCCGTGTCGTCGCCGCAGCCCCCGTCCGGCGGCGGCGGCACCGCCCAGCGATTCCAGGCGTCACGCTCGGGACCGCCAAGAACGGGGGAGAGCGGGTCGCAGGACGGTCGGTAGCCAGTCCGGCCGGCGGCGCTCGCCGGCGAACGCAGAATCTTGGGCCAGATCGGCCTCGAACGCCTCGGCGATTGCGATCGGCGATCGAGCGCCGCCGGCTTCGATTGCGGCGTCGCGTGCCGCGAGCAACTCGGCGCGCGGTGACCGTGCCGCCTCGAGAACCACCGACAGCCGTATCAGACGCTCGAGTTCGTTGACGGGCGCCACGGGGTCGCCACCTTCGAGGCAGCGCCACAACGCCGCGGCCGGCGTGTTCCGCGCGCGGCACGATCTCCTCCGGCGCGCGGATCGCCGGCGTCCACGACGGCTCGGGGATCCCGTCGAAACCCGGCGGCCCGGCGGCGGCGGCGATGAAGACCGGTGCCGTCACCGTGATGACGACGGCCAACAACGCGGCGCGGCGACATCGCTGTCTCCAGCTCGCGCAGGAGTCGTGCTGGTCGCATTATGACCTCCGGGCCGCTCTTAGCGCACGCATCGGAATTGGCCGACGTCGTACACATATCCGCTACAGGTACAGGTCGGCACCATTGCTGCGGGATCGCGGTACTCGAGCTGAAACGCGCACAGATCGAGCGATGACGGCATCAGCGAGCTGCCGACCGCCGACACGTTTGCGGTGTTGAACTCGACCGTGCCGGCCTCTGCGCCGCTGATCAGACCGGCGAGATCGATCAGACCCGGCAGCAGGGCGGACGCCGCCTGGCTCCGTTTGGCGTTACGCGCCGCCCGGGTTTGCTCGATGGCGGTGTCGATCCCGTGCAACAGCTCGGATACCGCGCGGGTCTGGCAGGTCACAGCGGTGTCGGCCGCCTCGCCTGCCAGCCGCCGGGCGTGTTTGAGTTCGCCCGATTGGAGCGCGGAGCTTGCCTGCCA
Source organism: Candidatus Sulfomarinibacteraceae bacterium (assembly GCA_963714885.1). Classification (GTDB taxonomy): domain Bacteria; phylum Acidobacteriota; class Thermoanaerobaculia; order Thermoanaerobaculales; family Sulfomarinibacteraceae; genus Sulfomarinibacter. Next base: position 8,466 of record CAVQQV010000031.1, on the reverse strand, counting down.
CACCGACTGTTCCGTGGCCCGCTGCCGTGCGGACAGCTGACGGATCGTGTCGTGGTTGGCTATGAGCCACGGGTGCTGAGGATCAAAGTTGTCATGTGATCTGTGTCGGCGAGGGCTGCGGGGTAGGCGCAGCTCATGGCCGCTGCCGTCGCGGTGTCGATCAAGGGACTCAAGTCGGCGCGTCCCGGGCCGGCCATCGAGATGGCGCGACTGGTCTGCGGCGCGGCAGTGGCGTCTGAATCCAGGGTGACCGAAGTCAAGCTGCCCGCCGTCCAGCCGCCGCTCGCCGCTCCGGGGTCGTTGGCGGTCGGATCGGTCATGCAGCGACCCATCGAGTCACACCGCCACGCAGGACACACCGAGTCTGTCCAGTTGCGTGCCGTGGTCGAGTCGGGGTGGAGTGTGGGCTGAAAGTTGTTGACGAGCAGTACCAGGTACCCCGATGGAGGAGCCTTCTGCACGAGCTCTACCTCGTGTGTCATCTGGCTGCATACTGCCAACCACTCCTCGCCATCCGCAGACAACGCGGCGTTACCGTGTGGCCCGGAGACAGGTGCGGTGCACCGGTGGTCAGGGTGGTGGTCCTCGATCCACATTCCTGCCGTTCGCCGACCCGGGAAAGGCCCGGCCAGAACCTGATACCGATCTTCCTCCGGCGACTCGCCAACGACGACCGAGCCGGTCTCACGCTCACACAGTGCGTACCAGTCGGCGCCACCGGCCATTGTTGCCGTCAAGGTGATGATGACTGCCGCAGCCAGCCGGCCCGAAAAGAACGCGATCTCCCGGGGACTCCGCGTTGCGCCATGATTTTTGCGGTCGGTCCTGGTCATGTTCACCACCCCCGCGGTGCCGGCGATTCCTTTGCTGCAGGGCCCTCCCGAGACCACCTGGAACATGGCCGACCCGATCTCTACGTTGCCGCCAAGCTCGACCGCCACCCGAAGCTCGTAGACGCCTTCGGCCAGGACGGCGGGAAGCTGCAGAGGCTGACTCGACTGGTGGGTCCCGGACTCCCGCAGAGCCGACGCTTCAATCGTGGTGAGCGTCGCGCCGTCGCGGAGGATCGTCCGACTTTCGGCCACCAGAAACGGCTGTACCTCGGACCAGGCCGGCCACGGTGTAGATCACGGTCAGTCGGACCTCGTCGCCCGGAGCGACCCGCGACGGCTCCACCGAAGCAGCCAACACGCGCAGTGTGGCCGCAGCGGGCGCATGGCGATCGACCGAAATGGCCGGTGCCGTTGGCTGGGGCATCGTGGAAGCGGAGGGAACCGCGACCAGTTGTTCGGCCGGTGTCGACCAAGCACCTCCATAAATTCAAAACGCGCCCACCTCTCGAAATCGGTGATCCTGTTCACACCTACCCGTCCCACCCAAGAATCACCGAAGTACACCTTTGCCCTACGCACGGGTAGGCCCTGTAACTCGATCTCGAGGAAGAGGGTGCCCCCGTCCTCCTCGACTTCCCAACCCGATGCGACAAAATCAGTCCCGATGGGGATCGTGCCACCAGAAAACCTCCGGCGAACCGCATCGGCGTCGGAGACCCTCACCCGTACTCTCTTGTTCCCGCCGTCCCCCCAGTACAAAATGCCGCAGTTGGTCCAACCGTCATTTGCGCGACCCTTCTTGACCTCGAGCGGTACGCGACTGCGGCAGCGGGCGCCGCGCCACCGCCGCCTGTTCGCATCCTCGAGATTCTGCTGGTCCTCCTTCTGAGAGCCGGCGGCGGGTCTGTCTGACGCTGCCGCAACCAGGATCACGAGGGGAAGAGCGAGGGTTGCGTACGCCAATTTCATGGACCTCTCTCCCATTCTTGGACCCGATTCGAGCCGACTACCAAGAGTTACTTTTCTCATTATAGACAGGAATCTGTCGTGACAGATTCTCTCGTGCCTGAGCGGATAGCGCGGAAAAACCAGGCGGCTTCGCCATGCATCGGCTGCACCCTTACGGCGGTTATGTGGACTCGGACCCTGTCAGCTTCGAACCCGCATTCCTCACCAACCGTTCTCCACCGCCAGGCGCTCGTTCCGACGACCCCACAACCAGCGGCCGAGGTGGCCGATGATCACGATCAGTGACAGCAGGACGGCTGTGCCCGAAGCGATGGCGGTGGAGAAAGCCGATCGTCGCGACGAGCACCACCGCGCCCCGGGGCGGAGGCGATTACGGCCGCCAATTTTCCGATGGAGGGGTGGGGCCGTACGAGAAGACCCAGACCGAGCCACGGTTGCCGGGTCCATCACCTTCGCGGGTCAATTGATTTCTCCGGAGAGCCCACTCGAGACCGAAAATCAGGGTATCTGACGTGCTCCCCATCTTTGTACCACGGGTAATGTGAGGAATCAGCCCAGACTGAGGCACGCCGGGGCGATCGAAGGGGTCCTGCCGCGCGCCGAAGCGACCCAGGAGCGGATCATGGAGTTGGCGCTGCAATTCACTTCGTGAATTGCTGGATAGGGAGAGTGCCGATTCTTCAGTCGAGTATGCCCAGACGTTGGAGTTCTTCCTTGAGCGCGGCTATTCCGTCGACCTCATGGGCGCTGATTCCAACGCTGCGGGCGGCCTCGACATTCACCGGCGTGTCGTCGAAGAAGGCGATTCGTTGCGGTGGCACATTCAGGTCCCGGATGACGTGCTCGAAGATCTCGCGATCCGGTTTCACCTGACCGAGTTCGTCTGAGAAGTAATACCTGTCCATCAGTGGGTCCATGCTGCGGCGGTGGAGCGGTGTGTGCAGTTCGTTCGAGTTGCTCAGGCAGGCGAGTCGGTGGGTCGGCTGGAGTTGACTGAGGAGCGATCTCGCCCCGGGGTACGGCCCGCGCGCCCACCCAACAACGGCGGCGATGAAGTCGTCGGGCGTGAAATCGAGCTCCAGTTCTCCGATCACGCCACGAGCAAACTCGTGCGGCGTAATGCCGCCGCGTTCAAAACGCTGGACTGACTCCGACTCGATCCAACGAGCACGGACCTCTGCACGATCCGGCGTTCCCGGCAACAGCCGACTCAGTTCGTCAAAACCCGCAAAGTCGATCAGCACTCCGCCGAGGTCGAAGAGCAGAACATCGAATTTTGATTCCGTGCTCACTTCTCCATCTTCGCAGAAAAAAAGCGGCGCCGGGAATGCCGGCGCCGGATGGGTTGCCCCATCAGCAGGGAGGATTGTTACGGCGTCGCCACGACACCGTTCGGCGCTTTCTCGAGATCGTCACCGGCGATGTCGTCCCACGAGTAGTAATGGAAGGTTTGGTTGTCCGACATCGCCACAAAGAGACCCGATGGGAACCGAGGGCCGAGCACCGCGGAAGTCACCTCGGAACCGTCGCTCTCGTTGGTCGACACGGCGACTGTCTTGACGAACTGGTGGTTGTGGGGGTCGCCGGGCTCGCCCTCGCGTTTGAAGATGCGGAAGGCGTTGCCCTGCTGGTCGGAGACCAGGATGTAGCCCGTTCCGTCGTTGATCGTGTAGATAGAGATACCTTCGCGTTGGTCGGTGAAACCATCGGTGCCGAAGATTGCAAGCTCCACGTTGGCTTCAGGTGCGTCGGGGTCCGCATGATATTTCCTGACCCCCGCCAACTCGTCCGAGTAGTACACATAGCCAAGCGCGTCGTCGATCGCCACCGACTCGATCTCACCGAGCTCGGCCACCCCCTCCTCGTTCATGGCCGTGACATCACTGAAGGTCCCGAACTCACGCACCTTGCCGGCCTTGATCTGTCCGTTGCCGTCGTCCTCGAGCAGGTACTGCCAGAGGTAGGTCCCGGAGGGCCCCCCCTTGCGGCTCACAACCGCAAAAACAGCCCCGTCCGACGACCGCTTATAAAGCGCGACGCCCATGGGGCGTCGAAGCTCCGGTGTTTCGCCCTCGAAGGCCTCGATGCCGCCGTTGTCGATGGGCGTCATTTCAGGAAGGCGGAAGACGCGGAGCTTGTTCTCGTTGCGGTCCGTGGCGACGGCGATGTCCACGGGCTCGCCTCCGAACATGAATCCGTACTCGACGTCGATGTTGTTGGCACGGCCCATGCCGGAGAACGTCTTTTCCGGGATGATCTTCCCGTCGAGGTCAAAGACGAAGATCGAGCCGCCCTTGTCGGTGCCCAGGATGAGGCTCTGGGCGGGGTCGTCGGGGTTGATCCAGATCGCCGGGTCGTCGGTGTCCACCGCCGATTGTTCGGTGATCAGCACCGGAACCAGGACAGCAACCTCGACGGAAGGAGTTGCGTCAGCGGGTGGTTGGGTGGCGCCGCCCGAGCACGCAGCGAGCGCCATGATCGCGGCGCCGGTGGTCAACCATTGAACAAGACGAGCGTGAGGGGGAAGAGTGGGCGTCGGGTGTTTCGAAATTTTCATGTGGTCCTCCAACCTTTTTGAGTCATGTTTGTGATGTCGGATGTTCGCTGTCGGTTGTCACTCGGGTGGGTCCGGGGCTCGGGGAGGGGCGGTGGTCGAGCGCACCACCAAACCTGGAACTACAACGTCATGGCGGGAGGTCGTGCGCTTGCCGGCAAGACGTTCGGACAAACGGTCCACCGCCGACCGACCCATGTCGCGGCCCGGCTGGTGGATGCTCGACAACGAGATGTGGCGCAACGCGGCGAGGCTCGTGTTGTCGTAGCCGATCAATGAAATGTCCTCGGGGATCCGGATGCCGGCCTCTTCGAGGGCGTTCATGGCGCCGATCGCGCAGAGGTCGTTAGAGGCGAAGATCGCCGTGGGCAGGGGACGGGTGGTGAGAATTTCCCGTGCGCCCCGCTCGCCGCCGTCCTCGGTGTGGGCGCCTTCGGCGATTTGTATATGGTCGGCGAGACCCAGTTCGACCATGGCCAGGCGATAGCCTTCGACTCGAATCCGCCCGCCCGACCCCGAGCCTCCGGAGATGAAGGCGATGCGACTGTGACCGAGCCCGACGAGATGCTCGATCGCCAACCGGGAGCCGGTGATGTTGTCGTTGGTTACGCTGTCGGTGGCATCGTCGCTGGTCTCGCGGTTGAGTACGACCACTGGGACCGTTGCCGAGGCACGGGCTACCACGGTGTCGTCGACTCGGGGTGATGCGAGGATGAGACCGTCGACCCGAAGCTCCAACAGGCTCTCGATGGCTCTTTCCTCGAGGGTCGGATCGCGGTCTCCGGTGTTGAAGAGCACCTGATAACCGAGCTCGTTGGCTCGATCCTGGATGCCCGAGACGACGGAGCTGAAAAACGGGTTGCGGAGGTCGGAGATCATCACGCCGAAGATGCGTGTCCGGCGCTGGACAAGGCCGCGAGCCATCAAATTGGGGCGGTAGTCGAGTTCTTCGATGGCCTTGAGAACAGCCCGGCGGCTTTCCGGGCTGACGCCCTCTTCTCCGCGGGTCACCATCGAAACCAACGATTTCGACACCTTGGCGCGGCGTGCGACATCGTGGATCGTCGGCCGGTGTTGCGACAGCGGTGAGACTGATTCTCCTCGTGGTGACACTTGACTTCCTCTCGTTCAGGACGTATGTTCCAATTGGAACGTTCCAAAATATAGGTTCCCTTGATTGAAAATGCAAGTTGGAACGTTCCAGGGGACGCCAATTCGACGTAAAGTCATGGTATCGAGGATCTTGAGATGGAAGTTTTTTGGAATATTCTGGAACGTTCCAAATCCGGGAGGGGAGGCCCGGAGGCAAGAACCCAAACCAACCGGTCACCGAGGTGGCCCCAATAAAGGGAGGTAGCGATGGCGTCCTTGAAGGAAATCAAGTTTCTGGCCCTCATGGCATTGTTCATTATTGCGGTGTTTCTGCCTGGAATTGCCACCGCTCAGAGTGGCACCGGTGTCATTTACGGCACGGTGACAGGACAGGGCGGAAACGTCATCCCCGATTGCAAGGTCACGATTCAGGGCACCAACGTCGAGGCCTTTACGGGGCTCGACGGTGCCTATAGGTTGGCGCCGGTCCCGGTGGGTGAACACACCATCATGTTTGACTACCTCGGGCTCCAGGCAGGGTCCGCAACTGTGACGGTGGTCGCGGGCGAACCCGTGAACCAGGATATGGAGCTGGTGTATGCGGGTGAAATCGAAGTCCGCGGTTCACCGCTCCTGGCCGGGCAGGCCAAGGCGCTCAATCGGCAGAAGAACAGCATCAATATTTCGAACATCGTCGCCGCCGATCAGATCGGCCGCTTCCCGGACAAGAACGCGTCCGAGGCCGCCCAGCGGATCCCTGCGGTGAGCCTACTCCGCGACCAGGGCGAGGGGCGATACGTCATCATCAGGGGCACCGAGGCGAGGCTCAACTCGACCACGGTCAACGGCGAACGCATTCCCTCTCCCGAGGCGGGGACCCGCAGCATCGCGCTCGACACCATCCCGGCCGACCTGCTCGGTTCCATCGAGGTGTCAAAGACCCTCAAACCGGACATGGACGGTGACTCCATCGGCGGCACGGTGGATCTGGTAACGAAGAGGGCCCCGGAGGAAACCCGGGTGTCGGCGTCGTTGGGCGCAAACTACAGTGCCCTCGTCGAGGAAACGGCACCGCTGGTTACGGCGATGTTCGGGACGCGGTTCGGCCCGAAAAAAAATGGGGTCTGCTGCTTTCGGGCAGCGGGTCCGACACCAAGAGGGGGTCCGACAATGTTGAGCCCGAGTACGACGACGGCGAGCTTGACGTACTCGATATGCGGGACTACACCATCGAACGCGAACGCTACGGAATCACCGGCGATCTCGACTACCGGGCATCGATCACCAGCAACTATTTTCTACGCGGCCTGTGGACGAACTACATCGACACCGAACTCCGGCGGGCCAAAGGCAACGCGGTCAGCGACAACGAACTCGAACGGGCCATCAGGGACCGCCAGCAGGAGTCGTTCATCAACTCCCTGACACTGGGTGGCGAGAACATCATCGGTGAGTCCGGGGTGATCGACTATCGCCTGAACTGGAACAAGTCCTCTGAGGAGACTGCGAACCAGATCAATTCGGTCTTCATCCAGGAGGACGTGGAATTCGACCCCAACGTCAGCCCGGGATCGATCAACCCGAACAACATCCAGGCCAATCCGCTGAATGAGCAGGTGGACGAATACTGGTTTGACGGGATCGAGAGCGAGTCCAAGAAGGCCGTCGAGGAGGACTACATCGGCGCCCTCAACTTCACCCAGGGCTTTTATAAAGACTCGGGATTCAGCGGTCTGTGGAAGGTCGGTGCCAAGTACCGGCAGAAGACCAAGGAGCAGAACTACGACGTGTCCGATTGGGAGGCCGACGACGACCTCAACTTCGCCGCCTTTGTTGACAACTGGCAACCCGAGACTCCGTTCTTCAACGGCATCTACGGCGACCAGATCATTCCCTTCCAGAGCCCGACTTTGATGCGAGACCTTTTCAACAGCGGCTTGCTGGAGGAGGAGAGGAACCTCGAGGAAGACCTGGCGGACTTCAACGTCGGCGAGGACACCTGGGCCGCCTTCGCGATGACCGAGTTGCTCTTCGGGCCCAAGACCTCGTTCATGGGCGGTGTCCGGGTGGAGAGCACGAAGGTCGACTACCTGGCCTACGAGCTGATTCTCGACGAGGAAGGAGATCCCCTCGACTTGACGCCGGTCACCGGAGACAAGAGCTACACCGAGTGGCTGCCCCAGTTCAGCATGGTCTACAAGACCGGTGCTGAGTCCCAGCTCCGCGCCGCAATCACCCGCAGTCTGGCGCGGCCCAACTTCGAGGACATGGCCCCGTGGCGGTTGATCAATATCGAGGACATGGAGATCGAACTCGGCAATCCTGATCTTGACGTCACAACCTCGTGGAACTTCGACCTCATGTGGGAGATCTACATGAAACCGGTCGGCATCTTCTCGGCCGGTGTCTTCTACAAAGACCTCACCGACATCATCTATTTCTTCAACGTCGACGAGGTGGTCGACGGCGAGGAGTTCGAGGTCATCCAGCCGCGCAACGGCGACAGCGGCGAACTGTTTGGCGTCGAGTTTGCGTTCCAGAAAAACTTCACCAGCTGGAACGGCGGCTGGGGCGGACTCGGCCTCAACGCCAACTACACCTATGTCGATTCCGAAGCCCGGTACCCGAATCGCGACGCGACGTCGCTGCCGGGACAGTCGGAAAATGTCGGCAACATCGCCCTGGTCTACGAAAAGTACGGCATCTCGACTCGGCTTTCGTGGAACTACAACGGAAAGAACCTGCTCGAGGTCGGAGACGAAGCCGCCGAAGACCTCTGGGTCGACGACCACGCACAGCTCGACTTCATGTTCCACGTCCAGGTTGGGAAGCAGTGGGGCTTGGTGCTCGAGTTCATCAACATCACCGACGAACCCTTCACCGTGTATGAGGGCAGCCCGGACTATATGCGCCAGCAGGAATACTACGGCTGGTGGGCGACCCTGGGGGTACGGTTCGATCTTAATGACGATTTAATCTGATTTCTTTCTGAAGTGGCTGCCGGCCCGTTGGGGTCGG